>CAZVVD010000241.1:0-1513 GCA_964630555.1 uncultured Verrucomicrobiota bacterium | reverse complement strand
TGGTTTCGAACCATTTTGCGGACAATCTCGTATCGAACACAACGTATCGATTCGGCAGCGCGCTGTGTCTGCTCGGCTGTGCCACGGCCGCGGTGGACCGCTGCCTGATGGAAAACGGAAGCAAGGTCGCGGGCGCGGATCATATCTATCTTCGCGATGTCGCCGAGGCGTCCGTTGTGGGAACGATCGCACGCAGCAACCATGTCAACCGGGGCCTGTATCTGGCGGGAGCAGGCTCCCATCTGACAGTGAGCAACTGCCAGTTTGTCAATAACGGCGGGCAGGGGATATGCCAGGCCGGGGGCACCGCGACGGTGGTCCACTGCTTGTTTATGAACAACAATGACAGCGGCGTCGTGCTGGCCGGCGCAGGAAAGCTGAGCCTGACCAACTGCCTGCTGGCGCTGAATGCGGGCGACGGGTGTCTGGTGTCCGCCGGCGAGGCTGCCATCGTGAACTGCACCCTGGCGGATAACGGGGGCTGGGGCTGCATGGTGGCGGGCGGCACGGGGACGGCGCTGAACTGCATTGCCTCGGGCAACGGGGCGGGCGGGTTTGCCAGCAACGCGAATCTTGGCGTCACCTATTGCTGCTCCCAGAATGCGCCTTTCGGGGAGGGACCGGGAAATCTCGTCACCAATCCCCTGTTCGCCCCTGTTCCCGGGGGTTACTACCTTTCGGAAACCAACCTGGCGGGGCAAACGCAACACAGCCCCTGTATTGACGCCGGGGAAGGTCCGGCGGCGGACTACGGGTTGGCTGCGCGGACGACGCGGACGGACGGAACGCCCGACAGCGGTCCGGTCGACCTGGGGTACCATTACGCCGGCGGGACGTCCGTGCCGCAGTTGGTTCCCGTGTGCTACGTGGACGGGGTGAACGGGAATAATGGCAACGACGGGTTGGCGTGGACGTCGGCGTGGAAATCGGTGACCTACGCCATGACGAACGTGGCGGCGGACGGGATCATCCACCTGGCGACCGGGGTCTACAGCGAAACGACGTCCGGCGAATCCTTTCCGCTGGAGGCGCGGATGCCCAATCTGACCCTGGCGGCCTCGAACGCGCATCCGGAGTTCACCGTGTTGGACAACGAGGGGAAGGCCGGGCGCCGGATTTTACAGGCCCGCGCCAAAGGAGCGATCACGTTGCGCGGCCTGACCTTCCGCCGCGGATGCTTTTCCTCGGGCGAACACAACGGGGCCGGCTTGAGCTTTCAAGATTGCGCGGTGATGCTGACGAATTGTGTGATCAGCGAAAACACCAATCTGGTTGACAACGAATGGTTTGATGGTTATGGCGGCGGCCTGTATTGCGCCGGCGGCTCGCTCACTGTCAACAATTGCCTCTTCAGTAACAACATCGTCCAGCATTCCAAGGGACAATATCACCGGGCCGCCGGGGGCGCCCTGGCGGGATATCATACGACGATGGAGATTTCCGGCTGCCGGTTCCTCGTCAATCGGGCTGACTTTTTCAGCGCGGGGCATTTTCAGGGTGGCGCCGTTGCCGG
>CAZVVD010000240.1:0-1593 GCA_964630555.1 uncultured Verrucomicrobiota bacterium | reverse complement strand
GGCATCGACCGCGAGCATTGCAACTACAAGGAGGATTACTGGGGATTCTGGAGCTACTGGTGGACCATGGCCCTGGACGACTCGGCCGACAAGCCCTGCCTCTGGATGACCTGGGGCGCCGGGGACGTGAATCCCGTGCATGGATCGGGAGTCGGCACGGCGCGCAAACTGGCGCGGGTGAAGGACTTGGGAGACAAGTTCGGCGAGCCGGAAATACTCATCGGCAACGACGCCCCGCGGCCGAGCTACCGGATCGCGGCGGGATGGGAGTCGGATATCGTCTGCGCCGGAAACAGTTGGTTCGACGCCAACACCGGGCGCCACCTGGGGGAGCATCAAGGAATGGGCTTTTCCGAGCTGGTCGCCGCACGGGATGGCCGCTGGGTGGAACGCGGTGGATTTGCCGGCGAAAGCATCCGGGTGTACCCGGCGTCCCTGCCCACCAACCCCGAAACCAAGCCCCTGGCGACTTGGCCGCTTGTCCCGTTTTCGCTGGCCCGGGCCGGGGCGCGCGGGCTCAGCGTGGCGCCCAACAGCGACGTCTACGTGGCCCGATATTACCAATGGTGCACGGAAGCCGGTGCCCGGGCGGGAATGGAAGGCCCGGACCACCATATCGCCATTGACCGTTACACGATCGACGGCAAGCTGATCGGCCAGCGGCTGATCTACGAGCTCTCGGGCGGCGCCTGCTCGCCGGTCGCGGACCTCAAGGGCAACATCTACGTTTGCGACAACCTGGGCCGCAAGCTGGGGCAGTTTTACGAGGACGACATCGCCCCCAACATGCCGTCCTGGGCCCCGGACTACCACATCAGCCCGGCGGAATGGGAAACCCTGCGCGGCGGCAAGATGGTTTACGCCGGGTACCGGAAATTCGTGCTCAACCCCCTGATCCGGCATGTCGGGGCCCTCTACAAGTTCGGGCCAAAAGGCGGCGGCCTGCTCTGGCGGGCGGCCCAGGGCGAATACAAACAGCACTGGCCCCTGACCAACGCCGCGGGCAAGGTGAGATTTCCCGACTGGGGCTATCCTTTCAAGCCCGCGCCGACGACTCCCGCCACCCATTGGACAGCCACCTGGCAGACCAGCGAGGACGGGCGGGAAGGCTTGTACCCCTGGTGGACCGACGGGATGGAATGGGAGTTCCTGGGCGTCAGCCCCGTCGCCGGCCGCTACACCAAGGGCCACGACGGCTGCATCTGCTTCAGCCTGCGCTTTTGCGCCGACGACTTCGGGCGCACTTATGTGCCGGCCGCCCACCGCAACACGATCCGGATGATCGACACCGCCGGCAACGAGGTCCTGCGCATTGGGCGCTACGGCAACCTGGACAGCGGCCCGGGCCAGCGCTTGAAGGAACCGAACATTCCCCTGCGGTACCCGACCGCCACAGCGCTTTCCAAGCGCTATCTCTACGTGATCGAGAAGGATATCGCCCGCGTCCTCCGCATCAAGATGGGCTACGAGCAGGAGCGGACCGCCGAGGCGACGGTCCGCTAGTTTTTCACCCGGCGAAGCAGGGTGAAAAATCTCATTTCGCCCAAAACACCGTCCCCCGGGGCGTGTGCGAGGCCTGGGCGGTGTTCCCGT
>CAZVVD010000239.1:0-1618 GCA_964630555.1 uncultured Verrucomicrobiota bacterium | reverse complement strand
CCAGGTTGCCGTAGCGCCCGATGCGCAGGAGCTCGTTGCCGGCGGTGTCGATCATGCGGATGGTATTGCGGTGCGCGGCCGGGACGTAGGTGCGCCCGAAGTCGTCGGCGCAGAAGCGCAGGTTGAAGCACACACAGCCGTCGTGGCCCTTGGTGTAGCGGCCGGCAACCGGGCTGACGCCCAGGAACTCCCATTCCACGCCGTCGGTCCACCACGGGAACATGCCCTCCCGTCCGTCACTCGTTGTCAGCCAGGTCGCCTGCCAGTGGGTAGCAGGAGTGGTCGGCATGGGCTTGAAGGGATAGCCCCAGTCCGGATAGGTCACCGCGCCCGCCGCATTGGTCTGGGGCCAGAACTGCTTGTACTCGCCCTGGGCCGCCCGCCACAGCAGGCCGCCGCCCTTGGGCCCGAACTTGTAGATACTTCCGACATGCCGGATGAGGGGGTTCTGCACAAATTTCCGATACCCGGCATGCACCATCTTGCCGCTGCGCAACTGCTCCCATTCCGCCGCGCTGATCTGGTAGTCCGGCGTCCAGGACGGCATGTTGGGGGCAATGTCGTCCTCGTAGAATTGCCCCAGCTTGCGTCCCAGGTTGTCGCAGACGTAAATATTGCCCTTGATATCCGCCACCGGTGAACACGCCCCGCCGGAGAGTTCGTAGACCACCCGCTTCCCGACCAGCTTGCCGTCGATGGTGTAGCGGTCAATGGTCACATGGTGATCCGGCCCTTCCCCGCCCGCCCGGGCCCCGAAAGAATGGCACCACTGGTAGTAACGCGCCACATAGACATCGCCGTTGGGCGCCGCGCAGAACCCGCGCGCCCCAGCCCGCGTCAGGGAAAACGGAACCAGCGGCCAGTTGGTCAGCGCGGGAAGGGCCGGATTGGTCGCCCAGGACTCCGGGTAGACCTGGATAGTTTCGCCGCCGAATCCGGTGCGCGTCAGCCAGCGGCCATCCCGCACGGCGCCCACCTCCGAGTAGCCGCCCACACTGTGGTTGCCCAGGTAGCGGCCGGTATTGGCGTCGAACCAGCAGCCTCCCGCGCAGATGATGTCCGACTCCCACCCGGCCGCGATCAGGTGCGACGGCCGCGGGGCTTCCTTGCCGATCAGGACTTCGGGTTCGCCGAACTTGTCGCCCAGGTCCGTCACCCGCGCCAGGGATTTCGCGGTGCCGCTGCCGGACCCATGGGCAAGATTCACGTCGCCGGCTCCCCAAACCACCCAGAGACAGGGCTTGGCGCCCGAATCGTCCAGGGCCATGGTCCACCAATAGCTCCAAAACCCCTCGTGATCCTTCTTCTCCTTATTCTGCTCGCGATCAATCCCTTCCAGCCGGGTCTGGGCCAGCACCTTCGGCTTATCGCCAGCCGCGTACTTGGTCAGGGTCACGGTGTTGAGGTGGGTGATCTCGGTCTCCACGCCATGCGGCTTGGCGATAAAATTCGTGGGCGCGATTCCCATCACGTAAGCTTCCCCGGTTTTCTTGCTGATCCGCACCTCGTACGGGCCGGTGTGCGGGATCTGCCGCAGGAATTTGCCGTCATGATTAAAAATCTGGATGCGGTTGTTGCGCCGGTCACAGACCCAGAGGTTGTTGTCCTTGTCGAAGGC
>CAZVVD010000238.1:0-1646 GCA_964630555.1 uncultured Verrucomicrobiota bacterium | reverse complement strand
AACAGTTGGTTTACCTTTAGTTTGACACGATTCCGATAACTGCACTAAAATTGTTGTCGAAATCATTGGCAATGTAAAGACCTAAAAAATCGAAAATTGTTCAAGCCCTATCTCGTTCAATGAAAGCCAGAAATGCGAGGCAGGATTCACGGTCAGACGGGAAAAGTCCATTGGTAAAAAATATTGAGTTGATGCATTGACTTGATGCTAAATGCTGTTAGGATTTATCTGAAAAACAACCACTGGGAAGGGCATAATGCAAGCGGATCAGACCCCTGTTTTATTCGCGGAATGGAGCACGGTACTGGCGGGAGAATCGTTCGATCCTGCAACGCGTGAACGGTTCCGGCGCTGCATCGTGGCCTATCTCCACTATCTCAAAGAAAGACGCGAGCGCGCCTCGCCGGCCTCGGCCAAGGCCTATGTGGAGGCCGGCGAGGCGCGCGGGGTGACCGATCATTTCGACCGGAATGCGTTACGATGGTTCTTCTTGACCGCGCGGCGGCGCGATCCAGCGGCCGGGCCACCGCACGGCGTCGAGGAGCAGCCGTCGCCGATCCACCCGGAAAAGGCCGATCTTGGCAAAACGCCCTGGGAGCGTCGGCTGGTCGAACGATTACGGGTGGGGCAGTACCAGTTTCGGACGGAGATGACCTACCGGGATTGGGCCTGGCGGTTTGCCGTCTGGCTGGGGGCGCGTCCCTTGGACGACGCCACGGGCGAAGACCTGAAGCGATTTCTTTCCCACCTGGCCGTGGACCGGGCGGTGGCGGCCGCCACGCAGCGCCAGGCGCTCAATGCGCTGATGTTTTTGTTCCACGAGGCGCTGGGGCGCGATCCCGGCGATGTGAGCGGGTATACACCCTCCCGCCGCGCGCAGCGTGTGCCGGAAGTGATGACGCCCGACGAGTTGCGAAAACTGTTCGGGAACCTGCGCGGCACGGCGCTGTTGATGGCCCAACTGCAATATGGCGCCGGACTGCGCGTCATGGAGTTGATTCGGCTGCGAGTGCAGGACTTGGACTTGGAACGCGGGATCGTCACGGTGCGCTCCGGAAAGGGCGGGAAGGATCGGGTGACGGTTCTGCCGGATGGGTTGAAGGCGGATTTGTCGGCGCACTTGCTGTCTTTGCGGAAGGTGCTTGAGCGGGACCGAGCCGGCGGGGTGGCGGGCGTCTGGCTGCCGCCGCCGGTGGAGCACAAGATTCCCAAGGCGGGCGAGCGCTGGGAATGGCAGTGGCTGTTCCCATCGCGGGAACTCTCGACGGATCCCCGCAGCGGGGTGCAGCGCCGGCATCACGTGTTGGAAGGCGCCTATCAGGCGGCGGTGCGCCAGGCGGCGCAGGAAGCGGAGTTGTCCAAGCGGGTGACCCCCCATGTGCTCAGGCATTCCTTCGCCACGCATCTCTTGGCGGCGGGACACGATATCCGTACGGTCCAGGAACTGTTGGGCCACGCGCATGTGGAGACGACGATGGTCTATACGCACGTGCTCAACAAGCCAGGCGTCTCGGTGAAAAGTCCGCTGGACAAGCTGGGCGCCGAGAACCGGAAATAACCATCAGATGGCCGCCCTGGTCAACGACAATTACAACCGGGGTCACGTCTAAACATTCGGTTCTGCTGAAAAACCCCCTACTTGCGGA
>CAZVVD010000237.1:0-1683 GCA_964630555.1 uncultured Verrucomicrobiota bacterium | reverse complement strand
GAGGGAGGAGGAGTGCAAGGGGGAATTGATCCCCGATATCCTGCTGGAACCGATCGGCGCATCCGACCACTGGAAGATTCAAGCCCTGAAGGCCCCCAATGCAAAACTGACCCGGTTGATTCCACAGGATAAACAGGGATTCAACAGTCAAGTTCTTACAGCCCTGCGCCAACTGCGGGAGTGCCGTGACTACTTCGATAATCCTCTATACAGGCGGCAGTTGGCTGATCTGGGAATCCCTGCCTGCAAGCCCGAGATATCCCTTGTGATCGGGCGAGACTACGGGGGGCTCTCGGCGGAAGAAATGATCCGGGCGAAGGGCGACTTCGGCCAACTCGAGATCATGACATATCCCGACCTTGTTGAACGTGTGCATAACGACATGATGTGGATGGCGGGTGCCACTAACTCGACCCTGGGCGGGCATGAAGGGCTGCAGCCAGGCGGCTGAGCTGGACGGTCGCCATGATTCCCGATCAATTTTAAGCTTTGGTTTTCGGCGCGCCGGCGGCGGGAGCGATCGAGTCCAGCAGGACGGTGACGCCGGCGGGTGCGACTTCCAGCAGGCCGGCGCCGGCCTGGAACGCCTGTTCGCCGCCCTCGGTGGCGATGCGCAGCGGGCCGGGCGCGAGCCGGGCCAGCAGGGGCGCATGGCGGGCCAGGATGCCGAGGAAGCCCTCCTGGCCCCGGGCAACGAGGCTTTCCACGTTCCCCTTGAAGAACGGCGTTTCCGGCGTCAGGATTTCCAGCGAGAAGGTATTCATATAGCTTTCGAGCCCATTCCGAATTTTTCACCACGAAACACGCGAAAGGCGCGAAAATAAGAACGGAATACGTTCGTACTACAATCCGTCAACATCGTGTTTTTTAAACACGTTCTTATGAAACAATGTCTCACCGCGGATCACGCGGATGGGCACGGATACAGGAAATAACAATAGAGAAATATGAATCGACCTATCAAATCTTATCCGCGGCCATCAGCGCTATCCGCGGTCAATGTTCCTGTTTTGGTTGCGGCTATGCCGCGCTGGGTATCCCGTGGGTAAAATGCTTTGTTTGACAAAGCCACTTCTGGCTGGCAATCAGCAATCATCAATCCCGCGCAACGCGGGACAAGTCCGCAATTCTTCTACAGCGCCTTGGCCTTGGCCACCGCCTCGTCGATGGCGCCGACCATGTAGAAAGATTGCTCGGGCAGCTCGTCGTGCTTGCCCGCCAGGATTTCGCTGAAGCCGCGGAGGGTTTCTTTCAGGGGCACGAAGCGGCCGGGGTTGCCGCCGAACTGCTCGGTGGTGAAGAAGGGCTGGGTCAGGAAGCGCTGGATCTTCCGGGCGCGGGCCACGGTGAGCTTGTCGTCGTCGGACAGCTCTTCCACCCCGAGAATGGCGATGATGTCCTGAAGTTCCTTGTATTTCTGCAGCACCTGTTGGATCCCGCGCGCGACGCGGTAATGCTCCTCGCCGACCACGGCGGCGCTGAGGATGTTCGAGGTGGAGTCCAGGGGATCCACCGCGGGGTAGAGGGCCTGCTCCGAGATCGCGCGCGACAGGACCGTGGTGGCGTCGAGGTGGCTGAAGACCGTGGCCGGGGCCGGGTCGGTCAGGTCGTCGGCCGGCACGTAGATCGCCTGCACCGAGGTGATCGAGCCCCGGCGGGTGGAGGTGATGCGCTCCTCGAGTT
>CAZVVD010000236.1:0-1743 GCA_964630555.1 uncultured Verrucomicrobiota bacterium | reverse complement strand
TCAATCGGGCTGACTTTTTCAGCGCGGGGCATTTTCAGGGTGGCGCCGTTGCCGGGATTGCCTCGGCGGTAACCATCACCAACTGCGATTTCCAGGGCAACTATGCCTATTGCGCCAACGGCGTCGGGTTCGGCGGCGCGGTGTTCGTTTGCGACGGGTCGGCCGGCGTGTGGGATTCTACCTTTGTCAGCAATTGGACCGGCAGCGCCGGCGGCGCGGGATACGGCTATGGCGGCGCCGTCTGCCTGACCAATCTCGGGCCGGCAACCGTGCAATCCAACGTTTTCTCGGACAACTCCGTGGACAACACGACCTATCGTCGGGGCGCCGCGCTGTGTCTGCTCGGCTGCGCAACGGCCCTGGTGGACCGCTGCCAAACGAGACAAACAGCCAAGAGCGCCAATGCGGATCATGTGTATATCAGCGGCGTTACCCTGGTTGACATCGTCAACTCAACCGTATGGCACAACGGCGCCCATAGCGGTGTCTACTTCGCTGGCGGCGCCGGGGCGTTGCTGCGAATCACTCGGTGTCTGCTGGCGAAAAACGGGGGTAGCGGTGTGCTGATAGCCGCCGGTCCGGTCGAGATCCTCCATTGCACTTTGGCGGACAACTGGGGCTGGGGCATCGCTCGGCCGACGATGCCCGTCTTGACCGTGCGGAACTCGATCGTCTGGGGCAACGGCCTCGGCGGCATCGGGCACAACCACAACCTGGCCATGTCCTATACCGATGCACAGGATTTCTGGGCGCCGGCCGCCGGCGTCGCTAATTTCTGCGCGGATCCGCTCTTCGTCAATCCCAGCCTCGGCGATTACCACCTCCAGAGCCCGGCGGGCTCCTGGCACGGCGGCGCCTGGGCGCCGGACGCGCGCCTGAGTCCGTGCATCGACGCCGGGGCCCCGGCGTCGGACTACGCCCTCGAGCCCAAACCGAACCGCGGGCGCGTCAACCTGGGGGCCTACGGGAACACGGCGGAGGCCTCGCGCTCGGTCCGGGGAACGGTCTTACGGGGGTGGTGAGAATTCTCACCGGGTGAAAAGTCTTTAACGCTCCGCAACGGTGAGGGCATGCGTATTGCGAAAATCATATTCCGTGGGCACCATCTGCTGGCAGCCTGTTTGCGCGCAATGCTCTTTATCTTGGCGCAGGGTGCTTCTGCACAGACCGCCTACTATGTCACGCCGGCGGGGGGCGATCCGTATGACGGCGCGAGCTGGGCCAGCGCCTTCAGCAACGTGCAGGAGGCGGCGGACGCGGCCACGAACGCCGGCGACACGATCTTCCTGAAGTGGGGCGTCTACTCCAATGCCTCGCAAATCACGATTTCCAACGCCGCGGGGGTGACGATCCTTGGCGGGTGCCACGGGTGGGTCGGCGCGGGGTCCAATAATTATTCGGGCACCAACAGCATCCTCACCAAGACCGGCGGGTTAATGCGGATCGTGTCTGCCTACAACTCGACCGTTTCCGTGGCGGGGGTGACCGTCAGCGGGGGCTATTTTACCAACAGCGGATATGGTGCGGGGCTCTACCTGCTGGGCGGTAGTGTGACGCTGTCCAACTGCGTGGTGGCCGGAAACTCGGCGGCGCACGCCACCATCAACAACTACGGCGGGGGGATCTACGCGACCAATACGACCCTGCTGCTGAAGGGTTGCGTGCTCAGCAACAACTATGCGTACAACTCGAGCGGCGGCACCGCCCATGGGGGGGGGCTCTGTCAACACGGCGGCGCGCTGA
>CAZVVD010000235.1:0-1800 GCA_964630555.1 uncultured Verrucomicrobiota bacterium | reverse complement strand
CGCTGGTGTCGTAATCGGTGCTGACGGTCTCGGGGTTGCTGTTGACCATGACGGTGGCGAACCCCGCCTGGCGCAGGGCGAAGGAGGCGTGGACGCAGCAGTAGTCGAACTCGATCCCCTGCCCGATCCGGTTCGGGCCGCCCCCGAGGATCATGATTTTCCGGCGCGGGTCCGGGCGCCGCTCGTCAAGCGCGCCGTAGGTGGAATAGTAATACGGCGTCAGGGCCTTGAACTCGGCGGCGCAGGTGTCCACGAGGTTGAACACGGGCGCGAGGCCGAGGGCCTCGCGGGCGCGGCGGACGTCGGCCTCGGGCGCCCCCAGCAGGTAAGCGAGCTGGCGGTCGGAGTAGCCGAAGGCCTTGGCCTGCCGGAACAGGGCCGGGTCCCGCGCCAGCCCCGCGAGGCTGCCCGCCGACCGGATTTCGTCCTCGAAGGCCGCCAGCTCCGCCAGGTGGCCCAGGAACCACGGGTCGAAGCGCGTCAGTTCCGCCACGCGGTCCGCGGACCATCCCCGCCGGAAGGCCGCGCGGATAGCGAAGAGGCGCTGGGCGTTCGGCCGGACCAGCTCGGCGGCCAGGGCGTCGTCCGCAAGGGACTCGAACGGGCCGTCCTTGCCGTCGGCGCCGAACCCGGCCCGGCCAGTCTCGAGGGAGCGCAGGGCCTTCTGGAGGGACTCCTTGAAGGTCCGGCCGATGCTCATGGTTTCGCCGACCGATTTCATCTGGGTCCCGAGGGTGGTGTCGGCGGCGGGAAACTTTTCGAAGGTGAACCGGGGCACCTTGACGACCACGTAATCGAGGGCGGGCTCGAAGCAGGCGGGCGTGTCGCGGGTGATGTCGTTGCGGAGCTCGTCGAGCGTGTAGCCGACGGCCAGCTTGGCGGCGATCCGGGCGATGGGGAACCCCGTGGCCTTGGAGGCCAGGGCGCTGGAGCGCGAGACGCGCGGGTTCATCTCGATGATCACCCGCCGGCCGGTGTCCGGGTGGACGGCCCACTGGACGTTGGCCCCGCCGGTTTCCACCCCGATCTCCCGGATCACCGCCAGGGTGTCGTCCCGCATGCGCTGGTATTCCCGGTCGGTCAGGGTCTGCGCGGGGGCCACGGTAACGCTGTCCCCGGTGTGGACGCCCATGGGGTCGAGGTTCTCGATGGAGCAGACGATGACGCAGTTGTCGTTGCGGTCCCGCATGACCTCCAGCTCGAACTCCTTCCAGCCGGCGACCGACTCCTCGACGAGCACCTCGGAGTTGAGGCTGTAGGACAGGCCGCGCGCCGCGAGGGCTCGGAATTCCTCCTCGTTGCGGGCGATGCCCCCGCCGCTGCCGCCGAGGGTGAAACCGGGCCGGATGACCACGGGAAAGCCGCCCACCGACGCCGGGACTTTCATGGCCTCTTCGAGGGAATGCGCGGACCGGCTGCGGGGCGCGTCCAGTCCGATTTTGAGCATGGCCTCCTTGAAGAGGTTGCGGTCCTCGGCCTTGCGGATCACGTCCGCGCGGGCGCCGATCATCTCCACCTGGTAGCGCTTGAGCACGCCGCGGTCGTGCAGGGCGATGGCCAGGTTGAGCGCGGTCTGGCCGCCGAGGGTCGGCAGGAGCGCGTCCGGCCGCTCGCGGCGGATGATCTCCTCGAGGACCGCCTCGGTGAGGGGCTCGAGGTAGGTCCGGTCGGCGAACTCGGGATCCGTCATGATCGTGGCGGGGTTGCTGTTGACGAGGACGAGTTCGTAGCCCTCCTCCTTGAGCGCCTTGCAGGCCTGGACGCCGGAGTAGTCGAACTCGCAGGCCTGGCCGATGACGA
>CAZVVD010000234.1:0-1810 GCA_964630555.1 uncultured Verrucomicrobiota bacterium | reverse complement strand
AAAACACGATTTCAAGCCATCTCTTCTTCTCCGTGCCTCCGTGGTTAATCCTTTTTTTGCTTCTGATCGCGGTTCACGTCCAACCGGTCCCGCCTGTGGGACCGGCTCCAAAATATACACCCAAAAGCGTGACTGTTCACGAAAAAGAGTCTAACGGCCAGCCGCCAGCAGCACCAGTCCGACGTTCATGCCGTTGAACAGCGCGTGCATGGCCAGCGGCGCCAGGAGCGAGCCGGTGGCAATATAGGCCAGGGCGAAGCCGACAGCCAGCACAAACAACGGCGCCAGCGCCGGCAGGTGGAAATGGATCAGGGCGAAGCCGGCCGCGGTCAGCAGGACCGCCGGACCCGGGCCGGCGGAACGGGCCAGGAGCGGCAGGATCACGCCCCGGAACAGGGCCTCCTCGGACGCCGGGGCAATCAGCAGGACCAGGATCAGCAGGCCGACCCGCACGCCCGGCGTTTGCGGTTCCAGGAACACCAGGACGACGTCCTGGAGGAACAGGTCGCAGCCGCCGTAATACAGGGCCGCCTGGTAAACGAGCGAAACGATCAACAGCGGCGGCAGGATCGCCAGGTAGATCAGCGCTCCCTGCCCCGCCCGCCGCAGCGCGTCCCGGCCGCGGATCCCGAACGCCTCCGCCAGGGAAAGCCGGCGGCGGCGGACGGACCAGGCCAGCGCGGCCAGGCAAACCCCGTGCAGTGCCAGGCCGTGCCACAGCGCCGCGGCCGCGCCCTCCCCCGGGAACGGCCAGCCCCTGGATTCGCCGAGCCAGGCGGCAGCGCGGAGCGCCGCCAGTGCGGCCAGCAGCGCGATCAGGATCAGGGCCGCCTCCCGCCAGGTCCACGGCCGGCGGCGCAAGCGCTCCGCCGAGCGCGGCCAGTCCGGCGCCGGCGCCAGGCCGCGGCGCCAGCGGCTCAGCCAGCGGACGCCGAACATCCCGTCCAGCGCCAGGCCGGCCAGCAGGCACAGGGCGTAGAGCCCGGCCACGATCCCCGCGGCCGGCGTCCAATGGAAACCGTCCTCCCAGCCCGTGATCCCGGCCAGGGCCTGCGACATGTCGGCCAAGCCTTCCATCAACAGCCCCGCCTCCCGGCAATCCCGTCATTCCCCGGCTGCCCCACGGCGTTATACCTGAGCCCGACTTGAAAGACAATGAACCTAAAAAGAGCCGTTGAACCATGCATGGACGCCAATGGACGCTAACACTCAAATGTTAATGAATATCAAGCACCTCACCCAGCAGGTGATGTTCCTTGTGGATCGCAGCAT
Organism: uncultured Verrucomicrobiota bacterium; assembly: GCA_964630555.1. GTDB lineage: Bacteria > Verrucomicrobiota > Kiritimatiellia > JAAZAB01 > JAAZAB01 > JAHIJO01. The sequence goes on along the minus strand of CAZVVD010000234.1, from coordinate 538 downwards.
TTGCAATCCGCAGATGTTTGCTGGAATCTTTCTGCATTCGCGTCAATTGGTGTTCATTCGTGGTTCTCTGCTGCCGAATCCAGGCTGAAGAAATAAATGCTGAATGCTTTGAAAAAAACCGCCCTCACTCCCCCTGCACGTATTCAACGCGCAGCACACGCCCGGACCGTTTCGAGACGCACACCAGGGTGGACCCGCGTCCAATCCTTCTGGGATTCCGGTTCCAGCAGGTACCAGCATCTGCTTCCTGGCCTTCACGCTGGCTCCTCAAGCCGCCATAAACAAGACGCACGAATTGGCGGCCGCGGCGCCGCCTCACCGCGCCATCAGAGCGAACACCCCCCAGCCCAGGTATTCGCGCGTGGCCGCCGCGTAGCGCTCTGGTTCCGAGGTCAATTGGGCCCGAACCTCCCGGGCGAACTCGTCGCCGGGATTGGCTTCAAGCCATCGGCGCATGGTGAGCCATTTGGCCGCCTCGTATCTGTCCCAGCCGTCCTGGTCAGCCAAAACCATTTCCACGACGTCGCAGCCGAGGCGG
>CAZVVD010000233.1:0-1904 GCA_964630555.1 uncultured Verrucomicrobiota bacterium | reverse complement strand
CGCGCGGAACAACGCCGCGGGCGGAGGGATAAGCTTCGTCGGCGCCGCCGGTTCCGCGCTGGCCATGACCAACTGCCTGGTCACCGGCAACAACGGGAATGGGCTGACCTTCACGAACGGAAATGCGTCGCTGTTTAACTGCCTCATGGTTCGGAACCTCGGGGATGGGGTTGGCTTGGGGGCCGGGACAGTCACTGTGGTCAACTGCACTCTGGCGGATAACAGATTGTGGGGCTTGAATCGGTCGGGCGGGACGGGGACGGTGGTCAACAGCATCGCCTGGGGCAACGGTTCCGGCGGTATTCTGAGCAACGAGAATGTGCGGGTTGATTACTCGTGTTTGCAGGCTCCGGCTTACGGCGGGGTGAGCAATCTCTCCGGCGATCCGTTGTTCGCCAATGTGGCGGAGTGTTATTACCTGTCGTCAAACGGGCTGCATGGCCAGGCGACGAGCAGTCCGTGCATTGACGCGGGGAGCAACTCGGCGGAGTTCTGGGGATTGGACACGCGGACGACGCGGACGGACAGCACGAACGATACAGGCCCGGCGGACCTGGGCTATCACTACGCCACGGGGGTTGTGGACTCCATCATCCGGACGGTGACCAACTGCTACGTGGATGCGGTGAATGGCAATGACTCCACCGGGGATGGGTTGGGATGGGACACGGCCTGGAAATCGCTGACCAAGGCGCTTGCCAACGTGGCGGCGAGCGCGACGATCAACGTGGCGACCGGGACGTACAACGTTGCGAATGGCGAGGCCTTTCCGCTGACGGTGCAGATGCCGGGGCTGATCCTGGCGGCCTCGAACGCGAATCCGGCGCTGACGGTGCTGGACAACGCGGGCGCAAGCGGCCAGCGGGTCTTACAGGCCCAGGGCATGGGTGCGCTGGTCTTGCGAGGACTGACGTTCCGGGGCGGAAGGTTCACCAACGACGTAAATTACGGCGCGGGGCTGAAGATCGAGAGATGCGCGGCCACCCTGACCAACTGCGTGGTGCGGGACAACACGAACCAACACACACGCGTGGCGTATACGGCGTATGGCGGCGGGATTTACGCGCTGGGCGGCTCGCTGACGCTGCTCGACTGCGCCTTTTATAACAATACCCTGCGGTCCTCGTTGAGCGATGTGTACGGTAATGGGGGCGGGGTGGCCGCGGTGAATTGCCCGCTGATCGTGCGGGGCGGCCGGAGCGTGTTCAGTAATAACGTAACGGCGTTCTCGCCCTACTACTCCACGCGCTATGGCGGGGCAATCTACGCCGCCAACGGCGCGCTGACGCTGGAAAACGCCACGCTGATTGGAAACATGGCGAGCTGCGGCGGCGTCGCCCGGGGCGGGGCGGTCTATCACGTTGGCGCCGGGATGGCAGCGACGATCATGGGGTGCTGCTTCTTCAGCAATTCGGCCGCGGCGAGCGGTGGTGGTTCTCATAAGTACGAACATGGCTATGGCGGGGCGATCTACCTGGGCGGGGCCACGGGCGTGGTGGCGAACTGCGCGTTCACGAACAACTCTGCCAAGGGCGGCAGCAATATCCAGCAGGGGGGCGGGGTGTTCGCGGCCGGATTGCACTCCCTGCTGTTGATCTCCAACGTGTTTCAGGACAACCCGCTGACGGGCAGCGGGGTCTTGAATGGCGCCGATCTTGCGGTGACGAACTGCGCCGCCACCGTGGTGGAGCACTGTGCGTTTGATGGGCGCGGCGTTGCTCTGGGAACGGCGCCGAATCAGCTGTACGTGTGCGGGGGCGGCGGCGCGCGGATATTGAATTCGTGCGCGCGGAACAACGCCGCGGGCGGAGGGATAAGCTTCGTCGGCGCCGCCGGTTCCACGTTGGGGATGACCAACTGCCTGGTCACCGGCAACAACGGGAATGGGCTGACCTTCACGAACG
>CAZVVD010000232.1:0-1906 GCA_964630555.1 uncultured Verrucomicrobiota bacterium | reverse complement strand
TGGACTGGGCGAAGGTCTTGACGGTGTTGTAGGATAGAGTGCGGGTGGCCATCTTGCTGAGGAGTTCAAAGTGGCCCTTGCGGGGGTCGTACTTGACGTTGCTCAGCGAGCGGATCGGGAAGCGCATCTTCGGGCGGGCGTTCTTCCTGACGATGTCCTGGTGGATCCCGCTGGCGATGCCGACGATCCGGCCGGAGGCGTCCCGCCGGGAGACCAGCAGGGGCGCGGCCGCCCGCGCGGCTTTGGGCGTTTCAGCTTTGGCCATGGTTCCTCCTCGCCGGTGCCCCTGCGGCGGGCTGTAGCCCGCAATCCGCAATCAGCAATCCGCCACGTCATTCCGATCGCTACAGCGATCGGAATAAGTGGCCCCTTGCCCGCAGCGGCGGGCGACGGGGCAACCAGCAATTCCTCTCACTGCTCCAGGTGCGTCCGCTCCAGCATTTTGTGGAGCTTGCCGACGATCGTGGTCTCCTGGCACTCGTCCAAATCCAGGATCTGGCGCAGTCCCAGCGCTAAATGGGGCAGGTACATCTCGATGTAGTTTTTCTTGCGCTCCAGCTCGGCCTGGCGCCGGCGCCGGCTGAGAAATACGGCCAGCCGCCGGCCGCACTCCTGGAGTGCGAAGGTGATCTCGCGGAGGATCTCGGAATAGTGGGCGATGGCTTCCTTGCTTTCACTGGTGAAGGGCACCCAGACGCTGGCCATGTGCACCATCACGACCAGCGGACCGAACGGGAGGCTGCCGCGCGGCTGGCTCAGGCCGTAATGTTTCCAGTTCATACCCGCGATGGCCCGGGTGATCGCGCAGGCGCCGCCCATGGCGAGCAGGGGGACCTTATTGGCGAAACGCAGAACCCGCACCGGTTCCTCGGCGCCCAGGACGCCGCCGGAGCCGTCCCCCGGCCCCGGCGCGGCGCCGGGCCGGCCTTCGTCGGGCTGCTGCGTCCCGCCCGGTTTGGCATAGGCCAGCCCGGCCTCGATCTGGAAGGGGTTGCCGCGGTAGACTTCCGGTCCCCGCGTGACCGCGGTGTAGAAGTCCGCCGCGATCTCCTTCTGCAGGCCGGCCAGAAGCGCCTCTTCGCCGATCGGCGAAAGGCAATCGGTGGGGGGGCGCATGAGCCGGGTCTCGCCGATGGCCTTGAACAAGGCCTCGCTTTCGCGGTGGGCGATGTGAGCCGGGCGGGCTTTCGGATCCAGGCCCGCCAGGCGGCAGATTTCCAGGGCCGCCCGGCCGCTGACGCGTGAAAAATCATTGACCAACACCGACTTGAGTGTGCGGCCCGTGCTGTCTTTCAGCATCTGCATAAGCATGCCCAGCTCGAGGCCGTGGGGATGCGGCTTGATTTCGGTGGGCTGCCGCGGCAGCCGGTCGCTGGCCCGGGCAAACGTGGTCCAGGGCGCTTCCGTCGAGTCCGGGGATTTGGCGCCTGTCCCGACCTTGGCTTCGCCGGCGGGCGGCGTCCCGGGGCGCTTGGCCGGAAGGCCCGGGTTGGGATCGGATTCCGGCGCCGGGGCCGATAGCCCGATCCGGTAGTGCAACGCCAGGTGCGGATTGACGATCGCGCATTGCTTCAGGTATTCGTCCACCGAGAGTTTGCCGCGGACATAGGAGGCCTCCATTTCGATCGCCACGCTGGTTCCGTGTTTGGCCGGGACCGGTTGGCGGGCCTTGCCGCCCGGCCCGCCGGGGAAGAATTGCGGAGCCCAGTCGACCTCCTCGTCCTTGAGAATCGTCGGCTTGTTCGCCCGAGTGTCGATCTGGACTTCGAGCAAATGCGCTTTCCGGCTGTTCTTGATCTTGGACCGGATCAGCGTCGCGGTCCCGGTGGTCAACTGCCCGTACATGCCGGCCGCGCTGATCCCGATACCCTGCTGGCCGCGGGACATGCGCAGGCGGTGGAACTTG
>CAZVVD010000231.1:0-1988 GCA_964630555.1 uncultured Verrucomicrobiota bacterium | reverse complement strand
AGGGCAGGAACATCGCCGGCAGGATGTAGAAGTAATAGGCCACGTTGGCCTTGTGGTCGAAGGCGTTGAAACCGCGGACAAAATTCTCTTTCCACATCAACTCCAGGAGCCGCCAATCCCCGCGCTCCAGCCAGGACAGCAGAAACGGCAGGAGATACAGGCCCAGCCCCAGGGCCAGCCCCAGCAGGATCCAGCCCGCCTGGCGCAGGAGCAGGTGGCGGCGGAAGAGGAGCGTATCCAGGCCGGCGATGCCCAGGGGAATCAGGACCGCGGGCATGCCTTTGGCCTGCCCGCCCAGGGCCAGGAGCAGGAAGAACGCCATCGTTTTCCACGGCCGGAAAACCAGCACGCCCTCCACGTAGACCGCCACGGCCGCGGTGATGAACAACAGGTTGAGCAGATCGGCGGACGCCATCCGGGACCAGAGGAAGAACGACATGGCCGTAGCCAGGATCCAGGCCGCCGGGGCCGCCGCCCGGCGGCCCAGCAGGCGGGCGGCCAACCAGGCCGTGGCCAGGACCGCCAGGACGCCGGCCAGCGCGCTCGGAAGCCGGCTGATCCCCTCGTCCAGGCCGCCCGCCGCCTTGGCGGCCAGCACGACGGCCCAGTAGGACAGCAGGGGCTTGTCGCCGTAGAACTGGCCCTCGAGTTTCGGCTCGAGCCAGTTGCCGGACGACAGGATGCCGGTGGAGATGTCGAGCCAGCGGTGCTCGGAGCCCCAGGCCTGGACCAGCCACAGGTTCACGAAGATCGGGACCACGGCGACCAGGGCCAGGACCAGGTCGGGCCAGCGCATCCGCTTCCCGGGGAAACCGGAGGATGCCGGGGCGGACCCGCCGACCGGCTGGTGTTCCTGGATATTGTCATTCACAATTCAGATCCCCAATCGAAGATGACAGGGAATTTCCCGCGCGCCGGCCTGCCCGCCTAGCCCGCCTGCCCGAGCCCGGCCAGGGAGCCCGGCCAGGGAGCGCGCGGGCCACCTTCTATCATCCGGATTATTATGAGAACATGAGTAATCCAAATTGAAACCCACCCCTGTCCCCTCCAAGGAGGGGAACTATCTGATCTGCAATGTCCTATTACGCTTGTTCGACACAGCTTGATAACGAAGCAGGGGGGTTCGTGGTTACTCCGGATCCGAATTCGTCGGATTTCCCGCCGGCCCCGGCAGGAGTTCCACGATGACGGTGTCCGGATCCTCCGGGAAACCGGCCGGCTGGAATGGGAGCCCCAGGGGCAGAAATTTCCTGCGGTAATCTTTGGCGGCGATGACGCCATAGACGCGCCCCGGCCCGGCGGACGCCACCCGGCGGATATCGTCCCGCGTCCAGAGATAGGCGGGCCGCTCCCGTTCCTTGAGAAGGCCGGGCCTGATTTCATTCATGCCGTAGCACATGTAAGGGATTTGCCGGGTATAAAAGGCCAGCGCCGGCCGGTATTTCCCGAACACCACGACCTGGTCCCCCGGCTCCAGGCGCCCGGCCAGGTCCTTATAGACGCCGGCGGCGTTCATCTCCAGCAGCTCGCTGACCTCCCGGCCGGCCAGCGGCGAGAGCACCAGCGCGCAAGTGGACAGCAGGCCGGCGGACAGGAGCAGCAGGCCCGGGAAATGGCGGTATGCCCGACGCCAGGCGACCGCGCCGGCCGCCAGGACCAGGGGCAGCAGGAGCAGCGCGCTGGAAGCCGGCAGCGGGCGAACCGCTTTCGGCGCCAGCCCCAGGATCCCCACCGCCAGCACCCCGGCCAACCCGGCCGCCGCGAGCCACAACCCGGTTGCGCCCAGAGTCCAGAGCCGGCGATCCAGCCGGGATCCGTCCGGCGGCTCCGCCAGGCCCCAGCGTCCCAGCAGCAGGCCCAGGGGCGGAAGCGCCGGCAGGATATAGGAGATCAGCTTACCGGCGCCGGCGGAAAAGAACACGATCACCACCGCCGCCCAGGCCAGCAGGAAGCGGCCCAGCGCATCCTGCGGCGCGGCCGGCGGCGGC
>CAZVVD010000230.1:0-2063 GCA_964630555.1 uncultured Verrucomicrobiota bacterium | reverse complement strand
GCGGCGGGTTCATCCTCTCCCCGGTGGACGCGCTGTTCCCGGACACGCCCTGGCGGAGCGTCCAGGCCATGATCGGGGCGTGGAAGGATTGTCGCTGATGGCGTCCTTCGAAAAGCTGTTTCCGGCCGACCGGATCTCCAAGCGCGAGCGCGTGGAGGCCACCCTGGCCCACCGGCCCGTGGACCGGGTGGCCCTGCACGACGAGCTCAGCTACAATCCCGGCGTGATTGCCCTCCTGGCCGGCCGCGAGATCCGCGGGTTCGACTACACCGCCGCCGATGTCGGCCTGGCCGTGAGGCGCTCGCTGGACATGTGCTTTCCGCCGCACGCGCCGGTGGGCGCGGGGCGGGTGGAACGCGGGGGGTGGGTCTGGCAGAACGATCACTGGACCACCTGGCTGGTGCGGCGTCCCTTCGACGACCCGGCCGGCGCGCGGGCCTGGCTGGAGGGGCGGCTGGCGGATCTGCGCCGGCAAACGCTCGACCCCGCGCGCGAGCGCGCCGCGTACCGCCGCCGGGCGCTGGAGCTGCAGGCCTTGGCGGGGGAGACCGTGGTCTGCCAGTATCCCGTGGACCTGGGCCTCTGCGGGGTCTATGCCGACGGCGGCATGGGGCTGGAGCTCTTTTCGTATGCTTACGACGAGTCGCCCGGGCTGCTCGACGACTATCTCCGGCTCTACTGGACGCTGGGCGTGGAGCGGATCCACGCCATCGCCGACCGCGCGCTCGCGCCCGTGATCCTGGTGGCCGAGGATTTCGCGACCAAGCAGGGGCCGATCTTCAGCCCGGACTTCCTGGCCCGCCACCTCTATCCCGGCCTGAGCCGTCACGCGGACGCCTGGCACGAGCACGGCCTCAAGGTTCTTTTCCACAGCGACGGCAACTACCGCGCCGCCCTCCCGGCGCTGATGGCGTGCGGCGTGGACGGCTTCTACTGCCTGGAGCCGAACTGCGGCATGGACGTCGTGGGCCTCAAACAGGCTTGGCCGCAGATGGCCTGGGCCGGCGGGGTGGACGGCGTGGACCTGCTGGAGCGCGGCACCCCGGAGCAGGTCCGGGCCGAGGTGCGCCGGCAGATCCGCGAAACCGACGCCCTGCGCACCGGCGGCCTGTTCGTGGCCTCCTCCAGCGAAATCAATCCGCCGGTGCGGCCGGAGAATTTCAAGGCCATGGTGGAGGCCGTGGGGGAATTGAGGAATTTCGCTTTGCGATAACTTGACTCGCTGCGCTCGTCTCGTACCCTAGCGATGGTCTCCGACGTGGCGAGCGTAGCGAGTCGAGTCGAAGGTTGAGAGAGAGCAATCCCCGTGAATCGACGACAACTCCAGGCCGAGGGCGAGCGGGCGCGGCGGCGCGCGGTGGAGCTGGGTGAAACCGGCGAGGCAGGCGCGATCCCCGAGTTGCTGGAGCTCTGCCGGCACAGGGGGCCGACCGTCCGCCGGGCCGCCGCCTCGGCCCTGGGCAAATTGTCCGCAAGCGCCGGCATCCGCGAGGCGCTGCCCGCCCTGTGCGAACTCGCCCGCGATCAGCACCCCCAGGTGCGGCAATACGCCCTGCTGGCGCTCGGCAGGATCGGCGACGAGTCGGCCCTGCCGGTCCTCCGCGACGCCGCTAACCGGCTGAGCGGACCCGACTACGTGCTGTCGGCGGCGCTCAAGGCGATCGGGCATATCGAGGCGGCGGCCAGGGCGCGGCGGGAGTCCGCCCCCGCCGCCTGCTCACGCTGCGGAAAAACCACCACGGACGACGAACGCTTGCTGTCGGAGCGCCAGTTTCAGCGTGTCTATTGCTCCGCCTGCTTCGACGCCGTTTTCATCGAGCGTCGCAACTTCGACATGAAGGTGCAGAACCAAAAGACCATCCTGGCCGCCGACCGCACCGTGGTGCAATCGAAAGGCGAGCGGCTGATCGCCGACTGGCTCAGCGCTCGCGGTATCGAGTATCGCTACGACGACAAATTCCAGATCATCCAGGGGTTTGCGGTGCGGCCGGATTTCTACCTGCCGCGTTTTGATCTTTATCTCGAGTATTGGGGCCTGGATACGACGGACTACAAGATCGGGA
>CAZVVD010000229.1:0-2131 GCA_964630555.1 uncultured Verrucomicrobiota bacterium | reverse complement strand
TCCTGGTGGTTCATCAGGAGGTTCTGATCCCAGTCCATGGCCGCCGGCTTCTTGACGCCCCGGAAGGTCTGGGCCGCGTCCACCGTCCGGCCGGTGCCCTTGTACAGCCGGATATGCCCGGTGCGTGTGCCGCACATCAGGTCGGGAACGCCATCGCCGTTGTAATCCAGGACCGAGGGAATCAACTGCTCGTAGCCCTCGCCGTAGGCCAGGAAAAAGACCTGCTCCTCGATGAAAATCGGCTTGCCTCCGCTGCCGCTGTTGAAGGCGATCCGGACGCTGTTAGCCGAATAGGTGCCCTCCCCGAAAATCAGGTCCCGTTTGCCGTCCTGGTTCCAGTCCATGACCCAGGGGGCCATGTGGATGCCGATCTCGAAGGGCTTCTTGCCGAGCATCAGCTTCGGCAGGCTGACCGATTGATCGTCGCTCACCCGCGGCAGCCCCATGGACTGCGTGAACCGGGGCTGCTTGGCCGTGCCGATGTTCGGCAGGATGTAAAAATGGCCGTAATAGGTGCCCAGGGTGATGTCGTGATCGCCGTCGCCATCCCAGTCGGCGACATGGATGCGGGAGGTCGTCCCGATAAAGGTCGGGATCATCGTGCCGGTGGTGAAGGCCGGGCTGCCCTTCTTGCCCGAATTGAAAAAAATCCACAGGTAACCAAACCGGTCGCCCACCACCAGGTCCGGCAGCTTGTCGTCGTTCATATCGGCGACGTTGACCGAGGGGGGAAAGCGGGTGTTGACGAACACCCCCACGTCGTTCAAGACCGGATCCGAGTCCACGAACACGTGCAGGTTGTCCTGATCGTCAACCCCGTCCCAGTAGTTGGGCAGGGGATTGACCAGTTCGCCGTTCAGGTGCGCGCCGATGATCTCTTCACCCCGCTCCGGCAGGGGGGGGATATCGGTCAGCTTCTGTTCGGCATCCGCCCGGGCCTGCTGCAAGGGGGAAAGCGACGGCTTCTTGACGGCGGGCGCGTTCGACGACGCCGCGCTCTGGCCCGGCGCCCCGGGGGCGCCCAGCAGCACGAGGGCCGCCAGCAACAGGACCGACCGGGCAACCCGGCCGCGAATAGGCAACGACAGGTTCATAGCGTGGTCTTGATTCCCCTCAAGCCGCTGGGTTTCGGCGGCGCCGGCTCTTCGGACGGCACGGTGTTGGTTCCGGACTCGTCGGCGGCCGGCGGCGGCGGGTTCAACCGGTGTGCCAGGGGTGACGACGACTGGGACGTGGGCAATTCCAGGGGCAAGAACTTGAAATATTTCTGGTAGCGGGTCAAGAGGTGCACGACGACATTGATCCCGAACTTGTAGGCCGTCGACACGGTCCGGTCGTTGTAGTTCCGGCAGACAATCCGATCCCGGGCGTGCGGGCCGTAGACATGGGCCCAGATCGGCCGCGGACCGGTCAGGTTCTTGTTCCGCGAACGGATGCGGGCATTGAGGTTGGTGCCGACGATGACCATGTTCCACTCGATCTTGCTGCCGTCGGTTTCCTTGAGGCGCGATTCCCAGAAGTGCCCGTAGCCGTTCAGGGTGTAAAGCACGGCCATTTCCTTCCCGATGTTGATCATTTCCATGGGTTCCTGGTAGAAATTCAGGCCGTCCGGCAGGGTCATTTTCTCGAAGAACTCGTTGAACAGCTCGTGGTTGGAGGGGATATCCTCGAAGTCCCGGTCCGGGAACACCCGCTTCATCTCGCGCCGGAAGGCGACGTCGAAGCGGGAGCGGCGTCCGACCAGGGCGCTGTCGGCCCAGATGGCGCCGCCCAGCATCAGGTAGTCCCGGATGTTGACGACCTCCTGGTCCAGGAGATAGAAATTCTTGTGGCCGGTGAGGTAGACAAACGGGGGCTTGATCGTGAACAGTTCGTCGGTGCCCAGGTCCAGCACCTTGGGGTGCATGTTGGCCTCGAGCCGGTCCCGCGACCAGCGCCGGATCTGCAGCAGCAGGTTGAAGAGCGCCCGCGGGTTGCAGTTCCAATCGCCGTCCTGGTACTTGGCCTGGAAGATCGTGAACTTGGCCTTGGTCTGCCGCCGTTCGCCGGTTACCCCCCAGGTGGACTGGAATTTTTTGACGTTTTGCAGGCGGGCGACGTTGGCGGCGGCGATCTTGGACGACAGGTCCGT
>CAZVVD010000228.1:0-2210 GCA_964630555.1 uncultured Verrucomicrobiota bacterium | reverse complement strand
CATTGGCGTTCCACGATCACACCCCTTCCGACTCGAAGCGAGTGTTGATGCATGTATCTGTTGTCAAAGAACAGGCAAAAAAAATCCGTCCCACGTCGCCGTCGCCGGCCGCCCCGGGGAACAGAGTCGTTTTCAACCTTGGAAGGAACAGTCCTTTTCGCTCTTTCGGAACCGAAAGACTAGCGCACGCCTTCCGGGGTGTCAACAAGTTTTTTTATTTTTTTTCGGGGGCTCGGACCCCCGGCCGGCCGGGCTTGAAAAGCGCTTGTATTCCAGGAAAAAACCGCCTACGCTCGCCCGGCATGAACGCCCCCGAACTCATCCTGGCCCTGGACCGGCCGACCCTGGCGGAGGGGCTGGCCGTGCTCGACCGCCTGCCGGACGCGGTCCGCTTCGTCAAGGTCGGCCTGGAGCTTTTCATTTCCGAGGCCCCCCCCGCCCTGCGCACGCTCCGGGACCGGAACCAGAACATCTTCCTCGATCTCAAGCTGCACGACATTCCCAACACCGTGGGCCGCGCCGTGACGGTCGCCGCCGGGATGGGGGCTGCGCTCCTGACGGTCCATGCCGGCGGCGGGCGGGCCATGCTGGAGGCGGCCGCCGCCGCGCTGAAGCCGATCCGGGCGCGCGGGGCCCCGACCCCGAAACTGGTCGCCGTCACCGCCCTCACCAGCCTCGGGCCGGACGACCTGCCCACGCTCGGCATCCGGCGCGGCCTGCCCGAACATGTCCTGGCCCTGGGCGAGCTGGCCCTGGCGTCCGGCCTGGACGGGTTGGTCTGCTCGGTCCACGAGGCCGCCTGTTTCCGGAAGCGTTTCGGGGCTGCCCCGATCCTGGTCACGCCCGGCATCCGGCCCCAAGGCGACGCCGCCGGGGACCAGAAGCGGGCGGCGACGCCGGCCATGGCGGTCCGGGCCGGGGCCAGCTTCCTGGTGGTCGGCCGGCCCATCCTGGACGCCCCCGACCCCCGCGCCGCCGCCGAGGCCATCCTGCGGGAGATGAAGACCGCCCGGGCGGCGGGCTGATCCGCGCGCCGCGGCGATCCGGCAGGGGTGTCCCTCGGTCTTTCCAGGCTCACCATCCCTGGATCACGGTGCCGCGGGACGAGCGCGAGGCCTCGGCGGTGTTGCCGTAGGCGCCCAGGTTGACCCGGCCCCGGTTGGGTTTGGGCTCCAACTGCCAGTCCGCGGCCGGGTCCCCGGCGTCAATGCAGGGGCTCAGTTGCGCATCCTTCTCCCAGGCTCCGTCCCCGCGCCAGGATCCGGCGGTGCTCATCAGGTGGTAGTTCCCGCCGGTGGGATCCACGAACAGGGGGTCATTGCTCAGATTTCCGGCGCCCCGCTCAACCGCCCAGCTGTCCTGCGAGTCGGTGTAGGTCAGCGAGGCCGAAAGCCGGTTCATGATCCCGCCGCCGTAGTTGCCCCAGACAATGGAATGATCCAAGCTCAACACCCCCGCATTGTTGAAAACGCCCCAGCCGGTGTTGGCCGCCACGGTGCCATGGACGAGCGCCAGGCTGCCGCCGGCCAGGGTGACTCCGTTGCCGTGGTTGCCGGCGATGAGGCTGTTCCGGATCGCCACGGTCCCCGAGGCGATGTAGGTGTCGCCGATGTAATCGCCGCTCGTGCCCGCATTCTCGATCCGGCAGTCCGCGACCAGGGCGTTGGTCGCCCCCAGGTACAGCGCCCCGCCCCGCTCAGCCCCCCCGGCGGACTGGGCGTATCCCCCGCGGAACGAACACGCCCGCACCGTCAACGAGGACTGCGCGACGGCATGGAGCGCGCCCCCCTGGGCAACGCTTACGCCCCGCGTGTAGTTGTTGCTGAACTCGCAATCGACCAGCTCGGCCCCCCCGCCGTAAAGATACAGCGCCCCCCCGTAGCCGGAGCCGGCCCCGCCGCCGGTAGTGTACATCGGCAGTGCATAATTCCCCAGGAACCAGCAGTTCGACACGCTGACCGCGGCCCCGCTGCTGTAAATCGCCCCGCCGTAAGCCGCGGGATTCCAACTGCTCACGCGGACCACCCCGTTGTTCTCAAACCGCGTGCCGCGCACCGTCAGCGCCGATCCCACGAAATACACCCCGCCACCGTAACAGTCCGACGACCGATAATGCACCCGGTTGCTGGACAACACGCAATCCGCCAGCGTCAGGACGCCCCCCGACTGGTACACCCCCGCCCCCCGGGACGCCGCCGCGCTGAGGTTGG
>CAZVVD010000227.1:0-2327 GCA_964630555.1 uncultured Verrucomicrobiota bacterium | reverse complement strand
GCAAGAAAGTCGATGACCGAATGAATGAGAGCAACGGGAAGACGGGCGGGCGGGAACAGAACTTTGACCTCATTCACTACCGGGAAATCATTGTGTCCAATTGGGATCTATTCAAAGACATATTTGGATTGCAGACTGCCGGGGGCGGTAAGGATAGACAAACGAACTGGATTACAGAAGTCGGCGAGATGAGAAACATCGTAATGCACGCATCTCGGCAGCAGTTTCTGTCGCCGGAAAAACTGGCAACTCTGCAAAAGTACTCCGATTGGCTGAAGTCACGAATTCAATACATAGAGACGGGAATCGATGCATCCGACGGAGCCAAAGGCGGCGGCGATTCGACAGAACAAACCTGAGCCTGACACAGAGGTTCTGCTTATCGTGAACCCGCGGCGGGTTCACCTCAAGGGTCACGCCGGACGTTGACACCTACGGAAAAAGACGTGTGTCGGGTCGTGAATTTCGTAGTTTCAACTGCTCTTGATAGGTACAATCATCAATCAGCAATCAGCAATCAGCAATTCCTCCTACCACGTCGTCGGCGTCGCTGGCGTGGGCATGAGCGCGCTGGCCCAGGTCCTGCTGGCCCAGGGCTGCCGGGTCTCCGGGTCCGACCGCTACCTCGACCGCGGGCAGGATCTCCCGGGCTTCGCCGAAGGGCTTCGACCCGGCACGCCGGTCCTCGACAAACTCCGCCGGGCGGGCGTGGAACTCGTGCCCCAGGACGGCTCCGGCGTGCGCGCCGACAGCGCCGGGGTGGTCGTCAGCACCGCTATCGAGCCGGACAATCCCGACGTGGCGGCCGCCGGCCGCCTGGGCATCCCGATCATTCACCGTGCGACGATGCTGGCCCGGCTGGCGCACGGCCGGGAAACGATCGCCGTGACCGGCACGGCCGGCAAAACCACGGTCACCGGCATGATCGGGTTCGTCCTCGAACAGTTGGGCCTTGACCCCATGGTCGTCAACGGCGGGGCCGTGCTCAACTGGCTGAACGATCAGACTGTCGGCAACGTGCGGGTGGGGCGGGGGAACACCTGGGTGCTGGAGGTGGACGAAAGCGACCGCTCGCTCCTCCAGTTCGATCCCGACTGGGCGGTGATCACCAACGCCTCCAGGGACCATTTCGAGCTGGCGGAGGTCGAGCTCCTGTTCCGCGAATTCGCGGGCAAGACCCAGCGCGGGGTCGTCGGCTGGCACGGCGACGCGCCGTATCCGCCGGCGGAATTCCAGCCGGTCCTCTCGGCCGACGGCATGTCGTTTGCCTATCGCGGGACGCGGTTCGAGGCGCCCGTGCTCGGGCGGCACAACGCCGAGAACGCCCTGCAGAGCGTTCTGCTCTGCGAACGCCTTGGACTGAGCCTCGCGGACGTCAGCCGCGCCCTGAAGCAGTTCCGCGGAATTCAGCGGCGCCTGGAATGGGTCGGCCGGGCCGGCGGCGTGGCGGTGATCGACGACTACGCCCACAATCCGGCCAAGATCACGGCGGCCTGGACGGCGCTGGCGCCCCATTCCAAGCGGGTGCTGGCTGCCTGGCGGCCGCACGGGTTCGCGCCCCTCAAGCTGATGATGGACGATCTGGCCGGCGCGTTCGCGCGGCTCGCCGGCCCCGGCGACCGGGTTTTTATTCTCCCGGTCTACTACGCGGGCGGCAGCGCCGATCAGGCCGTCCATTCCGGCATGCTGGTTGAGCGGCTGGCCAAGCTAGGGGCGCCCGCCGAGGCTGTGGCGGACTTCGAGGCCCTGCGCCGGCGCCTGCGGGAGCTGGCGCGGCCGGGCGACGCGATCCTACTGATGGGCGCCCGGGATCCCGCTCTCCCCGTCGTCGCGCGCCGCCTCCTGCTCGATCTCGGCCAGCTCCTGGTGGACCGTGCGCCCTGAGCCGGCCGAGCAGCCGATGAAGATCGCGCCGCCGAGGAGCCCCCAGCCCAGGGCGATGAAATAGACCAGCAGCGAGAGGGAGAGGGCCTGGGCGCTGCCGACCGCCAGGGCGCCGAACAGGGACACCGCCAGCCCTTCGCGGATGCCCAGGCTGCCGGGCGTGATCGGCAGGGCCGACACGGCGACGATGATCGGGATTACCGCCAGGTAATCCAGCAGGCTCAAATCGATCTGGAAGCAGCGGCCCAGGGAGGCGCATTGGAGGACCGTGAAGGCCTGCACCGCCAGCGATAGGATCGAAGTCCACACCAGAACGCCGGTCTGCCGCCGGTAAAGGCTGATGGAGGCCAGCACCCGCTGGAGGTTTTGTTCGAGCGCGGGCCAGCGCCGGATGCGCTTCGCCAAGGGCCACCGTCCCAGCCGCCGCCGCAGGGCGACCCCCA
>CAZVVD010000226.1:0-2340 GCA_964630555.1 uncultured Verrucomicrobiota bacterium | reverse complement strand
TACCGGCGGGCGCTTATAAGGTCAAGGTGGGGGTGGGATCCAAGGCCATGCTCGACAAGGAAATCGGGCGCAACGAGACGCCCAAGGGCGTCAACGGCCTGGCGGTGGCGCCCGACGGGTCCATGATTACCATCGGCGGAATCCGGGACGAGTGGTCGGACATCATGAAATTCGACCGCAACGGAAAGTTCCTCTCGATGCTCATGCCGCCGCCGGCGGACCTGCCGGTGGAAAAACTCAAGGGACTGAACCTCATTGATTACGGGCCGGACGGCCAGGTGCGCTTCGGCAGCCACCGCCTGGCCACTACCCTGCCGAACCTGGACCAGCCGTTCCCCCAGACCCTGATGATCAACCGCAAGGGCCAGATCATTTTCGCCGGCTGCGAATACCCGTCCGGGCCGGCGCGCTTCTTCAAGATCAACGCCGACGGCAGCCTGCCGGACGACTTCATCGGCCCCTATATCAAGGACATGCAGTGGATGAACTACTTCCGCGGGCTGGCCAAACGTTTTCATTTCGCGCTCGACCCCCTGGACGAGAACGTCATCTACCTGAGCGGGCTGAAGGAACTCCACACCGACGAAACCTGGAACCACCCGCCGGCCACCAACCCGGAAGTGCTGCCGGGCCGGAAAGAGATCTTTTTCAACGCGATCTGCCGCCTGCGCTGGGGGCAGGACGCGGCCCTGGAAACCTTCGCCGGCAAGCGCAACACGATCGGGATCGCCCACTCGGACAAGCCGGGGGAGTTCTTCGACCCGCAGGGCATCGCCTTCGACAAGGACCACAACCTCTGGGTGTGCGACCGGCGCAATCACCGCATCCAGGTGCTGGACCGCGACGGCAAGTTCCTGCGCGAGTTCCCGCACCCCGGCCCCTATGAAATCCGCTTCCACCGCCAGACCGGCCACGCCTACGTCATGGGGATCGAGGGGGAAGAACCCACCCTGAGCACGGTGCACGACATGTCCGGCCGGATCGCCACGATCACCAAGTACGACTGCGGCGCGACGCCGCCGAAAGTCCTGGCGCGCTGCCAGCTCCAGGGTTCCTGGAACTACTGGTGGACCATGGCCCTGGACGATTCCGCCAGCCAGCCCGAGCTCAAGATCGTCTGGACCGGGCCAGGCCGCGAAAGAAACAGCGACGGCGAGGCTTACCGCATCCTGCGAGTGCGCGATCTCGGCGACCGGTTCGCGGAACCGGAACTGATCGTCGGGGCCCAGCCCCCGCAGGGCTATTACCGGATCGCCGCGGCGTGGGACTCGGATATCATCTGCGCCGGGAGCACCTGGTTCGACGCCGCCAGCGGACGCTGCCTGGGGCCGCGCGCCGCCGGCAAGGAAGTGATGGCGGCGCGCGACGGGCGCTGGGTGGTGCGCGAAGGGTTTGCCGGCGAAACCATGACGGTCTATCCCGAGAGCTGGGCGACCAACCCGGCGACCCCCGCCCTGACCAACTGGCCGCTGGTGCCCCCCTCCCTGACCCGCGCCGGCGAACGCGGCTTCTACGTGGCCCCCAACAGCGACGTCTACGTGGCGCGCTACTACAACTGGACGCAAGCGGCCGGCGCGCGCGCCAGCGGGGAGGGCGCGGATCACCACGTCACCATCGACCGCTACACGATCGACGGGAAGCTCATCGGGCCGCGCCTGGTCCACGAGCTCTCCGGCGGGGCGCATTCGCCGGTCGCCGATATCCGCGGCAATATCTACGTCAGCGACAATTTGGTGCGCAAGCTCGGGCAGTTCTACGAACCCGACATCGCCTCGAACTTGCCGTCCTGGGTTCCGGACATGCACATCAGCGAGGCGGACTGGGCCACGCTGCGATCCGGCAACAAGGTGGAAGCCGGCTACATGAAGTTCGTGCACAGCACGTTGATCAAGGCGGTCGGCACGATCTACAAGTTCGGGCCGAAAGGGGGCGGCGTCCTCTGGCGGGCGGGCCAGGGCAAGTACCAGCCCGACCTGGTCATTCACCAGCCGGAGAAAAACGCGAAGGGCGAACTGACCGGCAAATACCCCGACTATGGTTACCCGGTCCCCCCCCTGCCCTCGCGTCCGGCGACCCACTGGAGCGGGACCATGCTTGACTGGGGCGAATGCGGGCTCTATCCCGCCTGGCTGGACGGCGTGGAGTGGGAGTTCCTGGGGTCCAGCCCGGCCTGGGGCCGCTTCAGCAAGGGCCACGAAGCCTGCATCTGCTTCAGCCTGCGTTTCTGCGCCGACGATTTTGGCCGCACCTACGTGCCGGCCGCCCACCGCAGCACGATTCGGATGCTCGACACCGCCGGCAACGAGGTCCTGCGCATCGGGCGCTACGGCAACCTGGATT
>CAZVVD010000225.1:0-2375 GCA_964630555.1 uncultured Verrucomicrobiota bacterium | reverse complement strand
AGGGGGGTCAACACCGATCCGATATAGCCGGCGCCGCCGGTGATCAGGATGTTCATAGCCAACACTCCCGGTGTGATGAATAAAAAACTACCCGCCAACGGGCTGGATGTCAATGGCGTTCTCGCCGCGTGTCTCACATCGCCTGTCCCAGGGCATTGACAGCATCGGAATGCGCGGCTATGGTGACGACATGAACACGCGTTGCACCCTCATGGCGGCGGGCGCGGGGCTGGCCCTGGCGCTGTGGGCCGCGGCCGGCTGCCGGCTGGGCGCGAAGCCGGCTCTCGCCTGGGCGGACCTGGTGCGGCCGCTGGCCGATTTCAACCGCATCGCCCGGCTGGACACGCCCTCATCGTCCATCATTACCTCGTTCGATCCCGCCGGCGGCAACGACGATTACAACCACTTCCTGCGGAAAAGCGACACGCCGGGCTGGGTGGTGCTGGCGGATTTGAAGGGGCCCGGCTACGTCTCGCGCTTCTGGTTCACCGGTCCCAAGGGCGACCACCCGCTGCGCTTTTATTTCGACGGCGAGGACCGGCCCCGGATCGAGACCACCCTGGATGACTTGTTCGGGCAGCAGGCCCCCTTCCTGCCGCCCCTGGCGGGATATGAGAATTATTGTTATTACTCGTTGGTGCCCCTCCCGTACCGGCGCGGCCTGCGGATCGAGACTCAGAAAGGCGGCGATCAGCCCGGGGGCTGGCCGCGCCTGTTTTACCAGGTCAACTATGCGTCCCTGCCGCGCGGCCAGACCGTGGAAACGTTTCCCCGCGAGTTCAGCGCCCAGGACCTGGAGGTTGCCCGGCAGGTCGGGCAGACCTGGTGCCAGCCGCTCGGGGAACGGCGCTATCCTTCGGCCCGCACCCTGGAGGTCAGCGCGACGCTCGCCCCCGGCACCGCCGCCGACCTGATGACCCTCGCCGGTCCCGCCCTCCTGCGGTCGCTGTGGATCCGGCCGGATTTCATGTCGATCGAATCGCCCCTGGCCCGGGAGGGGCTGCTGCGCGATCTCATCCTGCGCATCCGATGGAATGGCGCCTCCGAGGCCAGCGTGGCGGTGCCGCTGGGGGATTTCTTTGGCAGCGTCTGGCAGCGCGCCCGCTACCAGTGCGCTTATTTCGGGTTGACCAACGACACCTTTCTCTGCGCCTTCCCCATGCCCTTTGCGGACTCCGCCCGGATCAGCCTCGAGAACCAGGGCGGCCGCCCCGTCGCCGTCGCCGCCGGCGCCACGGTCGAGTCCCTCCCGGGGTGGGATCAAGCCTGGGGTTATTTCCACGCCGGCTGGCAGCGGACCGGGCCGGACGACGTCGGCAAGCCCCATCCCATCCTGCGGGTCAAGGGGCGGGGGCTATACGCCGGCTGCATCCTGGCGGTGACGTCGCTGGACCGCACCTACTGGATCCTGGAAGGGGATGAAACCATCCGGAAGGACGGCGAGGAGCTGCCCGGCTGGCGGGGAACGGGCCTGGAGGATTACTTCAATGGCGGCTGGTATTATCAGAACCCGATGACCTTTCCGTTGCACGGGCTGCCTTTCAAGGCCCCTTTCCGCACTGTGCAATATAACCTGCACCTGGCCACGCCCGTCGGCTTCCAGACCTCGCTGGACATGGTCTTCGAGCGCGGACCCGACCACGCCAGCCGCGGGTGGATGGAGAGCACGGCCTTCTACTACCTGGCCCGGCCCGCCCCGGCCTTTTCGCGCCTCGGCGCGGCCGGCGAGCGCCGCCCGCCCCAGGATCCCGCCCTGGCCCCGGCAACGCTGATGACGGAGATCTGGAATTACGAGCGCTTCGGCGATCACCGGGGCGCCGCCGAGTTCATCGACCGCTACCTGGAGCAGTATCCGCAATTCCCCTTCGCGGACATTCTCCGTCTGCGCCAGGCGGCCTACCTGGAACGCGCGCGCGGTTTCGAGGCCGCTCGCCCACGTTACGAACAGGCAGCCGCGGCGACCAACGACCTGGTCCGTCGCTTCGCCGAAACCCTGCTCTGGTATCACCAGTCGCCCTCGAACGCCCTGCTCGGCGTCTATGCGAACATGTCGACAAAACTCTTTTTGGATGGTCGCGAAATCGGTGAGTCCGGAGATCCGGAGCACCTAATGCTCTGGACAGCGCAACTCTGGACAGGCCGACATGTTTTGGCCATGCAGTCGGTGTGGAAGCAGTATCCCAGTTGGACCTTGGCTATGGTCCGCACCCATTCTGGAGATGTGTACACCCGGCCGGGCTGGAAGCATGCGCTCAACCCGAGGCCCGGCTGGCAGAATCCGGAGTATGATGACCGGGATTGGCTGCCGGTGCCGACGGCCACCAAGGGGCCACCGGAAGAGCCCTATATTTGGGTGATGCCCGACCCGTTCGTGG
>CAZVVD010000224.1:0-2430 GCA_964630555.1 uncultured Verrucomicrobiota bacterium | reverse complement strand
CGCAGTGGTCCAGGACCGCGCGGTCCGCGGGAGTCGTCTCTTCCCACCAGATCGCCCGCTTGGCGTTGTTGGCGAAAATGCAGCGCAGGAAACGGTTGCCGCTCCCCACGGTGTATTGATCCCTGAGGCTGAGGCCGTAACTGGAGTTGTCGCGGATCACCAGGTTCTCGAACAGGTTGCTGGTGATCCCGGCATGGATGCCGTCGCTGTGGTGGAATTTCAGGGCGGTACCGGCGCGGCACAGGGTCATATCTTTCAGAGCCAGGTAATGGACCGGGGCCCACCGGGTGACGTGGAGATAGAACACGTAGTCGCCCCCGCCCCGGTCCAAGACCGTGCCCCCGGCCAGGGCATTCGTGCTGCCCTGGAACGTCAGCAGGCTGGTCGGGGAACTGCCCACATCGTCCGGAGTGATGTAGACGTAATGGGTGAGGGGGTAAATGCCGGTATCCACGAAGACGGTGTCTCCGCCCGTGAGCTGGTAGGCATCCACCACCGCCTGGATGCTATCCAGCGGCTCCGAGGGCAGGGTGCCGGAGTTCGCGGGACTGCCCGGCGCCGCACAGTAGATATCGCCGGAGGTGTTCGTGTCGTTGACGTAGTAGGGCACCGGCCCGTTGCGCAGGGCGAACCGGCAATCGGTCTGGCTGGTGACATTAGTATCGGCCTCAAACAGAATCTTCCACTTCGCCGCCGCTGAGGCCCCCGCCAGGGTGGTGTCCCAGGCGTACTCCCCGTTCGTGGCCGGCAGGTTGCTCGCGATCAGCGACCAGCCCGCCCCCCCGTTGGTCGAGCACTCCAGCCGCACGGTGTCCCCGGCATTGGTCAGGTTGCCCTGGACCCAGTAAAGGGTCGCGGTCCCCGCCAGCCACCCGCCGTCATTGCAGGTCAGGACCTGCAGCCAGCGGTTGGTGTTGGACTTGCTGGCCTCCGCCGTGTTCCCATACACGCCCAGATTCAGCCGCCCCCCGTTGGGCGCCGGCTCGTTCGTCCACTCCGCCGCCGGCTCCCCAAGGTCCAGGGCCGGCGAAAACGCGGTGTCTGCCACCCAGGTCCCGTTGCTGTAGCGGCCCTCGGCGCTCCCCAGGTGAAAATCGTTGCTCGCCGCGAACAGGGGATCCTTCCCGCCCAGGCTGTGCTGGTCCCGCCCCGTGGCCGAGGCCCAGGCGCCGAGCGTCTCGAAATCCGCGTGGACCCCCGCCCCGCCGGAAGGAAAAAAAAGGTTGTAGTCGCTGACGATGTTGGTGGTGTCAAAAACCCGGCGGTTGACTCCCGCCGCGTACAGGATGCTATTGCTCACAGCGTAATAACCAAACAGGGCGTAATCCGCCGGCGTCCCGTAGACCACGCAGTGGTCCAGGACCGCGCGGTCCGCGGGAGTCGTCTCTTCCCACCAGATCGCCCGCTTGGCGTTGTTGGCGAAAATGCAGCGCAGGAAACGGTTGCCGCTCCCCACGGTGTATTGATCCCTGAGGCTGAGGCCGTAACTGGAGTTGTCGCGGATCACCAGGTTCTCGAACAGGTTGCTGGTGATCCCGGCATGGATGCCGTCGCTGTGGTGGAATTTCAGGGCGGTACCGGCGCGGCACAGGGTCATATCTTTCAGAGCCAGGTAATGGACCGGGGCCCACCGGGTGACGTGGAGATAGAACACGTAGTCGCCCCCGCCCCGGTCCAAGACCGTGCCCCCGGCCAGGGCATTCGTGCTGCCCTGGAACGTCAACAGGCTGGTCGGGGAGCTGCCCACGTCGTCGGGGGTGATATAGACGTAATTGTTCAGGGCGTAGCCGCCCGTGTCCACGTAGACGGTGTCCCCGCCCGTGAGCGCGAAATTCGTAACGATGGCCTGGATGCTGGCCTTGGGCGCCGCCGGGTTGGTGCCGGAGTTGGCGTCGCTGCCGACGGCGGTGCAGTAGACGTCCCCGTTGGTGAAGCCGTCG
This sequence comes from uncultured Verrucomicrobiota bacterium, assembly GCA_964630555.1. Classification (GTDB taxonomy): domain Bacteria; phylum Verrucomicrobiota; class Kiritimatiellia; order JAAZAB01; family JAAZAB01; genus JAHIJO01. Next base: position 490 of record CAZVVD010000224.1, on the reverse strand, counting down.
TTGACGTAGTAGTCGGCGGCATGGGCGGGGGGCGCGGCCAGCAGGAGCGCCGCCAGGCCGACGGCCAAGTGCCGTCCGGTTCGCCACCGCAACGCCCCTCCCCGTTTTGCTGGCGTCATTGCATCCCTCACCAAGGAGCCTCGCCTGCATTCCAAATAATTTACCCGCAAATCACGCGAATGTTCGCGCCTATTTGCGTGATTCGCGGGCACTGCCCCGGCTCCTTTTCTTCGCCGTTCCTGATGGATCAGGAACTATCTGTCGCGTTCCGCGTGTTCCGTGGGCAACGATTTTCTCCGCGCCCCCTCACCGGGCCATGAAAATCGTGCCGCGTGCGGTCCAAGTCTGCGAGGCCTCCGGCGTGTTCCCGTAGTTCCCACAGTTGACCCGCCGGCCGGCGGGCTTCGGCTCCCGCGACCAGGCCGCGGCCGGATTCCCGGCGTCAATCGCCGGCGAGTGGTCCGCGTCCCGCACCCAGCTTCCGCCGCTG
>CAZVVD010000223.1:0-2436 GCA_964630555.1 uncultured Verrucomicrobiota bacterium | reverse complement strand
CCGGGCAGCAGGTCGAAGTAGTTGTCCGAGAGCTTCGCGTCGTCGGAGACGGCCAGGTGCACGGCGTGCGCGTAGCGGTCGGCGCCGACCCGGATCTCCAGCCGGTTCGGACCCCGGCGGCGCGCCCGACCGACCGTGAGGACGGGGTTATCCATGACCAGTTCCCGCAGCCGCTCGGGCTTGAGGGTGGCGGGCAGGACATCCTGGCGGTCCCGGAACCGGGCGAAGACCAGCCCGCCGGCCTTTTCGGTTTTCAGCGGCAGTTTCAGAACGACCGCCCGTCCGAAAGCCGGCACGCTCACCCGGACGGCGCGCCGGCGGACGGACTTGCCGTCGAGCGCGATCCAGCCGGCCTCGATCCGGCCGGAGACCTCGTCCGGCGCGTGGTTGGAAAGGGTCACGTGGATGCCGTCCGGCCGGCGCCGCAGGATCAGCCGCGCGGGGGCCAGGGCGCGCTTGACCGCGTAAAACGCGATTTTCCTGCGCAGGTAGTAGTCCACGATCGTCCAGCCCACCTCGCCCCAGCAATCGGCGTACATCCAGAACATGGCGCCGTGGCACACCGGCCGGAAGCGGAATGATTCCAGCGAGTAGCCGAGCATCTGGGCCTGGCAGAGGCCGCCAAAGAGCAGGAAATCGTCGGGCCCGATTCCGGCGGTGTCGCGGTAATGGGCCTGGATGCCGGCCGCCAGGGCGCCGCCCGCCAAGTCGTCTTCCTTGCCGGAGGCCCCGGCCCAGGCGTTGACATGATGCCGCCATTCCACGCTCCGGGTGTCAATCGTTTTGGTCCCCAGGTACTGGAGGGTCGAGGTCTTCGTGCACGGGCCGACGTAGCCGTATTCGGAGGCGAAGAGCACCCGGTCCTTGGCATCGTAGTTCTCCGGCTTCACCCGCACCTGGACGTCGCCATGGCCCGCCCAGTACCAGTGGTGGCAATCGCCGTATTCATCCATGTTGGGATGCTCGCCGCCGTAGGGCGACCCGTTCCAGTAGGGAATCTCCGGGCAATTCCGGTGCACCGCTTCTGGCAGGAGATAGTCGTAGAGCCCGCAGCCGACGCCGTGTTCCTTGGCATGGCATTCGTTGTTGCCGGCGAAGAGCACGACGCAGGCGTACTGGCGCAGGCGCTTGGTCTGGACGTCCGCTTCCCGCGCGACCTCGTCCCGGAACCACTCCAGGTAATCGGGATAGGTGCCGCAGGCGAACATGAAATCCTGCCAGACCATCAGGCCGAGGCGGTCGCAGGTCTCGTAGAACACGTCCTGCTCGTAGAGCCCGCCGCCCCAGATGCGCAGGATGTTGAAGTTGGCGTTGACCGCCTCCTGCAGCAGGGCCCGGTATTTCTCCGGCGTGACGCGGGCATAGAGGGAATCCGCGGGCACCCAGTTGGCGCCCTTGGCGAACAGGCGCCGGCCGTTGACCTTCAAGGCAAACCGGTCTTCGGCGGCGTCCAGCTCCACGGTCCGCAGCCCCCACCGGATCGAGCGGGCGACAGCCTGCCGGCCCAGGCGGGCGGAGACCTTCAGGGTGTACAGGTGCTGTTCGCCGGCGCCGGCGGGCCACCACGGCCGCGGGTTCGGCACGATGACGTGGGCCTGGGCGTAGTTCAGCCCGGCCTTCCACAGGACCGGCGCGGCGGCCGCGAAGGTCTTGCCGGCGGCATCGGTCAGGGTCACGGTCAGCTCGCCTTCCAGGAGCGTGTTGCGGACCGCCACGTCCACCTCGGCTTCAACCGTCACGTAGCCGACCTCGTTGTCCAGGACCACCGCGGGGTGCAGGCTGCGGATCTCGGCCAGGGCGATGGGCCGCAGCAGGGCGTTGAAGGCGATGCCGCAGGTGGCCACCCGCGGACCCCAGTCCCACCCGAAGCTGTACTGCGGCTTGCGCAGCAGGACCCGCCGCGCGTCGCCCCGCTCCGAAGTGCCGATGGCGGATTCCTTGCCGATCCATTCCGCCAGGCGGATTTTGTCCGAGGTCACCGCGTCCAGGCCGACGGTCAGGCGCACCAGGACCTCGTTGCGCCCTCCGAACTTCAGGAGGCCGGTGACGTCGGCGACGAACGGCCGGAAGACGCTGGGGTGCCGGCCCAGGTGCTTCCCGTTCAGGAACACGTCGCCCAGGACGTCCAGCCCGTCCAGCTCGAGCTCCACCCGGGCAGCGCGCTGCCACTCCGCGGGCGCGGCGAACGCCTTCCGATACCACCAGGAATGGGTTTCGATCCAGCACGAGGAATAATCGTTGCCGCCGACCAGCGGCTCCCGGATCCGGCCCGCCCGGATCAGGGCCTCGCGGATGTCGCCGGGCACCGGCGCCCGGAAGCGGGCAGCGGCCTTCTTGGGGATGTCGGCGGCGTCCTCGACGCCATCGGCCAGCGAGCCTTGAAACAGGTCCCAGGTTCCGTTCAGCGACAGCGGTTTCATGCGCGGGGGCCTCCTT
>CAZVVD010000222.1:0-2512 GCA_964630555.1 uncultured Verrucomicrobiota bacterium | reverse complement strand
CCACACCATGGAGCGCCAGATCCGGGAAAGCCGGCAGTGGCTCGAAACCACCCTGAGCTGTCTCGGCGATGCCGTGATCGCGACCGATGCCCGGGCCTGCGTCCAGCTCATCAACCCGATGGCCGAGGCCCTGACCGGCTGGTCCAGGGCCGACGCGATCGGCCGGCGCCTGGGCGATGTCTTCTGCCTGAAGGACCCCGGGCAGGCCCGGGCCGTGGAGGATTTCCTGGCCCGCGATCCTGCCGGTCCGCCGGCCCCGGAGTTCGGCAAGGACGTCGTGCTGGTCTCGCGCGCCGGGAGCGCCGTCCCGGTGGATTACAGCGTGGCGTCCATCCGAAGCGGCGACGGCGGCCCACCGCTGGGGACAGTGGTCGTTTTTCGCGACGTGTCGGGCCGCCACCTGGCGGAAGACCGGGAGCGTGAGCTCCAGGAGCGCCTGTTCCGCTCCAAGCGCATGGAATCGATGGGGACTTTGGCGGGCGGCGTCGCCAACGACCTCAACAACATCCTGCTCCCGATCGTGGACTACCATGACGCGATGCTGAAAAACGCGCCCCCGGACAGCCCGTTGCGCGCCGGCCTGGAGATCACCATGAACTCGGCGCGCAAGGCCATCGCGATCGTCCACGACCTGCTGACCTTGGGGCGCATTGGGCATGTGCCGCTGGAGCCACTCTCGCTGGCCGAGATCGTCGCAGCCTGCTGGCAATCGCCCGAGCTGAAGACCCGGCGGGACAAGGCGCCCCTGGTGGCCGTGGACAACCGCCTGGCGCCCGACCTGCCCGTGCTCATGGGATCGCGCCAGCACCTGCGGGCGCTGGTCGTGAACCTGCTCCTCAACGCCTACGACGCCATGCCGGACGGCGGGCGTCTAGAGCTGGCGGCCGCGCCGGAAACGCTGGCCCAGGCAATGGAAGGCTACGAGACGATCCCGCCGGGCCGTTACGTGGTCCTGCGCGTCGGGGACACCGGCGCGGGAATCCGCGAGGGGGATATCAACCAGATCTTCGAGCCGTTCTATCTCCAGCGCAGCCTGGAGCGGCCGGGCGGCAGCGGGCTGGGCCTGGCCGTGGTCTATGGGGTGGCCAAGGATCACAAGGGGTTTCTCGACGTGACTTCGCGGCCCGGCCAGGGGGCCGCCTTTTCCGTGTATTTCCCGGTGGCCGGGGCGGAAGCCGCGGCTGCGACCCGGCCCGAGCCGGCAGCCGGGCGGGGAACGGAGACCCTCCTGGTCGTGGACGACGACGAAGAGGAGCGCAAGGCGACCGTGCACTGGCTGCGCGGCCGGGGATACAAGGTGCTGGCGGCCGCCAACGGACGGGCGGCGTTCGATCTTTTCCAGAATGAAACCGGGACCCTCGAATCGCCCGTCGACCTGATCGTGCTCGACATGATCTTGGGCGATGAATGGGACGGGCTGGACACCTACCGCAACATCCTGGCCTTCAATGCCAAGCAGAAGGCGATCATCGTCAGCGGGTTCGCGGTCACGAGCCGGATCCAGGAAGCCCTGCGCCTGGGCGCCGGGCAATATCTCCAGAAACCCTGCGCCTTGGAGGAACTCGGCCGGGCGGTGCGCCTGGAACTGGACAAACCCTGAGGCGCCGGCGCGCCCCGGCCCCGACCGGGCGGTCACGGCAGGAACACGCCGCGCTTGAGCTTGCGGGGCAGGTAGGTGTCCAGCACGTAGTTCAGTCCGTGCTTGGCAAAGGCTTGCTGCTCGATGCGCACCCCCAGCGCGATCATCAGGTTCAAAGCCTCCTGCCATTCCTTGTGATGGCGGATGAAGGGATCGTTCTTGAGGGCGTCCCGGGCGCGCTTGATGTCGATCGGCTCCAGCGGGTGGGTGGCGTCCTCGAGGTGGAACTCCTTGATGTCCTGCGGGGTGACGCCCAGGTAGTGGGCCTGGGGGACGCAGAAGTACTGGTTGATGTGAGCGGCTTGGCCGGAGCCGACCTTGAGTGTGCGGTAGATGTTACAGTAGCCGTAGGGATCGCCGTCGGTAAAGACCAGCACCGGCAGCTTGCGGTCGTCGGCCAGGCGCCGGATAAAGCGCCGGCAGGCGCGGGTCGGCACGCCGCTCATGGACACCAGGATGCAGTTTGCGGTTTCGTAATAGCGGTGGTGGACGAGCCGCTGGAAGAGCGAGGCGGTCTCGATCGCCAGGATGAACTTGGCCTTGCTCTCGAACCGCAAATGCTCGACCTGGGAGGGAATGCTCCAGGCCCCCGTGCCCAGCTTCTCGCAGTTGATCCGGATGTCCTCGCGCGAGCCGGGCTGGCGATCGATGACCACCAGGGGGCCGGTGACCTCGCCGCCCCGCTCCTCGGGGATGTAGCCGAGCTGTTCGCGGTTGATCGCCAGCATGGCCTCCATGTCGTCCAGCAGGCTGTCGCTCTCGGGCTGCTCGTCGAACCGGCATTCGCCCCAGCTCTTGCTGTTGTAGTAGACCTCGCGCTTGCCGGCGATGTCCTTCTTGTCCAGGAGGTCGTTCTTGGTGGTCGCCGGCAGG
>CAZVVD010000221.1:0-2520 GCA_964630555.1 uncultured Verrucomicrobiota bacterium | reverse complement strand
CTTGGTATCCACGGACTTCTTGTTCGTTGCGGTCCTGAAGATGGCTCTTGCCGAAAATGACCGTACCGACTCGTCGTTGATCAATCTCCACGCCTTCGATCCTATTGGAGGCGACCGCGCTCTCGATCAGGGAGTGCTCACGAAGAACCTTCAACCGCTGAGGAGATTGCCGTGCAAACAGATCCTGCTTTCCACGATATTCGGCCAGATCGTTCAACAGCCAAACGGTGGAGGTTGGGATTTGCGGGGGTTGACGGCAGAACAGATCGAGTGTCTTCATTGGATTACCAGTCCTGTAACGATTGCAAAGTTTTCATTCTTGGATGCCCGATGTTTCTTGCCCGGAATCACGACCGGATTGCAGCCCGGCCGCGGGATCCGGTGATCCTCAGTCCTGTTCTTTGCCGTGTGCGTACGCCGAATCATAATCCATTTCGCGCGATTTGCCAGACAAAAACCGTGCAGGTGGGGCGCCCTTTGTTTTTCATTGTGTTTCCAATGGCATCGGCCTATGATCGCCGCGTTTTTTTACGAGGAGGAAACCACCATGCAAAGCCCGACCACCCCCCGCCCGCATTCATCGCCCAGCCACCAGGTCAAGCTCGGCCTGGAGCGCGCGCCGCACCGAAGCCTGCTGCGGGCGCTCGGCCTGAAAACCGAGGATTTCGACAAGCCCTTCATCGGCGTCTGCAACTCGTTCACCGAGACCATCCCGGGCCACACGCACCTGAACGCCGTGGGGCGCCGCATCTGCCGCTCCATCCGCAAGGCCGGCGGGGTGCCCTTCGAGTTCAACACCATCGGCATCTGCGACGGCATCGCCATGGGCCACGACGGCATGAAGTATTCCCTGCCGAGCCGCGAGCTGATCGCCGACAGCGTGGAATCCATGGCCAGGGCGCACGCCTTTGACGCCATGATCTGCATCCCCAACTGCGACAAGATCGTGCCGGGCATGCTCATGGGCGCCCTGCGGGTCAACATCCCCGCGCTCTTCGTCAGCGGCGGCCCCATGGCCGCCGGGAAAACGCCGGACGGCACGGCCGTGGACCTGATCAGCGTCTTCGAGGGCGTGGCCGCCTGCAAGCAGGGCAAGATCACCGCGGCCCAGCTCGAGGCCCTCGAGTCCGCCGCCTGCCCCGGCTGCGGCTCCTGCTCCGGGATGTTCACGGCCAACTCGATGAACTGCCTGTGCGAGGCGCTCGGCATGGCCCTACCTGGCAACGGGACGATCCTGGCCACCGACCGCAAGCGCAACCGGCTCTACTCGGCCGCGGCCAGGCGGATCGTCGCCATGGCCAAGGCCGATGGCCCCCGCCCGCGCGACATCGTCACGGTCGAGGCCCTCGACAACGCCTTCGCGCTGGACATGGCCATGGGCGGAAGCACGAACACGGTCCTGCACGCCCTGGCGATCGCCCGCGAGGCGGGCCTCCAGTACGACCTGCACCGCATCAACGCGATCTCGCAAAAATGCCCCAACATCTGCAAGGTGTCGCCCTCCAGCCGCTATCACATGGAGGACGTGGACCGCGCCGGCGGGGTCAGCGCGATCCTCAAGTCCATCGGCGCCATCCCGGGTCTGCTGCACGCCAAGGCCCCGACCGTGACCGGCAGGAGCATCGGGAAAAACGTGGCCCGGGCCGAGGTCAAGGACGCCGAGGTGATCCGGCCCCTTGACAAGCCCTACTCCGCCCAGGGCGGGCTGGCGATTCTCTGGGGCAATCTGGCTGAGGAAGGCGCGGTCGTCAAGACCGCCGGCATCGCCCCCTCGATGCTGACGTTCGAGGGCCAGGCCGTCGTGTTCAACTCCCGCGAGGAGGCCAACGAGGGCATCCTCCAGGGCCAGGTCAAGGCGGGCAGCGTGGTGGTCATCCGCTACGAGGGGCCCCGGGGCGGGCCGGGCATGCAGGAGATGCTGGGCCCGACCTCCTACATCATGGGCCAGGGGTTGGGCGAAAAGGTGGCCCTGATCACCGACGGGCGCTTCTCGGGCGGCACGCGCGGCGCCTGCGTCGGCCACGTCTCCCCCGAGGCCGCCGCCGGCGGGGTCATCGGCCTGCTGCGCGACGGCGACGTCATCCGCCTGGACATTCCCAACCACAAGCTGGAAACGACGGTGCCCAGGGACGAACTGGAGCGGCGCCGGGCGCAGCAGCCACCGTTCGTCCCGAAAATCACCACGGGCTACCTGCGGCGCTACGCCGAGCGGGTGAAGAGCGCCGGGGCCGGCGCTATCCTGGAATAGCCGCCGATATCAAAGGCAACTTTCCGCATTCCCCCCTGGGCCTGGCGCCTTGGAAGCGCCCGCCTTCCGGGTTTACTCGTGGAGGGCCATCAGGAACTCGGCGTTGCTCTTGGCCTTCTTGAGCCGGGCGACGACCAACTCCATGGCCTCGACCGGCGGCACACCGTTGAGGGCCTTGCGCAGGATCCAGATCTTGCCCAGTTCGTCCGGGTGGAGCAGGAGCTCCTCCTTGCGCGTGCCGGACTTCTCGATGTTGATGGCCGGGAAGATGC
>CAZVVD010000220.1:0-2527 GCA_964630555.1 uncultured Verrucomicrobiota bacterium | reverse complement strand
ACTGCCATAACGATTCCGAAATGGCGGTGGCCAACTCGGTCGAGGCGGCGCGCGCCGGAGCGTCCCAGGTGCAGGGCACCGTCAACGGCTACGGGGAGCGGACCGGCAATGCGAACCTGTGCTCGATCCTGCCCGCGCTGGTCCTCAAGCTGGGCGCGCCGTGCGCCTGCGCCGCGAACCTCCGCTCCCTGGTGGGCGTGTCGCGCTTCGCCGACCTGCTGCTGAACCTGCCGCACAACCGCCGGGCGGCCTACGTGGGCGAGAGCGCCTTCGCCCACAAGGCGGGCATGCACGTCAACGCGGTCGAGAAGAACCCGCGGAGTTTCGAGCACGTCGAGCCCGGCGCCGTGGGCAACGAGCGCCGCATCCTGATCTCGGAGCTGTCGGGCAGCAGCAACATCCTGCTCAAGGCGATCCAGATGGGGGTCGAGATGAGCAAGTCCTCGCCCGAGGTCCGCGAGGTGCTGGCCAAGCTGGAACAGCTCGAGAAAAAAGGCTACGAGTACGAGGGGGCGGACGCCTCCTTCAAACTGCTGATCCAGAAGGTGCTCAAGCGGCACCGCTCCTTTTTCGGTCTCGAGGGCTACCGGGTCATCGTCGAGAAACGCAGCAAGACCGAGCCCTGCGTGTCCGAGGCCACCGTCAAGGTCAACGTCGGCGGCGAAATCGAGCACGTCGTCAGCGAGGGCGGCGGACCGGTCAACGCCCTGGATAACGCCCTGCGCCGGGCCCTGATCCGCTTCTACCCCTCCATCGCCAAGGTGGCGCTGACGGACTACCACGTGCGCATCCTGGACCCCGAAGAGGCCACGGCCGCCAAGACCCGGGTGGTCATCGAATCCAGCGACGGCGAGAGCGCCTGGGGCACGGTGGGGGTTTCCGAGAACATCATTGAGGCTTCCTGGGAGGCCTTGGTGGACAGCGTGGAATACAAGCTGCTGCGGGACGAGCAGGACGCCCGCAAGCGCAAGCAACCGAAGAAGCCGGAGTGATGCCCGGATCGGCGGGAAATCCGTCAGCCGACGGACGTTCCCTACAACAGGACAGATTCGATTGTAGGGCGGGCAGGTCCCGTGGCGAAGCGCACGGGATTGCCCGCCGGGTCGATTTCGGATTCGGCGGGAAGCCCCGGGGGCGTTCCCGCTATACGATGCCGGATGTGGTTTGCAGTCCGCTAGCGTTAATCCGAAATGTGGGTATGGCTCAAACACGCAGTGTGTGCCGCGCTACGAGCGGCACACTTGGCTCAACTCGTGGCGTGGCGCCTGCTTTTTTAAAACCATGCCCAGATGGGTTTCAGGGTTGGCGAAGGAATGGGTATGTCGGAATTAGATAAAACCTATCAGGCCGCCGCGGTCGAGGAAAAATGGTACCGCCGCTGGCTGGACACCGGGGCGTTTCACGCCGAGGCCGGCCGGGGCGGCGAGCCCTTCAGCGTCGTCATCCCGCCCCCCAACGTCACCGGCATCCTGCACATGGGCCACGCCCTGAACGTGACCCTGCAGGATATCCTCGTCCGCTGGCGGCGGATGCAGGGCCGCAACACGCTCTGGATCCCCGGGACCGATCACGCCGGGATCGCCACCCAGAACGTGGTCGAGCGCGCCCTGCGCCGGGAGGGCAAAACCCGGGATGACCTGGGCCGGGAGGCGTTCGTCCAGCGGGTCTGGGCCTGGCGCGAACAATACGGCAGCACCATCATCCGCCAGCTGAAAAAGCTCGGCGTGGCCTGCGACTGGGAGCGCGAGCGGTTCACCATGGACCCGGGCCTCAGCGCAGCCGTGACCGAGGTGTTCGTCCGCCTGTACGAAAAAAAGCTGGTTTACCGCGGCAACTACATCATCAACTGGTGCCCCCGCTGCCGCACCGCCCTCTCCGACGAGGAAAGTGTCCACGTCGACACGAACGGGAAGCTTTATTATATCCGCTATCCCCTTCAGGGCGGCGGCGAAAAGGACGCCGTGGTCGTCGCCACCACCCGGCCGGAAACCCTGCTGGGCGACGTCGCCGTGGCCGTCAACCCGCGCGACCCACGCTACACCCGGCTGGAAGGGCGGGAGCTGGTGCTGCCCGTGCTCGGGCGGACCCTGGCCGTGATCCGCGACGAGTTCGTGGATCCCGCCTTCGGGACCGGCGCGGTCAAGGTCACCCCGGCCCACGATCCCAACGACTTCGAGCTGGGCCGGCGCCACGGCCTGCAGCCGATCAACGTCATGAATGAGGACGGCACGCTGAACGCCGCCGCCGGGCCCTATCGCGGGCAAGACCGCTTCGAGTGCCGGAAGCGGATCGTGGAGGAGCTGGAGCGGGCGGGGCTGCTGGAGAAGATCGAGCCCCACCTCCACGCGGTCGGCCACTGCTACCGCTGCGACACGGTGGTCGAGCCGCGGCTGTCGCTCCAGTGGTTCGTGAAGATGAAGCCGCTGGCGGGCCCGGCGATCGCGGCCGTCCGCGACGGCCGGATCCAGTTCCTGCCGGAGCGCTGGACCAAGGTCTATCTCGAATGGATGGAGAACATCCGCGACTG
>CAZVVD010000219.1:0-2575 GCA_964630555.1 uncultured Verrucomicrobiota bacterium | reverse complement strand
GGCGCCAACACCGAGGCCGAGATGAAGCAGAAGAAGGCCCGGGTCGAGGACGCCCTGCACGCCACGCGCGCGGCGGTCGAGGAAGGCGTGGTGGCCGGCGGCGGCGTGGCCCTGCTGCGCTGCCAGTCCGCCCTGGAAAAACTGGACGCCAAGGGCGACGAGGCCATCGGGGCCAACATCATCGTGCGCGTCCTGGAAGCCCCCCTGCGCCAGCTGGTGACCAACGCCGGGGTCGAACCCTCGATCATCGTGGCCGAGGTCAAAAAGGGCAAGGGCAGCCACGGCTACGACGTGGCCTCCGGCCAGTACACGGACATGATCAAGGACGGGATCATCGACCCGACCAAGGTCACCCGGACGGCCATTCAGAACGCCGCCAGCATCGCCGGGCTGCTGCTCACCACCGAGTGCATGGTGACCGAAATCCCGGAGAAGGAGAAGGAAGCGCCGGCCGGAGGCGGGCACGGCGGCATGGGCGGCGGCATGGGCGGCGGAGGCATGGATATGTATTAAAACATCCGCGGTCCGCAACGCGGGCGCGGCCGCGCCGGGAATCGTTTCCCGGCGCGCGCCGGCCCGCGGACGGGCCGGGAACGCAGGGTTTATTTCCGGCGGCCGGCGCGCTCCTCGGGGCGCGGTCCGGCCGCCGGGTCGTTTTCCCGGAATATTTGCCCGCGAATTTGCGCTTGCAATTAAAACCGGAACCGCTAGACTGCTCCCCGTTTTTTTTGGAGGCAACCCCCATGAATGTTATTGCCTTGGACACGGCCCGCCAGCGGGTTCCCAGCATTCCGGTGCTGATCAACATGATTTCCCAGCGCGTCCACCAGCTCATCGCCGGCCAGCGCCCGCTGCTCAAGCCGGAGGGGCCCAACGAGCATCTTGAGAACATCGCCATCCGCGAAGTCGCCGACGGCAAACTCGTGGCTGAAATTGATTTCGGGCAGGAGCAGGACCCCAAGGCGCCCTGATCGATCCTGCGGTCCTCGCCATGCCCAACTATCTCAGCAATTCGAGACCCGACTTCACGCCCGGCCGGATTGACTGCGGCGCCCTTCCCTGCTACCAGTACCGCGGCGCCCTCGCCGCCGAGCTGAAATCCGGGACCCTGGTCCGCGAGGGCGCCCTCCAGCTGCTGGAGGACATGCTGACGATCCGCGAGTTCGAGGAGATGATCGTCAAGCTGCGCTCCGGGGCCTACACCCCCCTGCCCGACTTCAACTACCGCGGGCCGACCCACCTCTCGATCGGACAGGAGGCCGCCTCGACCGGCGCCTGCGCCGGACTGGAGGGCTCGGATTACATCACCAGCACCCACCGCGGGCACGGCGACAGCATCGCCAAGGGCTGCGTGGCCCTGCGGACCATGAGCGAGGCCCAGCTCCGCCGGCGGATTCCCGACTGCCGGGCCGGCTCGCGCGGGGAACTGCTCGAGGCCGCCCTCGAGGACCACGTGTTCCGGACCATCGCCGAGCTGTTCGGCAAGGAAGGCGGCTACTGCAAGGGCCGCGGCGGCGGGATGCACATCGCCGACTTCACCCTCAACCACCTGGGGGCCAACGCCATCGTCGGCGGCGGCGTCCCCATCGCCACCGGGGCCGCCCTGGCCTGCCGCGCCCTGCGCAACGCGCGGGTGGTCTGCTGCTTCGCCGGGGACGGGGCCTACGCCAACGGGGTGGTGCTCGAATCCCTGAACTTTGCGGCCATGGGCCAGTTCACCAACCGGATCACCAAAGCCCCCTTCGGGCTGCCCATCATTTTCGTCATCCTCAACAACCACTACGGCATGACCGGGCGGGCCGAGAACGAGGTCACCGGCATCGGGACCCTCGCCCGCCGCGCCGCCGGCTTCGCCGACAACAACCTGAACGCCGAGGTGGTCAACGGCATGGACGTGCTGGCCGCGCGGGACGCCGTCCGGCGCGCCGCCGAGGGCTGCCGCGCCGGCCGGGGCCCCTTCCTGCTGGAGTTCAACACCTACCGCTACTACGGGCACTCCCTGACCGATCCGCGCACCGAGTACCGGACGCGCGACGAGGAGGCCGCCTGGAAAGCGGTTGACCCCATCGCCCGCTTCTCGCAAGAGGTGCTGGACTGCGGCCTCTGCAGCCGGGACGAGCTCGCGGCCATCGAGGCCCGGGTGCGGGACCGCAACGCCCGCGCCGCCGTCCGCGCCGCGGCTTCGCCCGACCCCAAGTCCGAGGACGTCATCCGCTACATGTACACGGACACCGCCTGCCACACCGTCCCGGAACCCTTCCAAAACGCGCCGGTCATCAAGCCGCCGCCCCGGATCAAGCGCGCCAACGGCGAACTCAGCTACAAGGACGCCATCAAGGAGGCCCTGATTGAGGAAATGCTCCGGGACCGGCGCGTGATCCTCTACGGTGAGGACGTGGCCGATTACGGCGGCGCCTTCAAGGTCACCAAGGATCTCCTGGAAACCTTCGGGCGCGACCGGGTGTTCAACACGCCGATCTCCGAGGCCGCCATTTGCGGAACCGGCGTCGGCGCCGCCATGGCCGGCCTGCGGCCGGTGGTCGAGCTGATGTACATGGACTTCGCCCTGATGGCC
>CAZVVD010000218.1:0-2608 GCA_964630555.1 uncultured Verrucomicrobiota bacterium | reverse complement strand
CTTGGAATTTAGCGTCCCCTTCATGGATTCGTGGTTGTCTCGAATTCGCGGGGAGGACAGGTCTTATATCTGACATTACAGGGAGAAACTCATGCACACGATGACGGCGCGGGAGCGGGTAAAAAATCTGCTGGAGCGCAAACCGGCGGACCGGGCCTCGTTTTGCGAAGGCCCGTGGGGGGAGACCATCAAACGCTGGACCGACGAGGGACGCCTGCCGAAGGACAACCCGTGGGGGGCGATCAGGAACGAGATTTCTTCTGCCGGCTGGTTCAACAGCAATGCCCGACTGGACGTGCCGGACGAGGTGGTCGAGGAGGACGCGGAGACCAAGCTGGTCCGCAACAGCAACGGGGCGCTCCTGCGCTGGTGGAAGAACAAGTCCGGCACCCCTGAGCACGTGGATTTCCTGGTCAAGGACCGCGCCGGCTGGGAGGAGCACATCAAGCCGTTCCTCAAGCCCGACAGGCGCCGGGTGGATTTCAAGGCCTACCGGGAGAATAAGAAGACGACGGCGGAGGCCGACAAATTCTTCTGCTGGGGCGGGATCAACGTCTTCGAGCAGATGCACCCCATGTGCGGGCATGAGCACATGCTGGCGGGCATGGCGCTCGATCCCGAATGGGTCCTCGATATGACCCGGACCTACGCGGACCTGACCATCGGCATGTGGGAGATTCTCTTCGCCGAGGAGGGGCTGCCGGACGGCATTTTCTTCTACGAGGACATGGGCTTCAAGAACAAGCCGTTCATGTCGCCGGCGATGTACCGCGAGCTGATCCTGCCGGCCCACAAGCGGACCATCGGCTGGGCCCACCAGCGCGGCCTACGGGTGATCATGCATTCCTGCGGGTTCGTCGAGCCGCTGGTGCCGGGGATGATCGAGGCCGGGATCGACATGCTCCAGGCCATGGAGGTCAAGGCGGGCATGGACATGGTGCGCCTCAACCAGCGTTACGGGGACCGCATTGGCTTCATGGGCAACATCGACATCCGCGAGATCATTTCCAACGATAAGCGCCGGATCGAGGCGGAGCTGAAGAAGAAAATCCTGCCGCTCATGGCGACGAAAACGCCCTACATCCTCTCCTCCGACCACTCCACGCCGCCGGAGGTGGACTTCGAGAGCTTTGTCTTTTTCCGGGACCGGGGGCTGGAACTGGCAACCTACAACGCGTAAACATCGGGCAGGGAGGGCTATGCCATGGCGCGGGCATTGAGCAAGATCTCGGCGGATTGGTGGGACTACACGACCCTCGACGAGGACCTGCTGAAGGATGCGGCCCGGCTGGAGGAAAAGGATATCCGCCAGCTTGCCCGGCCCGGCTTCAAGGTCGTGATCTACGACACCCTCGAGGAGTTTTACCTCGCCGAGGCCCTGGAATACATCGCCGCCTGGAAGCAGGCCACCCCGGATAACCCGGCCGGGATCTGCGGGCCGATCGGGCCGACCGAGCAGCTCCCCCTCGTGGCCCGGATCGTCAACGACCAGGCCATCAACCTGAAGGCTGCGGTTTTCTGGGGCATGGACGAGTGGTTCCTGGACGGCAGGGAAGTGCCGATCACCCATCCGCTCTCGTTCCGCCGGGCCGACATGGAGCTCTGCTTCAACCGGATCCGCAAGGAGCTGCGGCCGCGTCCGGAAAACCTGCATTTCCCGGCCGCCGACGTGCGGAAATACAGCGCGACCTATGACCAGGTCCGCTGCGTGATCATGCAGGGCGGGCAGGGCGAGGTGAAGCACTGGGCCTTCAACGATCCGCCCCAACGCAAGGGCAAGTTCAAGGACCGCCCGCCGACGCCGGCCGAGTACCGGCAGCTGGCCACCCGCGTGGTGACACTCCACCCCATGACGCTGATCCAGAACGCCCGGACGTCCGGCGGCGGACAGGTCTTCCTCGTGCCGTCGCAGGCGCTGTCGGTCGGCCCGCGGGAAACCTGGAAGGCCGAGAAGGTTTCGATCTGGCATCCCGGCACGCACGACAACCCGTTCGGGATGCGCCTGACCAGCCTGATGATTTCCAAGCGCCTGCCGGATTCGGCGGTGCCGATGTCGCTCCTGGCGGAGCACCCCAACGTGCAGTTCAATTTTTACCGGCCGGCCCTGGGCTCGTGCCGGGCGGAGATGCATTGAGGGATGCGGTGCCCGGGCCGTTGCCGGCTGTGTGGGCCTGGCACCGCGTTCGCGATGCGCGGCCGGCGTGTCCGCGCGGGATATGAGTGCAATGACTAAGGGCTCGGGCGGGGTTGATGAAACGGGCCATCATCGCAGGTGCTATTGGGCTGCTGGGGGCAGTCCTCGGGTACCTCGGCGGCTATACCGAGTTCAGGAACGAATCTATCTACGGGACGCAATATTCTGTTTGGGAGTATGAGGATCTCATCCTTTCCGCTATTCCTGGTCGGATCATCTCCGCCCGCTTGCGTCCCTGTGACTACCAATTGACTGAACACTGGACGCTGGACAAACATACGACCGCCATCTGGAACGGACTGGTGTTTGCATTGCTGGCCATCCCTCCGGTTCTTTTTATCGGACCTGGATTTTGCACACCAGCGTGCAAAATCCACCCGAAGGGCCGCCACGTGAGTCACGTTCCACGTGCCA
>CAZVVD010000217.1:0-2671 GCA_964630555.1 uncultured Verrucomicrobiota bacterium | reverse complement strand
ACCATCCCCGCTTTCCGACCCTGGCGATTCCCATGAGCGGCCGGGTGGTCGGCGACCTCTACACCATTCCCGACGCGATCGAACTGGCGCCCACCAACGTCCCGGTGGCGCGGACGATCATGGTCTATGCCAGCCGCAGGCAGAAATTCTCCGTGCTGGGCGTGGAAACGCCGGCAGCCGGCATCGAGGTCCGGATCCGGCCCAGTGTTTTTTCCGGCTGCCGGGTGGAGTTGAAGAACCTCGTGGCCGAGCCCGCCCTGGACGGGAAGGTTATCCGGATCAGGACCGATGACGCGGCGGTTCCGGAGCTGGCCGTGCCCTTGCGCATCCGCCCGCCGCCGGCGAGCGCGGGGGAATTGCCGGCAGGCAAGGAATAGGCTCCCCCCTGCCTGGGCAGGGAGCTTGGCGCGGCGGCGCCAAGGGAGGAAGTAATCCATGGAACGCAGGGAAGCATGGTTGGCGGCCGGCCTGTGCCTGTGCGCGGCGTCCTGCACGGCGCAGGCGCCCGGCGCTCCCGGTCCCTGGGGTGAGAAGGACACGATCTATTCCGTGCGCATCCGGGTCGAAAGAAAATGAGGCCGGAGAGGGGCGCCGGCCCGGCGTGTCACCTGGCGCAGGCGGCGAAAGCGCTCTGCATTTTTTTCAGCAGGCTGGCCTCGGCCGGGGAGGTTTTCGCGCCGAGATTCAGGAAGCCGCCGCTGGCGTCGGCGATGGCGCGGCCGTGCCGGACCAGCTCCTCCTTCATGGCGTCGATTTCGGCGGGAGTGAGCCGCTGGCAGAGCCCCTGCACGTAATGAAGCCAGGCCTCCAGCAGTTCGGGCGGCGGACGTTGGTCGAGCCACTCCTGGAGGAGCGCGTGGTCCAGGCTGCCGGCCACCGACGGCATCTGGTCCACCGCCGAGAGGATGGCCTGTTTTTCCCGCGCGTCCACGCGGCCGTCGGCCCAGGCGATTTCCACCAGCGGCACCAGCAAGAGGGTCACCAGGGTTTCGGGGCGGACCTTGAGGTCCACCAGCTTTTTCAGGATGGCCGGGTTGCGGATGCCGGAGACCCTGGCCAGGGTCTCGCGGGTCTCCTCCATCCGCCGGAGGCGCCGGAGGTTCTCGATCAGCTTCTTGTCCTCCTTGCGGAAGAACAAGTCCTCCAGGTTCTGGCGCGTGGTTTGAAAAGGGTCCTGCGGCATACCGGCCTCGCTTTCCATCAAGGGACTCGTGCAGCGCAACCCCAGCATAGCCCAAACCCGGGCGGCGACAAATAAAAAAACGGCGCCGCCGGCAGGGATTGTGGTATAGTCCCGGGTGCGATCCGCGGCGGCCATCGCGGGCCCGGCGCAAGAAGGACCTGGGGAGGACGGAAACATGAAATCAGTCTTGGCGGTGGCGGCGCATCCGGACGACATCGAGGGGGGAATGGGCGGCACCCTGATCCTGCTCAAACGGGCGGGCTGGCGACTGCACTACCTGAACCTGTGCGACGGCTGCTGCGGCACGGTGACGGAGGAGGCGGCTGCCATCGTCGCGCGGCGGGAACGGGAGGCCAGGGCCGCCTGCCGCCGGCTCGGCGCGCAGTTCCATCCCCCGATTGCCCCCGACCTCCAGCTTGCCCCCACGACCGCCGCGGTGGCCAAGGTCGTGAGCGTCATCCGCCTGGCCCGGCCGCGCATCCTGCTGCTGCCGTCGCCCGCCGACTACATGGAGGACCACATGAACGCCAGCCGCATCGGCGTGACCGCCGCCTTCGCGCGGGGCATGCGGAATTTTCCCTGCGATCCGCCGCGCCGGCCAATCCTGGACGAGATCACCCTCTACCACGCCATGCCGGTCGGGCTCCGGGACGCGCTGCGCCGCCGGGTGCTCCCCGGCCAATACGTTGACGTGTCCGGACTGCTGAAGCGCAAGCGCCGGCTTTACGCCTGCCATGCCAGCCAGAAGGAATGGCTCGACAAGAGCCAGGGCCTGGATTCCTACCTGGATGCCATGGAAGCCGGGTCGCGCGAGGTCGGCGCCCTGTCGGGTCGTTTCGCAGCGGCCGAGGGCTGGCGGCGGCACGCCCACATCGGGTTTGCCGAGGCCGATGCCGACCCGCTGGGCGCGGCCCTGGGTGTCCGCTGCTGGACCGACCCCGCCTACGAGGCCGGCCTGGACGGGAAGTTCTGACCCGCGGGGCCGGCAATTCCGCCGCCAACTGAAAGGGCTTGGAAGTTTCTCAAAACCATCCGACCAGTGGACAGAGGGCCGCCTTCCCTCATCCGGATGGTTCCGGCCCTTCTTTGGGTTCATAATAGTGCTGGCATTGGCCGCCGTTTTTGGTTAACTAAAAAAATTCGGTTTGTTCCCGGCTGAGGCGTCGGGGCGCGTTCCGGGGCAACCCTTAACCCAGCATAGGATCAACCTCATGAAAACAGCATGGCTGTATGTCGGGCTGGCGGTGTGCGTCCTCGGCGCCGCCGGCTGCAAGCGCAAGGCGCCGGCGCCGGCGCCGGACTCGGTTTCCGAAATTCCGCCGGCCGCGCTGGAGCAGTCCGGCGCCAGGATCGAGCCGCTGGAGGAGCCCAAGCCGATCGGGGAACACCTGACCGCCCAGGCGCTGACCGAGGACCTGATGCTCTACACCCTGCAGATCGAGTTCGAGACCGACCAGGCCGTCATCCAGCCGGATTATTTCGCCGATC
>CAZVVD010000216.1:0-2690 GCA_964630555.1 uncultured Verrucomicrobiota bacterium | reverse complement strand
CCTGACTCCGGCCTGGGGCGAGATCGGGGGAAAAATCATTAACCGGCAGACCGGTGAGCTGGTCACCAACGCCGTGGTCTCCTGCCTGCTCTTCTCGACCTGGGAAACGAACAAGACCGTCCGCGTCAATCCGACCAACGGGATCTTTGTTCTGCCGTTCGCGGGTCCGGCCATCAAGCGCAACGAATTCCGCCTCCTGGGGAGCACGAACTTCATCCTGGTGGCCGCCGCCGAGGGGTTCACCTCGCTCATGATGGGCGAAGACGGCTATTTGATCATCAAGCGCCAGCAATCCACCCTGGGCCTGATGATCGCCCTGGAACCCGAGCTGACCGACGCACAGCGGTTAGGCTGGCTGCAGGGGCATGTCCAATATGATGACGGCACTCCGGCCACCAATGTGACCTTTTCCCTGCAACCCTTCGCCAACCCCTATGCGGCCAACCCCAAAAAGAACCCCATCGCGGATCTTAGGATCAAGCCGGACTCGTTCGGCAATTTCCGGACCAACCTGCCCGCCGACGTCTACCGGATCACGCGTGTTGACGACAAGGCTTTGCAGGGCTATGTCACGGTAAAACGGGGCGAGACCACGCCCCTCCGCCTGACCGTGCCCAGTCCCGGCATTCTCCGTTTGAACTTCCTGGACGACGCCGGGCAAACCTACCTGCTGGGGTGCCGGCTCCGGATCGGCTGCGGACAAAGCGCCGTGACAAACACCGTCAAGCCGGGGGATTCGAGTTACACGTTAAACACCATGGTGTTCAGCAACTATATGTTCTACGCCATCGGGGAAGACGACAGCCAGGCCGGCCCGTATGTCGTCGAGATGACCGCCGGGCGTCAGCAGGCCTTTGACGTCATCCTCAAAAAGAGCGCGCTGGTCATGACGGGCGCCGTCGCCAACCTCCGCGATCATTCGCCCGTCGCAAAGGCCAAAATATATCTTACGATCACAGGCATGGAGCAGCCCCTTCCCCTGCACTGCGTCGAGACCGGCAGCAACGGCGTGTTCAGCGTGTCATTGCCGGAGGGGGACGGCTATAGCGCTCGTTATGAAGCGCGTCATCGCGACTATGCCCCCACCAGCGGGACATTTTCCGTCAAATCAGGCGTCAGGGCTGCGCCGTTGAACATCCTGCTGAACAAGTACGTCGCGCTGGAAGTCCGCCTCTTCGGCCTGGAAAGCCTCCCATACGGCACCAACGCGACGATCCGGGTCAGGACCTCAGGGATCAACGGCGGCGGTATGCCCGCCCTGATTTTGCCCGAGCTGATCAAACGGCGGGGAGTTGTCCGGATCGAGCGTCAGCTTGAAGGTCAGGCGGAGCTGGAGGTGATCCTGGAGCCGTCGCGCGGCGCCAAGCCGAAGGTCATCGGCAAGAAAACCGTTGAAATCACCCACGCCGAAACCAATCGGGTGGAAATCCAGGTGTGGAATCTGCCGTGAGCCGATACGACATGAACTGCCAAACGTCTGACCATCTCCCGCCCTCGCTGCTCACGCTCTCCCGCTATGACCTCCTGCTGGCCATGGATTTCATGCTCCAGCAAAACGCCGTGCTGCGCCGCAAGTTCCCCGGCCGGGTCCCGCTCACCGATTGCGACCGCCGCGGCCTTGTCACCTTCGGCCTGCGCATCCGCAAGGTTCTGGCCGACGTCTGCTCCGTCGTCAAGCCGGAAACCCTGCTCGCCTGGAACCGCCGGATGAAGCGCGAGAAATGGACTTACGACAACCACCCCAAATCGCCGGGCCGGCCCCGCAAAGACAATGCGACCGAACAACTCGTCCTGCGCCTGGCCGGAGAAAACGCCTGGGGCTACGACCGCATCGCCGGCGAACTCCGCAAACTGGGCCATGGGGTCTCGCCCGGCTACGTTCATGACGTGCTCAAACGCCACGGCCTGCCGCCTGCTCCGAACCGTAAGGGGCTTTCCTGGAAGTCGTTTATCCAATCCCATCTCGACGTCGCCTGGGCCGCCGATTTCTTCACCGAGGAAATATGGTCCCTTGCCGGCCTGACCACGTTTTACGTCCTGTTCTTCATCCACCTGGCCACGCGCCGCGTCTATTTCGCCGGCTGTTCGCCCGCGCCCCAGGCCGGATGGGTCAGCCAGCAGGCCCGCAACTTCTCCATGTTCGTCGCCGAGAGTGAAGCGCCCTGCCGCTTCCTGATCCACGACCACGATGCTTCATTCCTGGCCCTCGACCAGGTCCTGAAATCGGAATTCGAGATGATCAAGACGCCCGTCCATGCTCCCCAATGCAACGCCTATGCCGAGCGGTTCGTGCGCGAGACCCGGGAAACCCTCGACAACCTGATTCTTCTCGGCGAGGGCCATTTCAGGCATGTGCTCAAACGAATCGAACGCCATCACAACCTTCACCGGCCCCACCAGGGAATTGGGAACCGTATCCCGCTGGATTACCTCTATCCCGACCGGCCCATGCCGCCAAGTAGCGTTCAATGCGACTCAGAACTCGGCGGCCTGCTCAACCATTATCACGCCGCGTGAGCGTTTCCCGATCCCGTCCCCTGCCCTCTGCCATGCCCGCAGTCTGCCCACACGCGGGTCGCGCCGCCTTTTGCCTTCCGCTTTCGCTCTCAAAAATCAATTATTGCATTTTCCACGGACGGATTTTGGAACTCGTTTCCTGCATTCCGCCCAATTCCTGCAGTCATTTTCCG
>CAZVVD010000215.1:0-2713 GCA_964630555.1 uncultured Verrucomicrobiota bacterium | reverse complement strand
TCGACCAGTTCCTTGACTTCCTTGGCCTTGCCCTTGATCAGGTTTTCCGCGATCTGCTCGACGACGCTCATGAAGGACTCCTTGTGTTATTGTTGCTTGCCCTCTCCGGGCGCACGGCGCCCAAAACCAACTGAAAAACAAGGTTACTCTATAATTTGTGTAAATAAAGAATAGACAAAAACAGCTTTTTTATATAACGATATTGCTGTTCATCAAAAAAGATTGCCTCAATGACCACCTTATCCCAGCGCACGCTGATCCGGGTCGGCCGTTCGTATCGGCAGGCCTTCGGCCTGCGCGCCCACTTCATGCCGGCGACCGGCGAGTTGCCGAACCGGTCCCGGGCGGGGCCGCTGGTTTTCAGCCTGCCCTCCAGCCGGCGCATCGCCGCCTACGCCTTGCAGGAGGCCCTGCACTGGGGCGAGCCCTATGTTTTCTACTGGGCGCCCGGCGTCATCAGCTGGGCGGTCGCGCTCGTGGACCAGGAGACCGTCTGCGGCGGGCTCCTCAGCGACGCCGTGGCGGCCGAGGGCAAGCCCCGCGAGGAAGCCGCGCGGGGGCTGGCGGAACAGGGGGCGCCCCTGCCGGCGGCGCGGCGCTGCGCGGCGTGCCTGCCGGTCTGGCCCTCCGCCAGGATGCGCGAAGCCGCGCTCTTCCTCCAGACGACCTTTTACCAGGCCAGCGGCTGGCGTCCCCGCCTGCTGGAGGAAAACCGCCTCAAGGCGGCCCAGCAGCGGCAGATCACGGAAGCTATCGCCGAGCAGAAGACCAGCGGCCTGGCTTCCTACCCCATCGTCAAGGAACGACTGCTGCTTTCCCTGATCCGGTCCGGCGACCAGACCGGGGCGCGGCGGGTGTTGAACGAAATGCTGGGGGCCATGTACCTGTTCTCGCCTAAGCTGGCGGTATTGCGCGCCCGGGCGATCGAGCTGATGGGCTACCTGACGCGGGCGGCGGTCGAGGACAGCCCCCTCATGGAGCCGCTGATCGAGCGCAACCACCAGTGGATGCAGAAACTGATCCAGGCCCGCGATTTCGAAACCCTGTCGCACGTCCTGATGCGGGCCCTGGACGATTTCATGGAGGGTATCTACGCCCATGGCTTTAACTGCTACAACGCCAACGTCAGCAAAATCCTGGACTTCATCGCCGCTCATTACACCCAGCCGATGACGCTGAAGGACATTGCGGCGGCGGCGGGGCTCAGCGTCTTCCGGGTCAGCCACCTGGTCAAGGAACAGACCGGCAAGACCGTCTTCCAGCACGTCCTCCAACTGCGGGTTCGCAAGGCCCAGCAACTGCTGGAGCGCACATCCTCGAGCTGCGCCGAGATCGCCTACGCCGCGGGGTTCTGCGACCAGAGCTATTTCATCAAGCATTTCAAGCGGCTGATGGGCGCCACCCCGGCGCGCTATCGGCGGAACCGCCTGGGCGCGCCGTCCGACCCCGGCCCCGCCCGCGCCCCGTCCGCGGATGAAAACGGCGGGTGAAGATCTGTGAAAATATTCGGAAGGACACGATGAAACGTGTCCCTCCAAAAATAATCCCAGAAAAGGGCTGACGTCGGACCGCCAGAGGACATCCTTGACATTTTCGAATGCCACCCCAGGCCGTTGACACCGAAAGAGGACGCTCACCATGATGACCCTGACACCGTTTCGGATCGCCCGCTTCGTTTTGGGATTCGCCCTCGCCGCCGCCGGCGGCGGACTGGCCGCCGAGGAAGACGCCGCGAAGGCCGGCCCCATCCCGGCCCGCGGCCAGCCCGATCCCCTCCTGCCCACGATCCGGATCGTGGAAGTCGAGAAGGCCCCGGTGGTGGACGGGGCGCTGGACGATCCCTGCTGGGCACAGGCCAAGGAATCCGGGGTCTTCACCGACGGCTACTCCTACCCGGTGGGCGCAAAGAACACCTTCCGCATTTGCCAGAAGGACGAGACCCTCTACCTCGCCATCCGATCCCGTTATGACAAACCGGGCCGCAAGAAAACGAACGACAAGGCCGTCCATGACGCCAACATGTGGGGTGGCGAGGTTTTCGAGATGTTCATGGATCCCGACAACGACGATTCCATCGGGTATTACCAGTTTGTGCTCTCGCCGTTCGACGTGACCTCGGATCTCTACTGCTTCGACCAGCGCGACCCTGAAAAACGCTGGGAACCCAAATACCAGGTCAAAAGCAAGTGGACCGAGGAGGAATGGTCCATCGAATACGGCATCCCCCTGGCAGCCTTCGACCGCACCCGGACGATCTACGAGAATTTCGGACTAAACGTCCATGTCGGTGGCGGGTCGTGGGCCCCGGGGCATTCGGAAGGCTACCATTTCCCGATGAAGTTCGGGGAGGCGCAGGGTCTGAAAGGCAAATCGGTGACGTCGAACGCGCCCGGCCTGTTCCGCATGGCGTTTATGAAGGTCAACGACCGGGTGATCCGCGCCCAGGCCAACCCGTCGCTGGTTCCCGAGAAAAAGCCGGCCTTGGACGGCAAACCCAAGGTCACGGCCACAGACACGGCGGCCACCGTCGCCTTCAAGGTCAACACCCGGACCGACGTGGCCGTGTGGATCGAGGACGCCCGGGGCGAGCGGGTGCGGCACCTGGCGGCCGGCCTGCTGGGGAACAATCCGCCGGCGCCGCTGAAAAAAAACGCGCTCGAACAGGTCCTGAGCTGGGACTACCGGGACGACTGGGGCCGGAAAGTACCGGCGG
>CAZVVD010000214.1:0-2748 GCA_964630555.1 uncultured Verrucomicrobiota bacterium | reverse complement strand
CTCCTGGCGGGACGGGGTCAACTGGGACGCCGCCTGGGTGTTCGTGAAATACTCCCTGGACGGGGGCACGAACTGGGCTCACGCGACGCTCTCCGCCAGCGGGACCAATCCCGACGGGTTCAGCGGCGGGACGGGGACGAACCTGGACGTCGTGGTGCCGGCGGACAAGAAGGGCGCGTTCCTCCAGCGGGCGGTAGAGGGGACAGGCTCGGTAGGCAACACGAACGTCACGCTCTTGTGGGATTTCGCGACCAACGGGGTTTCGCGCAGCAAGAGCGCGCTGGTAAAAGTGTTCGCCGTCGAGATGGTGTATATTCCGCAAGGCGCGTTCTGGGCGGGCAACACGAACGGGGTGATCAACAGCAGCTTTCGCGCCGCCGGCGCGGAGAACGCCAACTCTCCCTTTTACATAGATTCCACGAATGAGTTCACGATCTACTGGGGGACGGGCGCCGGCACGGGCGCGACGGTTTCCAACATGTACCCCAACGGTTATGCCGCCTTCTACCTCATGAAGACCGAGATCTCGCAGCGGCAGTACTGCGATTTTCTGAACACGCTGACGGCTCTCCAGCAGGGGAACCGGCACGACAACGAGCTGCATTGGAACAGTAATCGCAACTTCATCAAGCGGACGGTGTTGAATCCGCTGACGAAGGCGTATTTTGGGTGCGACGCGAATAACAACGCGGGCCCCAATACGGCGGTGACGAAGATCTCCTGCTTGAACGAGACAAATGACGGCGAATGGGTGGCGTGCAATTACCTGATCTGGATGGACGGGTGCGCCTATGCCGACTGGGCGGGGTTGCGTCCTTTCACGGAGCTGGAGTTCGAGAAAGCCTGCCGTGGGAACCTGGCACCGGTGGCGAACGAATACGCGTGGGGGGATGCGGACCTTGAATCGCCGCTGACGACGGGGATGGCGGAAGCGGGCACGGCGTCGGAGACGCCGAGCAATGGGAACTGCAATATCAAGGGGTGCTGGGGGGGCGGCCCGTATCGGTGTGGGTGCTACGCGCGGGCGAGTTCGGGGCGGTCGAACGCGGGGGCGGGATATTACGGTGTATTGGACCTGTCCGGGAACCTGTGGGAGCGTACGGTGACGGTGGGAAACGAGACGGGCCGCGCCTTCACGGGCGAGCATGGGGATGGCGCGTTGACGTCGGAAGGATATGCGGATGTGATATACTGGCCCGGCGCGGACGCAACCGGCATCGGGTTTCGCGGCGGCTTTTGGAACGACGCGTGCGCGTCTGCGCGCATGTTTGACCGTTATAGCGCCGCCGCCGCCGCCGGCGTCTACGCTTCGCGGAACAACTTCATCGGTTTTCGCGGGGCGCGCTCGGCGCCGTCCGGGGTGGGTCCTTGAAAACTTTCCGAAAAGCAGTCCGGCGTGAGCCGGACTGCCGGAGATATTTTTTTCGTGATGTTTCACGCTCAGAGTATGTGCCGCGCTACGAGCGGCACATTTGGCGCCACTCGTAGCGTGGCGCTTACTGTTTTGAACCATGCCATTTTTGGGGATGAAGCCGCTGGTTCACATCTTCGATGAGATCGTGAGCCTGCCGAACCTGAGGCAATTAGGGTCACGTCTAAATAATCAACAAATGGCTTGCCCTGTTCGAGGGGAAGCATTTGAATATCGGCATGACACGGCCATTGCGAATCCAGCATCAGGGCGGATGGTACCACGTGGTGAACCGTGGTATCAATCGGGGAGCCATTGTTGAGGATGACCGGGACCGGGAACACTTTCTCAAGTTGCTGGAGGCCGTCAGCAGCCGCCAGGGGCTGGAAGTCCATGGCTACGTGCTGATGGAGAATCACTATCATCTGATCTTGCACTTGCCGGGTGGGAATTTGAGTCGCGGGATGCAGTGGCTGAACGTGAGTTACAGTATCTGGTTTAACCGTCGGCATGGTCGCGTCGGGCCGTTGTTTCAGGGACGGTTCAAAAGTGTTCCGGTGGAAGGGGGCGGCTGGCTTTATCAGCTAAGCCAATACGTGCATTTGAACCCGGTGCGGGTGCGCTGGTTGGGGTTGGATAAGCGCGGACGGCGCCTGGAAGGGCTGGGATTACAAGGTGCGGCCAGCGCGGTGGAAGCGGCACAAGCGGCTGGCGGTCTTGCGGGAGCACCGCTGGAGCAGTTACCGGTGTTATGCCGGCTATGAGCGCGCGCCAGGCTGGTTGAACACAGGGCCGATTCTTGGGCGGGCCGGAGGGAAAGACGCGGCGGACTGCGCGCAGCGCTACCGGGAGGGGTTGGAAGGATACGTCCGCGCAGGCTATAAAGAGAGTTGGGCAAGGCGGCTGCGGAACGGGTTGGCGGTGGGGCGGGACGCGTTCCTGGGACGGATCAAGCGGGGCGTCCGAAGCATCCCCCGGGAATGGCCGGGGAAGCGGGAATTGCGGCGGCGGTGCTTGTTTAGCGACGTTGTGCGGGCGGTTGAGCGGGTCAAGGGGGAGTCCTGGGCCGCGTTTGCGGGGCGGCATGGCGATTGGGGGCGCGATCTGGCGTTACTCGTGGCGCGCGAAAGGAGCGGGATGAGCCTCAAGGAGCTGGGGCAGGCGGCCGGCGGAATGGATTACGGGGCCGTGAGCGAAGGCGTCAGGCGCATGAACCGACGCCGCAGCACCGATCGGGAAATCACGACGGCCTATAACCGGACAATGCAATTGTTGAATTTTTAGACGTGACCGTACGCAGCAACAGATCGTGATCTATCGGGTTGAAGTCCCGACCG
>CAZVVD010000213.1:0-2804 GCA_964630555.1 uncultured Verrucomicrobiota bacterium | reverse complement strand
TACGTGAGCGGGGGTGGAAGCGCGTGGCTTCTGAACTCGGTCGTGCGGAACAACGCCGTTGGCGGGGGGCTGACCTTCGCCGGCGCCGCGGCTTCCAGCCTGTCGCTGACCAACTGCCAGCTCACCGGCAACAACGGGAACGGCCTGACCCTGACCAACGGGCGTTTCGCCCTCTTCAACTGCCTCCTGGCCCAGAACGCCGGGGACGGCCTTGGCCTGGCGGCCGGCACGGCCGCCGTGGCCAACTGCACCCTGGCCGACAACAGCGGCTGGGGCTTGAACCGGGTGAACGGCACGGGCGCGGTGGTCAACAGCATCGCCTGGGACAACGGTTCCGGCGGAATCCCGAGCAACGAGAACGTAACCGTGGATTACTCCTGCCTGCAGGCGCCGGCCTTCGGCGGAGCGAATAATTTCACCAACGATCCGCTGTTCGCGAGCGTGCGGGGCCGCTACTACCTGTCCTCGAACGGCCTGCCCGGCCAGGCCGCCAGCAGTCCCTGCATTGACGCCGGCAGCGATACGGCGGCGGCCTTGGGGTTGGGCGACCGGACCACCTGCACCTCCGGCGCCAACGACGCGGGGATCGTGGACCTCGGGTTCCACTCCACCAACGGGGTCCCGGATGACGCCATCCTGACGGTGACCAACGCTTACGTGGACGCGGTCAATGGGAATAACGCCTCCAACGGGCTGAGCTGGGCGGCGGCCTGGAAAACATTGACCCACGCCCTGACCAACGTGGCCGCCAACGCCACGATCCACGCGGCCACCGGCGCCTATAACGCCGCAAGCGGGGAAGTTTTTCCCTTGGTTGTGCAGATGCCGCACCTGACGGTGGCGGCGTCGAACGCGGACGCATCGCTGTCGGTGCTGGACAACGCCGGCACGAACGGCCAGCGGGTGTTGCAGGCGCTGGGGAAAGGTACGCTCCTGTTCCAGGGGCTGACGTTCAGCGGGGGGCGGTTTGACACAGGCGAGAACTACGGCGCCGGGCTGAAGCTTGAGGGCTGCGCCGCGACTCTGACCAACTGCGTCGTGCGGGACAACACGAACATCTGCACAACCGCGTCCTACGGCGGCGGGATTTACGTTGCCGGCGGCTCGCTGACGCTGCTGGACACCATCCTCTGCAACAACACCCTGTGGCTGAACGGGATCCTGGATGGCTCCGGGGGCGGCCTGGCGGCCGTCAACTGCGAAGTCACCGTGCAGGGCGGCGGTAGTGTCTTCAGCAATAACACCATCGGTGCGTCGAGCTACGGCACCCGCATGGGGGGCGCCCTCTTCCTCACCAACAGCCCGCTCACGCTGGAAGACGCCACCTTGGAAGCCAACTGGGCCAACGGGTACGGCAACGGCAGCGCCGCGGGCGGGGCCATCTACCATACCGGGTCCGAGGCGCCGGCTGCGATCGGGGACTGTTGTTTTGTCAACAACTCGGCGCGTAAGGCCGGGACCATTGGCTACGGTTACGGCGGAGCAGTTTTCCTGGGCGGGAGCGACATGCTGGCCGTCATTAGCGACTGCGTTTTCAGCAACAACTATGCCGGGGGCGCCGTGATTAGTTCTTCCCAGCAGGGCGGAGCCGTGTATGCCAGGGATCTCCTCATGCTGCAGGTCCTCTCCAACACTTTCCTCGACAACCGGCTGGATGGCAGCGGCTTGTTGAACGGGGGCACTCTGGCGGCCATCAACTGCGTGGTCAGCCTGCTGGAACTCTGCCTGTTCGACGGCAGCGGCTTGTCCACGGGAATGGCGCCGGAGCTGGTGTACATCACGGGCAACGGGGGCGCGGTCTGCATGAATTCAACCTTCCGCAACAACCGCGCGGGGCGGGGTCTGAGCCTTGCCGGATCCGTCAGCCTGAACCTGGAAAACTGCCTGGTTGCCGGCCAGGCCGGCGACGGCCTCGCCACCGCCGGCGGTGCCGTGACGCTCGGGCAATGCACCGTGGCGGACAATGCCGGGGCGGGGATCCTGGCCGGCGCCGGGTCGCTGACAATGCGCAACACAATCCTCTGGGGCAACACCCTGGGCAGCCTCCTGAACGGGGGGGCCGCCAACCTCGCCTACACGGACTCACAGGACGGGCCGGCCGCCGGCGCCGGCAACTTCCGCGCCGACCCGCTTTTCGTCAATCCCGCGGCCGGGGATTACCACCTCATGAGCACCGCCGGCTCCTGGCACGACGGCGCCTGGACCCCGGACGCGCGCCTGAGCCCCTGCGTTGACGCCGGGGATCCGGCCTCCGACTGGAGCCTGGAGCCCAAGCCCAACCGCGGGCGGGTGAACCTGGGGGCCTACGGCAACACGGAACAAGCGTCGCACTCGCCGCGCGGCACGCTGATCTGGGCGCGGTGAGAAGGAAGGGCGGCAGAGCCACAGAACTCAAACCGGAGAGGCCGACCGCGGCGCGCGGTCAGCGCGGCGCGATCTGCTGGAAGGCGTAGGGCAGGGAGTCGAGGATATCGCCGGCGGCCAGGCTGTGCTCGGTTTTCTGGGCCGCGGCGTCGTCGCCCGCCCGGCCGTGCAGGAACACCGCCGCCCGGGCCGCGTCGAACGGCTGCAGGCCCTGGGCCAGCAGGCCCGGCCAGAACGGCGCCGCTGCCGCCGCAGGCCATCCCGGGATTGCCGGTCAGGTTGACCTGCAGCAGCCGGCCTTCGGTCGCGACCAGCGTGCCCGCGCCCTTCAGCACCACCACGGCCCGCGACCGTTTGGCCGCCGCGCGCGCGGCGGGAAATGGCATGACGCCCCGCCAACCTTCTGATATATTACATTCAGCGTCGGGGACCTTGGAAAA
>CAZVVD010000212.1:0-2815 GCA_964630555.1 uncultured Verrucomicrobiota bacterium | reverse complement strand
GACGACTGCAAAGCAAGCCTATTCAATGTTATAGAATAACAAGCAGGAACTTATCCGTATCTATTTCGTGTAGTTCGTGTATTTCGTGGTGAAATTCTTATTGGGTTGTGGATTAAGTCCGCTTGGAAACGAGGTTCCCATGGACACGATCAACAGCAAAGACCTGGACCCGAAGTTCAAGGACGAGGTGGCGGCCTGCCCGGGCGGTGAAAACATCAAGCTGTGTTTCGCCTGCGGCACCTGCACGGCGGCCTGCCCGGTGGCGTTCGTCAACGACCAGTTTAATCCCCGCCGGATCATCCGCCAGGTGCTGATGGGCCAGCGCAAGGAAGTGCTCTCCTCGCCCGTGCTCTGGCAGTGCCTCCAGTGCTATGCCTGCTACGCGAAGTGCCCACAGAACGTCAAGTTCCGGGACGTCATGAAGGCCCTGCGTTCCCTGGCGGTCAAGGAGGGGCACGTTCAGCCGGAGGTCGTCGCGGAGCGGGCCAAGCTGGACGAGCTGATGTGCAAGCTGCTCCGGGACGCAGTCAGCCTGCTGATGACCGACCGGCCGAAATACGAGGAGATGAAGCAACGCCTGAATGACTGCCTGGTCAAACAATCTTCCTGAACCCTGAACACCTGATGATTGCATCTGTACAACAGCCCGGCCTGACCGGCGCGGTGATGGTGATCGGCGGCGGGATCGCCGGGATCCAGTCCGCCCTGGACCTCGCCGACGGCGGGTTCAAGGTCTACCTGGTGGAAGCCACGCCGGCCATCGGCGGCAACATGGCCCGGCTGGACAAGACCTTCCCGACCAACGACTGCTCGATGTGCATCCTCTCCCCGAAGCTGGTCGAGGCCGCCCGCCACCGGAACATCGAGCTGCTGACCCTCGCCGAGATCCGGGGCGTCACCGGGTCCGCCGGCAACTTCCAGGTCGCGGTGAAGCAGAAGGCCCGCTACGTGGATGTAACCAAGTGCACCGGCTGCGGCCTGTGCCTGGAGCACTGCCCGACCCGCAACCAGCCGCGCTTCGAGGTCGAGGAGCCGCCGGTGGTCATCGCCCTGGAGATGAAGCAGATGGTGGACGGCCTGCTGGCCGAGCACGGGACGACCCAGAGCGCCGTGCTCCGCATTCTCCAGGAAGTCAACGCCCGCCTGCGGTATTTGCCGCGGGAGGCGATCGGGTATCTCGGGCGGGTCCTGGACATCCCCGTCAGCCGCCTTTACCGGCTGGGGACATTCTACAAGGCGTTTTCGTTCATCCCCCGCGGCCGGCACACGATCGCCGTTTGCGACGGCACTGCCTGTCACGTCCGCGGCTCGCCGCGCCTGATCGCCGAGCTCAAGCGGGAGCTGGCGATTGACGTCGGGCAGACGACGAAGGACCGGCGCTTCTCGCTGGAGATCGTCCGCTGCCTGGGCTGCTGCAGCCTGGCGCCGGTGGTGAAGGTGGACGAGAAGATTTACGGCGGGGTCAAGCCGGCGGAGATCGCGAAGATCCTGAAGGATTGGCCGACCTGACATTGTCAGGCAGGGTTCAAGGGTTGATGGTTGGGGGGGTCACGGTTCAGCGGTTGCCGAAACTTTGACCGCAAGAACGCCTGGAACACAAAGTTCATCCCGGATTTCTATGTGATCTTTGCGATCTTTTGCGGTTAATCATCTTAACGCCTGATCCATCAGGAACGGCGGAGAAAAACAAGAATTTTAACCACGGATGGCACGGATAGCACCGATAAGATTGGATTTCATTAAGTTTTTAATATCCGTGAAATCAGTGCTCGCCTCGGCATAGCCTTGGGCGAAGCCTGGGTAATCAGTGGTAAAATTTGGGTTGAGGGCTCGGGCTGCTTTAGCAACATTCGCTGATCATGACAGAGTCATTACAAGCCAATCCCCTGGGAGTCATCGCCGATGCGCGGGGCCTGGACGCGGCCCGGCAGGCGGGGCTGAAGCGCCTCTACCCGGAGAGCGGGGCGCGGATCGGGATCGGGATCGGGTCCTGCGGCCTGGCCTGCGGCGCCGATTCGGTCCTGGCGGCCGTGCGCGCCGGCCTGCGGCCGGACGACCCCTTCGCCGTCGTGCGCGTGGGGTGCATCGGGCTGTGCGAGGACGAGCCCCTCCTGGACGTCCTGCGACCCGGCCAGCCCCGCGTCGTCTACGGCAAGCTGACGGCCGACAAGGTCGCCGCGATCCTGCAGGCGGCGCGGGAGGGGCGCGAGCTGGCCGAAGGGGCCCTGTTCAAGATGTCGGCCGACGAGATCCTCCTGGAGAACCGGACGCAGATCCTGGGCAACGGCGCCTATGCCGGCGTGGTGGAATACGCGCGCCACCCGTTTTTCGCGCGGCAGATGAAGATTGCCCTGCGCAACTGCGGATTCATCGACCTCGACCACATCGAGGAATACATCGCCCGGGGCGGCTATTACGCCCTGGCGAAGGTGCTGGCCGCGATGCCCGCGGAGCGCGTGATCGAGCAGGTGACGGCGTCCGGCCTGCGCGGGCGGGGCGGCGGTGGGTTTCCCACCGGCCGCAAGTGGCAGTCCTGCTTCGAGGTCAAGGCCCCGGTGAAATACGTCATCTGCAACGCCGATGAGGGCGACCCCGGCGCCTACATGGACCGGAGCGTCATGGAGGGCGACCCGCACAGCGTGCTGGAGGGCATGGCCATCGGGGCCTACGCCATCGGCGCGCACGAGGGCTACGTCTATATCCGCACGGAATATCCCCTGGCAATTGTGCAGCTCGAGCAGGCGATCGCCCAGGCGCGCGCCTGCGGCCTGCTGGGCAAGAACATCCTCGGTTCGGGCTTCGATTTCGACGTCCG
>CAZVVD010000211.1:0-2855 GCA_964630555.1 uncultured Verrucomicrobiota bacterium | reverse complement strand
GATCGGTTCCAGCAGGATATCGGGGATCAATTCCCCCTTGCACTCCTCCTCCCTCTTCAGATGGATCTGCCATCTCGCCGACTTGTACCTGTTGCCAAGCAGAAAATAGGGGTGACTGCGAAGAAAAAGCTCCACCTGTCGCGCGGAAACTTCCTTTGTGTTAATGAGCGCCTGAAATTCCGCTATCTCTTTCTCCATCGAGCGGAAGGCTCTGCGCAGGCACGGCCTCACCGGCAAAACGATGCCTGGCGCGCCCGGGACAAGCGAAATCGGGGCCCGATTGCACAGGCCGGTTATGTCGATCTCGTCTTGGCCGGTCAGGGTCATGCTGAACTCGGTGAGCGCGTCGGTGATCATGGCGCGAAGGTTTGTCATTTCTGTATCGGTGTTGCCTACTGCCCCGCCCAGGAGCTGTTGGCTGCCCCGGTCGAACAGGGTCACCCGCTCGATGAGCTCCGAGGCCAAGGCGATGTCCCGAGGAGATGCGCCGGTCCAGAGGATCAGGGTCGCGAATGGATTGTCAGCGAGAATCTTCGAGACCTGGTAGCAGGCTGAACCATAGCGGCCGCGCAGGGAGGGAATAATATCCTCGCTGGGCAGCAGTCCCTCGAAGGTGTAGGTGGAAAGGATAACGTCATAGGAAAAGGGATGCTTCCGCAAAAGCTGTTGCGCTTCGCAATACGAAAAGCAGACCTCGGACGGGAGTTGCCCGATGAACGCCCGGTCCTTCAGCCTTTGTTCGGCGATCTCGGGACAAGCCTTTCCAAGGTCGACGGGAAGAATGGATAGTATTTTCATATCCGGCTAGCCGGCCTCCTTTGAAGATCCCGGGACCTTCATCGCCGCGGCATAATAGTCGCGGCACAGGGAGCACTCATGGCAATTACGGCCACAGGTCAGGGTTTTCGCGAAGAATGACTCGCTGATCTCGATCCGATCTAGAACCGACGCGGGACCTCCGCCGATGTCGCCGGGCGACAAAGGACGCCGGCGCACATACGCATCCAGAACGAGCCGGAAGCGGCGGGGGTCGCGCAAGGTCACGCGGCCGGCGAGCTTTAATTCGTCGTATGTCCCCTGGTAGAGATGCATGTGCTGGGGCAGTATCCAGCCGGTGGTCAACCGCAGCCATGGATATCTTTCCAGGGTCTCGGAGCAGAGCGAAAGAGGATGGGGAAAACCGTTGCCCATCTCGTGGAAATGCTGAACACGGAACGGACAACCCGGCAGACAGGACTCGTTGACCATCAGGCGGATTCTTCCGGAAAATGCCCGTTTCAGGGTTTTCAGCGCCGGCAGATCGCGGACAATGCGGATATCGGGAACGATGGTGTCGATGACCCCAGCGATCATCGCCACCTGGCTGGGCAAAGCGATTTGCATCAGGCAGGACGCGGCCAGCGGGAGATCAGGAATGGCTTCGCGGATTCGCGCTGCGAGAGTCAGGTTAGTGACCGTGGCCCCGGCCAGGCCATACTCCCCTATCAGTCGTTTCAGGGCCTCGATCACGGGCGGGGCTATCGCTTCCACGGGTCGCGGCAAGGTGAGCACGTTGAGCAACACGGAACAGGGAAGCGGAGCGTGGCGCAACAGTTCATAAAGATGGACGTCAGGCTGGGGGGGTTCGCCCGAACCAATACAGCCGCCGGGCATCGGAAAATAAACCTCCCGGATGAGGCCGGGATACTCCTCGGCTAGCGCCTGCCAGAAAGGGATCGGTTGATCGATATAGGGGATGACCCACCTCGCCGCGCCCCTGCCAAGGGCTTCATCCTTCGCCCTCCCTGGTTGCGTCTTGTTCATCACCGGCCTTTCGTCGGCCATCGCCCTATGGCGAGCCCCTGCCCGGTTCGGATTTTTCCAGCGCCCTTGCCGCCGGCATCGCGGCCTGGACCTTCGATGCATCCATGGGGGGGCCGGCCGGATGGAACACCCCGCGCGCCGACAGCGCCAGGAATGCCTCGCGGGCCAGGAGGAATCCGCTTCCGGGCTGGCCGGGATGCTCGATGTCCAGCGCCAAACCGACCTGTTCCAGCGTTCGCAGTCCGTCAAACAACCGCGCGGCGGCACATGCTTCCCGGCGCAACGCGGCCAGTCCCTGTTCTTTGTTCTCTCCACGGAACGCGACGGCATCCTCCCGGATCGTCAAGGCCAAGCCCCGCCGAAGGATTGGAACCATGTGCCGGAGCACAGAGTCCGGCAGATCCTTCAACGCATCCAGGGCAAACCGTTGCGGCGCAGGACACTGCCCCGATAAGGCCGGTTTTTTTGTCGTCCCCTTGATAGGCGCAAATGACTTCAGGAAGTCTCGGCGGGAGATCGCGGTGCGCTCTTGATTCGTCGGTGGTTTCATTTCGCTCCCTGGCCTCCGGCGGCATTGCCGGCGGGACGCCACGCCGTATGACTCGCGCAGGACGACTCATAAATGCGAACGGCATCTGCCGTGCAGGCCCCGATGAACCACGACCCTGCGTCGGTCAATTTCCACGCGTGCAAGGAATGGTCATGGCTCAGCAACCCGGCATCCGCCAGCTTCCGGACGAAGCGCGTCACCTCCGGGTCCCACGGGCCTTCCGGGACTTGCCCGGACATCAGCCGGATCACCAACTCCCGCGAGCGCCGCTCGGCCGGGCTGAACCAGCCGCCGCCTTGAAGCGACGGACGCTCGTCTGCGCCCGCCAGGTAATCGGCCAACACGCTGTGCCTGAAATAGTAGTCCCCGAACACCCCATCAGCGGTAGCCCCGAGGGCCAGCAGGTCCTCGCCCCGGACAGCATGGCGGGAGTAGAGATTCCGGTCCTGTTCCCTTGCGAAATGCGTAAAATGATTTTTCCTGTAGCCCCAAGCCGCCAACC
>CAZVVD010000210.1:0-2897 GCA_964630555.1 uncultured Verrucomicrobiota bacterium | reverse complement strand
GAACACGATCCCGGCCAGGGAAATCAGCGCCACCTCGGTGGTGCCGCCCCCGATGTCAATGATCATGTTGCCGGCCGGCTCCTGGACCGGGAGCCCGACGCCAATCGCCGCCGCCATGGGTTCTTCGATCAAATACACTTCACGGGCGCCCGCGTGACTCGCGGAATCCTTCACCGCCCGCTTCTCCACCTCCGTGATGCCGCTGGGCACCGAAATGATAATCCGTGGCTTGACCATGATGCGGCTGCTCTGCACCTTGCGGATGAAATACCGCAGCATGGCCTCCGTGATTTCGAAATCGGCGATGACCCCGTCCTTCATCGGGCGGATCGCGGTGATATTGCCCGGCGTCCGCCCGAGCATGCGTTTGGCCTCATCGCCGACCGCCAGCACCCGGCTCGTGCCCGTCTGGATGGCCACGACCGAGGGCTCCCGCAGCACGATCCCGCGATCCTTGACATAGACCAGGCTGTTGGCCGTGCCCAGGTCGATGCCGATGTCATTGGAAAAAAAATCAAACAGTCGCCTGATCATACGTCGGCCCCCGGGATCCCCGCTGGCATCGCACGCGCGTCTAACCTGCCCGATCAAGGCGGGCCTGTCAACCCCAAAAAATAACAAAAAATGGAACGGATGGTTGACAAATCCGGGGGCAATTGCGTAGGGTGCCAAGGCATGCGCCATACCCAGGAGCAGCTGCGTGACGTCTGCGCCCATTTCCAGTGCCCGGGCGACTGGATCGAGGGGGTCCCCTACGGCACTGGCCACATCAACGACACCTACCGCGTGCGCTGGCGGACGGACGGCGGCGGGGGGTTCACCATTCTGCAACGGATCAACCACGCGGTTTTCAAGAATCCGCCCCAGTTGATGGAAAACATCCTGCGGGTGACCCGTCACCTGCAGCAGCGCCTCCCGACGCCCGGCGCGCGCCGGGAAACGATGACGGTGATTCCCAGCCGGGAAGGGCGCAGCCATTACCGGGATGACGGGGGCCACTTCTGGCGCATGTATGTGTTCATCACCAACGCCCGCAGCGTCGATGTCTGCGCCGGCCCCGGCCAGGCCTATGAGGCGGCCAAGGCCTTCGGGCGCTTCCAGGCTGACCTGGTCAATCTGCCCGGGAACCGGCTCCACGACACTATCCCCTTTTTTCACCACACTCCCCGCCGGCTCGCGGCCCTGGAAGACGCCGTGCGCCACGACCCCGCCAACCGCGCCGCCGGCGTCCGCCGGGAGATCGAGTTCTGCCTGGCGCGTCGGCCGCTGGCCGCGCTGATCGCCGGCCTGGTCGAGTCCGGCCGCCTGCCGGAACGGATCACCCACAACGACACCAAGATCAATAACGTCATGCTCGACAACGACACCGGCCAGGGCGTTTGCGTCATCGACCTGGACACGGTCATGTCCGGTTGCGCGCTCTACGATTTCGGCGACATGGCGCGCACCCTGCCCCGCACGGTGCCGGAGGACGAGCAGGATCTGTCCAAGGTCGTTTGCGATCTCGCCATTTTTGACGCCCTGGCCCGGGGCTACCTGGAAAGCGCCCGCTCGTTCCTCACGCCCCTGGAAACCGAGCACCTGGCGCTGGCCGGCCGGGTGATCACCTTCACCATCGGGATCCGCTTCCTGACCGACCACCTGCTGGGGGATGTCTACTTCAAGATCCACCGCCCCAACCACAACCTGGAGCGCGCCCGGGTGCAGTTCCGGATGGTCGAAAGCATGGAGCAACAGGCCGATGCCCTGGATGCCCTGGTGCGGAAATACGCCTGAACGCTGGGGCACGCCTCCCCGAGGATTCATGCATGGCTGATTCGGCTCCATCCCCGACGTCCCTCCTCCTCCGGCAGGGAGTCCAGATGCCCAACCCGGAGTCGGTCACCATCGGCTCCGACGTCGCCCTCGAGCGGATCGCCCCAGGCGTGATCATCCACCCCGGCTGCCGGCTCACCGGCGAATGGACCTCCATCGGGCCGGGCTGTATTCTCGGGGCCGAGGCGCCGGTGACCCTGGACAACTGCCAACTGGGCGCGCAGGTCCGGCTGGCCGGGGGCTATTTCAGCGGCGCCACTTTCCTGGACCGTTCCGGCATGGGCAGCGCGGCCCAAGTGCGCCCCGGCACGCTGGTCGAGGAGGAGGCCGGGGGCGCCCATGCCGTGGGCCTGAAACAGACCGTGCTCTTCCCCTTCGTCACCCTGGGAAGCCTGATCAACTTCTGCGACGCGCTGGTTGCCGGGGGCACCAGCCGGCAACACCACAGCGAGATCGGTTCCTCCTACGTGCACTTCAACTTCACCCCCCACCGCGACAAGGCCACGCCCTCGCTCGTCGGTGATGTGCCGCGCGGGGTTATGTTGGACCAGCCCCCCGTGTTCCTGGGCGGACAGGGCGGGCTGGTGGGCCCGGCGAGGATTGCCTTCGGCGCCGTGGTGCCCGCCGGCCTCATCGTGCGCGGCGACGTTCCCGCCGCCGGGCTCTACCGACCCGAACCGCGCGATCCGAAGCCCGCGTCCGATTTCCGGCCCGGGGCCTATCGCTCCATCCGGCGCATTGTTGTCAACAACCTGCACTACCTCGGCAATCTCCTGGCGCTGCGCGCCTGGTACCGCCAGGTGCGGACGGCCTTCCTGAAGGGGGAGGCTTTCCGGGAGGCTTGCCTCGCCGGCGCCCAGGAGCGCCTCGCGTCTGTTTTCGCGGAACGCCTCCAGCGCCTGAGCCGGCTCGCCGAGAACATGCCCCGCTCGCTGGCTTTGGCCAAGGCGGACGTGCCGGACTTCGACCCGTCGGCCCCGCCCTATTTCAGCCAGGCGGAACTGGCCGCGCGCTGGCCGGAACTGGAAGCCGGCCTGCAAGCCCTGGAACAGGCCGAGGGCAACGTGGAAAGCCGGGACCGG
>CAZVVD010000209.1:0-2908 GCA_964630555.1 uncultured Verrucomicrobiota bacterium | reverse complement strand
CATAAGCCTTAGGTCCGGGGTTCGACTCCCCGCGTCGCCACTTGTCACCCGAATGTATCACATTCATTCCATCATCAAGAAGCGAGGCCCACCTTGGCTACGAATCCTGCCACCCCGTCGAAAAACATCACCCACCCCCTGATCAACACGCTGGTCCAGCTCCAGGAGCTGATCCTGGTCCGCTCGGAGCAGGATGCGTCCATGGCCGACAAGCACACGGCCCACCTGAACGACGCCATCGCCTCGCTTCTGAATTCCATCCCGGACGACACCCGCTCGCTGTTCCAGCGGATCGAAAAGAAGGACATGCTGGCGATCGTGCCGATCTCCAACAATGTCTGCTCGGGCTGCGGGCTGACCCTGCCGGTCAGCCTGGTCTACGCCGTCCGCGCCGGCGAGAAGCTCTACCAGTGCACCAACTGCGCCCGCATCCTGTACTACCCCGATGTCCGCCCGCGGCGCATCAACCGCCGGATCCCCGGCCGGTCGGAGCCGCGCCGCACCGGGATCGCCCGCTTCTCCTCGCTCTCGCTGATGATCCCGCGGCTGGGTTCCAGCGACCGCGACAAGGTCATCGAGGAAATGGCCATGAAAATGGAGGCCGAGGGGTTCGTGGACAACGGCGCCAAGCTGGCCGACACCGCCCTGGACCGCGAGGCGATCCTGAGCACCGCCATCGATCACGGGGTGGCCTTCCCCCACGCGCGGGGCGTCGAGGGCGGCGGCCTGACCCTCGCCCTGGGGATCAACCCCAAGGGCATCCGGTTCGATCCGGCGGAGCGGACCCTGACGCACATCGTCTTCTTCATCGTCATCCCGACGGCCGCCAGCGTCTTTTACCTGCGGCTGCTGTCGGGCCTGGCCCAGACCTTCTCCAAGAAGGACGCCCGGGACAAGCTGCTGGCCTCAAAAACGCCCGAGGATCTCTGGCAGGTCCTGACCAAGGCCACCAAGAACACGATCAAATGAATTTTTCGCCCGGCGAAAAATTCAGATTAATCGTAATAGATGCTGACGTCGTACTCCCAGTCCCACTCGTTGACGGACACCTTCAGGACCGTGCGCTTGCCCTCGATCACGTCCACGTCGTGGCTGTAGGAGCGGTCGCCCCGCTTCTGATCCAGCACCACGCGGTACAGGCCCGGATCGCGGTCGTAGGCCTCGTAGTCGTAATCCCCGACGTCGTTGGTGTAGGTGCCGCTGATATAGACGTGGATGATATCCGAGGAGTGGTTGTCCACGATGACGCTGCCCTGGCCCGGGGGCGGATCGTGCTTGAAATCCTTGTCGTCGCAGCCGGCGAACAACAGGCCGACGACGACCCACCAGACAGTCCCTGCGCCCCGCCACCTCGCTCCGCCGTGGTTCATCGCCCCCCCCCTGTTGTCGGACTGTGCCTTGATGGTCCCCAAAGCGGGGTGGACCGCATTCCGGGATACGTCATCAGCCGACGCGGGGCACCTTGTATCCCTTGAGCCGCCCGGCGACGGGCAGCTCGCCCACAATCGGCCGGGCGTAATCCAGGAACGCCGGGGTGACGCCGTTCCCCGCCCGGTTGATGAAGGCGGCCGGCATGGAGCGCGTCTCCTTGGCCACCGCCCGCAGGGGCACCCGCTCGAAATACACCTGGTAGGCCTTGCCCGGCTTGCGGCGGATGACGATCGAACCGTCCGTGTCGCCGGCAACGGCGTGGCGCACGGCGACGGCGCCCACCGCCCGGGCCTCGCGCGCGTCCGCCGCGGACACGAGCGCCGGGAACGAGCGCTGCAGGTAGCCGAAGGTGTCCGCCCGCACCCGGCCGATGTTGAGCTTTTCCTTGACCTCCCTGGCCAGCAAATCGCCCAGGGCGCCGGAACCGCTGAGCTGGACGTTGCCGTGGGGATCGATTTCGCGGCTGAACTTGGCGGCGATCGGCACCCCCTCCTCGTCGCCGATGCCTTCCGAGACGACCACCAGGCAGCGCCCCAGCCGGTCGAGCACCCGCTTGACGTCGGCGACGAAGCGCGGCAGGGCGAAGGGACGCTCCGGACAGTAGACCAGGTGGGGGCCGTCGTCGGGCCGGACCCGTGCCAGGGCCGAGGCCGCGGTCAGGAACCCGGCATGCCGGCCCATGATCACGTCGATTTTGACCCCGGGCAGCGCCCGGTTGTCCAGGTCGTCGCCCAGCACGGCGCAGGCCACGAACTTGGCGGCGCTGCCGTACCCGGGGGTGTGGTCGTTTTCGCGCAGGTCGTTGTCGATGGTCTTGGGAATGTGGAAGCAGCGGAACTCGTAGTTCACGGTCCGGGCGTTCTCGTTGATGATATGGGTGGTTTCGGCCGAATCGTTGCCGCCGATGTAGAAGAAGTAGCGGATGTTGTACTTGAGCATGATCCCGAAAATGCGGGCGCATTCCTCCGGCGCCGGCTTCTTGCGCACGCTGCCCAGGACCGAGGACGGCGTGGCCGCCACCTTTTCCAGGTCGGCCGGCGACTCCCGGCGCAGGTCCACCAAGTTCTCCTCCAGGATGCCCCGGATCCCGTGGCGGGCGCCGTAGATGCCCTGGATTGCCGGATGCCGGCGGGCCTCCAGCACCGCCCCCACCAGGCTCTGGTTGATCACCATGGACGGCCCGCCGCTCTGCGCGATCAGCATGTTGCCCTTCAGTATCGACGCCATAGTCTTGACTCCTTGTCCTGCTGGCCTGTCCGCCCAGCCATTGGATTGGGGTGCGAGCCGTGCGCGTCCGCGCGGCCGGGATCAACCCGCGCCCCTTGAACCCTGAACCCCTGCAAAGGTACCATCCCCGCCCCGGAACGTCAGCTCATTTTTTCCTTTACTCCCGGCCGCGGGCGGCTATCGTACGAGGTGTTGATTGCGGGGGAGTAGCTCAATTGGTTAGAGTCCCAGATTGTCGATCTGGTTGTTG
>CAZVVD010000208.1:0-2956 GCA_964630555.1 uncultured Verrucomicrobiota bacterium | reverse complement strand
CGGTCAGCACCCGGGTGGTATCCTGGAACGAGGCCGCCGAAATGAAGCTCTCGGTTTCCAGGGATGCCTTGGTCACGCCCAGCAGGGCCGGCGCCGCCTCGGCCGGCCGCTTGCCCTCCGCGGTGGCCCGCTGGTTGATTTCCTGAAAACGGTGCTTATCCACCAACTCGCCCCACATGAGTTCCGTTTCTCCCGAGTCGGTGATTTTGACCTTTTTGAGCATCTGGCGGACAATCACTTCGATGTGCTTGTCGTTGATTTCAACCCCCTGCAGGCGATAAACCTCCTGCACCTCATTGACCAGATACTCCTGGAGCATCTGGGGACCGCACACCTCCAGGATTTCCTGGGGCACCACCGGGCCCTCGGTCAACGGCTCGCCCTTTTCGACGTGGTCGCCCTTGAACACGATGATGTGGCGCCCGAGGGGGATGATGTGCTCTTCCTGGCCGCCGGTCGAGGTATCGCGCACAAGCAGGCGGCGGCCGTTGCGATGGGTGCCCGCGAACTCCACCGTGCCGGCGATTTTCGAAATCTCGGCCGCGTCCTTGGGACGCCGGGCCTCGAACAACTCCGCCACCCGCGGCAGACCGCCGGTGATGTCGCGAGTCTTGGCCTCCTTGCGAGGGGTCTTGGCCAGCACAGCTCCGGCCTGAACCTGACTGCCCCGGGCGACCACGACGTGCGCCCCGGCCGGAATGCTGAAACTGCCCAGCTCGGCCCCGGTGCCCGGGTCCTTGATCTGGATCTGCGGATGCAAATCCTCGCGGTAATCCAGGATCACCATGCCCTTGAGGCCGGTGGCGGCGTCCACCTCGACCTTCATGGACACGTTCTCCACGAAATCGTGGAACTGCACCACCCCGCTCTGCTCAGCGATGATCGGCACGCTGTGCGGTTCCCAGCGCGCGAAAATCTGCCCCTTGGCCACGGGGCCCCCTTCCGGCACCGAGATCACGGTGCCGACCACCAGGGAGTGATGCTCCAGCTCCTGGCCGTCCGGGGTGTTGATGATCGCCAGCGCGTTCTTGTTCAAGACAATCTGGTTGCCCTGGGCATCCTGGACCACCCGGGCGTTCCGGAACTGGAGCACCCCGGCATTGCGGGCCGCGATCTGCGGCTGGACAGCCCGCGAGCTGGCGGTGCCCCCGATATGGAAGGTCCGCATGGTCAACTGGGTGCCCGGTTCGCCGATCGACTGGGCGGCGATGATCCCGGTGGCGGTGCCCAGTTCCACCGGGCGGTCGGTCGTCAGGTCCCGCCCGTAGCACTTGGCGCACACACCGCGCCGCGACTCGCAAGTCAGCACGCTCCGGATTTTCACCTTCTCGATGCCGGCCTGCTCGATGCGGGCGGCGGCCGTCTCGGAAATATCCTGCCCCGCCCCGACGATCAGCTCATGCGCGCCGTCCGCGCCGCGCGGGTCGCGGATATCCTCGAGCGCGGTGCGTCCAATGATCCGGGTGCTGATCGGGATATCCATGCTGCCGCAGATCGAACTGACCTCGATGCCGTTGAGGGTGTTGCAATCCTGTTCGGTGATGATGACGTCCTGGGCCACGTCCACCAGCTTGCGGGTGAGATAACCGGCGTCGGCCGTCTTGAGCGCGGTGTCCGCCAGCCCCTTGCGGGCGCCGTGGGTGCTGATGAAATATTCCAGTACGCTCAGCCCGTGGCGGAAATTGGAAATGATCGGCTGCTCGATGATTTCACCGGACGGCTTGGCCATCAGCCCGCGCATGCCGGCCAGCTGACGGATCTGGGCGCGGCTGCCGCGAGCGCCGGAATCCACCATCATGAAAAGAGGGTTGGGCGTCGGCGCGCCGTTGTTGTGGCGGATGGCCTTGAACATCGTGCTGTCGATCTCCTCGGTCGAACGGGTCCAGACGTCAATGATCTTGTTGTAGCGCTCCTCGTCGGTGATGACGCCCTTAAGATATTGGCGGTCAACGTCCGCGATCTGCTCGCGGGCGCCGGTGATGATCTGGTTCTTTTCCCGGGGCGTGATCATATCCACCAGAGCGATGGAAATCCCGGTCAGGGTGGCATGTTCAAAACCCAGGACCTTGAGGCGGTCCAGCATCCGGATGGTTTCCGGCTGGCCGGCCACGTGATAGCATTTCCAGATGATGGTGCTGAGCAGCTTCTTGGTCACCACATCGTTGATGAACCCCACCGACTTGGGAAACACCCGGTTGAAGAACACACGGCCCACCGTGGTCGTGATCACCCGGGCCTCGGGGCTGCCGTAGGGTTTTTTGGCCAGATCCTTGTTCTTATCCCAATCCGGATTGCGGAGGCGGATCGGGGTGTGCACCTTGACCTGACCCAGGTCGTAGGCCATCTGGACTTCGTCGGCGTTTTCGAAAATCGGCAGGTGGTCCCGGCCCGGCTGGGGCGTCTCGCCTCCCCCCGCCAGTTTCAGGGTCAGGTAATAGACGCCCAGGGCAATATCCTGAGTCGGGGTCATCACCGGCTTGCCGCTGGAGGGCGAAAACAGGTTGTTGGTGGACAGCATCAGCAGGCGGGATTCCAACTGCGCCTCGATGGACAGGGGGACGTGCACCGCCATCTGATCGCCATCAAAATCGGCGTTGAACGCCGTGCAGACCAGGGGATGGATCTGGATCGCATCCCCCTCGATCAAAACGGGTTCAAAGGCCTGGATGCTCAGGCGGTGAAGGGTCGGCGCCCGGTTGAGCATGACGGTCTTGCCCTTGACCACCTCGTCCAGCGCGTCCCAGACCTCGTCGCTCTGGCTCTCCATGAGTTTCTTGGCGGCGCGGATGGTATGCACCACGCCCTTCTGTTTCAGCGTGTGGATGACAAACGGCTCGAACAGCACCAGGGCCATGCGCTTGGGCAACCCGCACTGGCAGAGGGACAGTTCGGG
The DNA here is from genome assembly GCA_964630555.1 of uncultured Verrucomicrobiota bacterium. Taxonomy (GTDB): domain Bacteria; phylum Verrucomicrobiota; class Kiritimatiellia; order JAAZAB01; family JAAZAB01; genus JAHIJO01. The sequence continues at coordinate 63 of CAZVVD010000208.1, read as the reverse complement.
CCCCACGACGATGACCGAGCGGCCGGAGTAGTCGACGCGCTTGCCGAGCAGGTTCTGGCGGAA
>CAZVVD010000207.1:305-2960 GCA_964630555.1 uncultured Verrucomicrobiota bacterium | reverse complement strand
ATCAGGTCGATGGCCTTGTCCGGCAGGAAGCGGTCGCTGATGTAGCGGTTCGAGAGCACGGCGGCGGCGACCAGCGCGGCGTCCTGGATGCGCACGCCATGGTGCAGCTCGAAGCGCTCCTTCAGGCCGCGCAGGATGGAAATCGTATCCTCGACCGACGGCGCGTCGATGACGATGGGCTGGAAGCGCCGCTCGAGGGCGGCGTCCTTCTCGATGTGCTTGCGGTACTCGTCCAGGGTGGTCGCGCCGATGCAGTGCAGTTCGCCGCGGGCCAGCATGGGCTTGAGCATGTTGCCGGCGTCGGAAGAACCCTCGGTCTTCCCCGCGCCGACGATGGTGTGGAGTTCGTCGATGAAGAGCAGGATGCGGCCCTCGGCGGACCGGATCTCGTTCAGGACCGCCTTGAGGCGCTCCTCGAATTCGCCCCGGTACTTGGCCCCCGCCAGGAGGGCGGTCATGTCCAGCGCGAAAATCGTCCGGTTCTTGAGCCCCTCGGGCACGTCGCCCCGTACGATCCGGTGGGCCAGCCCCTCGACGATGGCGGTCTTACCCACCCCGGGCTCGCCGATGAGGACGGGGTTGTTCTTGGTCTTGCGGGAGAGGATCCGGACTACGCTGCGGATTTCCTGGTCGCGCCCGATGACGGGGTCCAGCTTGCCCTGCCGGGCCATGGCCACGAGGTCCAGCCCGTATTTCTGGAGGGCCTCGTAGGCGCCTTCCGGGTTGGCGCTGGTGACGCGCTGGTTGCCGCGGACCGCGGTGAGCGCCTCCAGGAACTTCGCGTGGGTGACGCCGGCCTCGTGCAGCAGGCGCCCGGCGGGCGTGGAACGGCCCTCGTCGATCAGGGCGAGGAGCACGTGCTCGACCGAAACGTATTCGTCCTTGAGCCGCTTGGCCTCGTCGGCCGCCTTGACCAGCAGGCGGTTAAGCCGCGCCGTGACGTAGACCTTCCCGGCCTCGGCGCCCCCGCCGCTGACGCGCGGGCGGCGCTCGAGTTCCTGCTCCAGGCGGGCCTGCAGCTGCGGGACCGCCACGCCCATGCGCTCGAGCAGGCGGGACGCCAGCCCGTCGGCCTGGGCCAGCAGGGCGGAGAGCAGGTGCTCGCCGTCCACCTCCTGGTGCCCGAACCGCAGGGCGCGCGTCTGGGCCGCCGCGAGCGCCTCCTGAACTTTCTGGGTGGCCTGATTCAGATCCATGGAACTCTCCCCGGCGGCGCGGAATCGCGCCGATCACACAAGGCCGAATTTTTCGGCGGCTTCCAGGACCAAACCGGCGCCGATCCGCTCGGCTTTCTGGGCTGAGCCCAGGGCCAGGCTGACATCGCACAGGGTATTGATCCGCCGGGGAATCCCGCCCGAGTTCCGGAAGATCACGGCCAAGGCCTCCTCCTGGAACAGGGGGTCCGCGCGTCCCGCCAGCGCCAGACGGGCCTGAATGTAGCGCGCGCTCGCGGCAGGGTCAAGCGGCTGCAAGGCGCAGGTGATGGGAATCTGCTGGGCCAATGGCTTCACCCCGGCCACGCGCTCAGCCAACTCGAGATGTCCCAGGAGCAGGAGGGTCAGCCCCCCCCCTCCCCTCCTGGCCGTTCAGGTTGAGCAGCAAGCGCAGGGTTTCGAGCGCAGCGGGGCTGTCGAGCAGGTGGGCTTCATCGACGATCAGCAGGGTGTGCTTGCCGTCCCTCCGGTTCTCCTCTAGCGCCCGGGCCACGAGGTCCAGCAGGGCGTCGGGCAGCAGGCCGGCGCGGTCTGTCGCGACCGGCCCGTCCGTCATGGCCCGGGCCACCGCGCGCAGCAGGTCCAGGGGCGCTATGCCCGGCTGGACCCAGCAGGACCGGGCCGCGTAGGGCGCGCCCAGTTGCCGGACCAGGACGCGGGAAAGGAGGATCTTGCCGCAGCCGTAGGCGCCGGTCAGCAGGGCGGCGCCCAGGTTCTCGCTGACGGCATAGGTCAGCTTCATGAGGGCTTCGTCGTACTGGGGCGCATGCACGAAAAACTTCGGATCCGGCGAGTTGTGAAACGGCCGGGCGGTCAATCTCCAGTATTGATCATACATGGCGTTTCCAGTCCGGCGGCGGGGCCGGTTCGCATCGCGCCACGTCCGGCGGCGCCAGGCTCAGCGCGCCAGCCAGTTCATCATTTCTTGCCGGTAAGCGTCCACATCCAGGGCGGCATCCCGGGAGGGGACCGGCTCGGCGGTTCGGGACGCATCCGCGGCCCCGGCGGGCGCCGACGGCGCCCTTGCCGGCTCGGCGGCCGGGTCCAAGGCGGCGACGCGCAACACTTCATCGAGGGTGGTAATGCCCTGGCCGGCCTTGGCCAACCCGTCATCGAGCATCGCGGCCATGCCGTCGCGGACGGCCTGGGCGCGCAGGACGCCGTGGGCGGCGCCGGCGGCAATCAGGTCGGCCAGCTCCGGGCTGACGTTCATCAGTTCAAACACGCCGACGCGTCCGTGGCAACCGGTGTCGCGGCACTTGGCGCAGCCCTTGCCCCGCCAGAGGCCGGTGGGCCGGCCCCAGCCATGCACAACATGAATCCGGCGGACAACATATCGCCGAGCTCGCACCGAGTCAAAACGGAATCAGATCAAGCCCATTCGCGACGGCGGGAAAAATCAGCGCACGAACGTGCGCGTTTCAGGGTGAGGGTTAACGCG
>CAZVVD010000207.1:0-295 GCA_964630555.1 uncultured Verrucomicrobiota bacterium | reverse complement strand
AGCATCGCGGGTCTTTTTTTGTTGATGCTCCTGGCCTGGGCTTGCTCGACCCATCATCGGCGGGTTAATTTCCGCCTGGTGGTTTGGGCCCTGAGCCTGCAGCTGGCCCTGGGCGCCGTGATTTTTACGGTGCCCGCCAGCCGCCCGGTCTTCCTGGGCCTCAACGCGGCGGTGCTCAAGCTCATCGAAACCGCGCAAGCCGGCCAGAAGTTCGTGTTCGGAAGCCTGGCCGATCCGAAGTCCGTGGGGTTTGTTCTCATGACCCAGGCGTTCCCCATCGTCATCTTTTTTTCGG
>CAZVVD010000206.1:0-3032 GCA_964630555.1 uncultured Verrucomicrobiota bacterium | reverse complement strand
AATTTTGCACGAACATCAGCGTTGGAGTGGTTTTGATTGCGATCAAGACTGCGCGTACATTGTTTTTTGCACCATGACTTCTTCTAACCCCTAGTGGTGATAATGATAAAATGCGGAAACGCTGATTGTTCGCCGGAGAAGCCGGTCGCGTCCGTCAGCTGACGGATTGGCAAGGGTTTGGAGTATGCTAATACGCCGGCGCCCTTGCCGCCTTGCAGCTGTGCCAAACTTGCGCGATACAAAAATCAGGAATCATGAAAGTGATCGTGGGGCTGGGCAACCCGGGGCGCGAATACGCCCGCACGCCCCATAACGCCGGGTTCGAGGCGATCGAGGAGCTGGCCCGTCGGCATGGCTGTTCCCTGCGGCGGAGCTTCCGGTTCCGGGCGCGGACGGGCAAGGGCGCGATCGCCGGGGAGCGCGTTCTGCTGGTGCAGCCGTTGACGTTCATGAACAACAGCGGGTCGGTCGTGGCCGCCGTGATCCGGAAAACGGGCGCGACAGCCGGGGACCTGGTGGTGGTCGCCGACGACGCCGACCTGCCGGAGGGGCGGGTGCGGATTCGGACGCAGGGTGGCAGCGGCGGGCACAAGGGCGTGCAGTCGATCCTCGACCATTTGGGCCAGGATGGATTTGCCCGGGTCCGGATCGGCATCGGGCGCAGCCGTGGTCCGGCGGATTTGGCGGAGCACGTGCTGACGCCGCTGTCGGCGGAGGCCTGGAAGGGGTTGGCGGCGGCGAGCGCGCAGGCGGCGGACGCGGTCGCCTGCCTGTTGGAGCGCGGGGCGGAGGCGGCCATGAACGATTTTAACTCGCGCCGCTGACGCCTTAACGGAGGTTCGGATCGGAGGCAACAACTGTCACGGGCAACCGTGGCTTTCGCCCCGCCACGGGGCGCGATGAATTTTCGCCCGGCGAAAAATTCATTCATTCAGGAGGGACGCTTGAAAAAATACCAGGGTGTTTTCATTCTCTTCCCGCCGGCGGACGAAGCGGCGCTGGAGGCAAGGCTGGACGCGATTCGCGCCGAGATCGCCAAGCTGGGCGGCACGGTCGCGGCCACGACCCGCATGGGCCGCACATCCTTCGCCCGCCCGCTGCGCAACCGGGACTCCGGCTTTTACGTGCTCATCGGCTTCAGCCTGGATCCCGCCCAGGTCGCGCCCCTGCGGGAGCGCCTGAAACTCGACGAACACATTCTGCGGGTGGAAATCGTGCTCGCGCCGCCCCCGGTCCGGGAATCGGCCAAGCCGCCGGCCGAGACGCCGCCGGAGGCGGCCGCCCGGCCTTGAGCGCTCCGGGCCCCTGAAGGAGACATGCCATGACGGACCTCAACCGCGTATTCCTGGCCGGCAACCTGACCCGCGACCCCGAAGTGCGCTACATCCCCTCCGGCACGGCCGTGGCCGACCTGCAGCTGGCCATCAGCCGCCGGTACAAGACCGCCGCCGGCGAGCCTAAGGAGGACGTTTGCTATGTCCCCGTGACGGCCTGGGGCCGCCAGGCCGAAACCGCCGGCCAATACCTCAAAAAGGGGTCGGCGGTGCTGATCGAAGGGTCCCTGCGCTACAAGCAATGGGAATCCAATGGCGAAAAGCGCAGCCGCCTGGAGGTCAACGCCGACCGGGTGCAGTTCCTCGACCGCCTCAAGCGGGCCGGCGACGCCCCCGGCGGAACGGCGCCGGCCAAGGCGCCGCCGCGGGACGAACCCCCGCCGCCGCCCGCGGCCGAGCCGGAGCCGCCGGCCGAGGACAAGACCGACGCGGACAACCTGCCGTTTTAGGAAGCGCCGCGGGCCGCGAACCGTGCAACCATAACGCCAGGCGCAGCCGGCATCGGCCGGGCGCCGCAGCAAGGAGACATCTGTGAAACCCAGAAAAAAAGACGGCAAGGGCAAGGCAGGCAAAGGCAAGTCCAACCGCGACCGCGACAGCGGGTTCGGATTTTTCGCCGAGGAGAAGCGCAGCCGCTACCTCGAGGGAATCGAGCGCATCGACTTCAAGGACCACGAGCTGCTGAAGAAGTTCATGACCGAGCAGGGCAAGATCATGCCGCGCCGGATCTCCGGCGCCTCGGCCAAACAGCAGCGCCAACTCAAGCAGGCGATCCACCAGGCGCGCGTCCTGGGACTGGTACGCTAGGAGGAAAGCTATGGCACGCGAACTGATTCTGATGGCCGATGTCGAGGGGCTGGGGCTGGAGGGCGCCAAGGTCAAGGTGGCGGAGGGCTACGCCCGCAATTTCCTCGTCCCCCGCAAGCTGGCGGTCCCGGTCAGCCAGGCCGCCCTGCGGCGGCTGGAAAAGAACCGCCTGGCCCGCGAACTGCGCCAGAAGCACGACCGGGACACCGCCCAATCCCTGGCGGCGTCGCTTGAGAAGCTGTCCTGCACCCTCGCCGTCAAGGTCGGGGAGAACGACAAGCTCTTCGGCTCGGTGAGCGCGGCCGACATCGCGGCCAACCTCAAGACCCAGGGCCTCGAACTGGACAAGCGCAAGATCCACCTGGAGGATCCGATCCGCGAACTGGGCGTCTATTCCGTCAAGATCAAGCTGCACCCCGAGGTGGAGGCTTCCCTCAAGGTCTGGGTGGTCGGAGAATAGGGCATGGCCTCGGCAACCAGCGGCGGGGCGGCGGGGCCGGCCGGGGGCGGCCGCAAGCCGATTTTCAACGAGGACGCCGAGCGGGGCGTCCTGGGCTCCATCCTGCTCGACTGGCAGAAGGTGCTCGATTTCTGCATTGAGCGCCAGATCACCCCCGACGCCTTCTACCTCCGCACCCACCAGGTCGTGTTCGAGGCCATGCAGGACATGGCCGACACCCGCAAGCCGATCGACGTCCTCACCCTGGCCGACCGGCTCAAGAGCCAGGACCGGCTGGACGGCGTCGGCGGCCTGGCGTTTCTCAACCAGCTGCTCGACGCCACCCCCACCGCCGCCCACGCCGAGTATTACGTGGACCTGGTGCGCCAGCACCACCTCCTGCGGCGGATCGTGGACTGCGCCCGCCAGGCCGAAACCGCCTGCTACACCTC
>CAZVVD010000205.1:0-3064 GCA_964630555.1 uncultured Verrucomicrobiota bacterium | reverse complement strand
TCGTTCCCAACAGACGTGCCTGCCCGGAGCGCCAAAAAGCGATTTCTTATCAATTGAACTTCGAAGCGGTTTCCCCGGAACACGACGCATGGCCCTCCGCCACCGAAGCGCCGCCGGCCCATACCCAGCAGGGCGAGGGGGGTGTCGAACCCCGCCCGCCACAGGTCGGCCTCGGCCATGATCCGCAGCCCGGCCAAATGGTTCATGCATATCAGCATCGTGGCGGACGATCCGGCCAGGTAGGGGGTGTCGCCGAAGCGGATTCGGCCGGAGCGCGCCAGGGTCACCGGCTGGCCGTGGAATTCGTATTTCCCCGGGGGTCGGCCGGCCAGGGAGGTCTGGTCGCTGACGACGATGAACCCGCGCCGGGTCTTGGCGCGCCAGGCGGTTTTGATGAAATCAGCCGGCAGGTGGTGTCCGTCGGTGATGAAGGTCCCGGCCAGTTCGTCGCAGGCCAGCTGCCGCCAAAGGGGGTTCCGGTGGCGGTGGATCATGTCGGGCAGCCCGTTGCCCACATGGGTGCAGGCCCGGGCGCCGGCCCGGACCGCCCGGTCCAGCGCGGCGGCGTCCGCCAGCTGGTGGCCCAGGGCCACCGTCGTTCCGCTCCGGGCGGCGTGGCGGATCAGGGCCGGGGCGCCGTTCACATCCGCCGCCAGGGTCAGCAGGACGATCCGGCCGTCGGCCCATTCCTGGAACCGGCGGAACACGGCGACCGACGGCGGGATGATGTATTCGGGCGGATGGGCGCCGCGGGCGCCTTCCCGCGGCGAGATGAACGGCCCTTCCAGGTGGATCCCCAGGAGGTGGGGAGCGCATTCGGGGTCGCGCATGGCTTGCGCCAGCACCGCCAGGTTGCGGCGGTAGATGGCCATGGACGTGGTGCACACGGTCGGGCAATAGGCAAGGGTGCCGGCCCGGGCCAGCGCGCGGGTTGCCGCGCGAACCTGGTCCAAGGTCAGGGAGGCGGACGAAAAATCAACCCCCTGGTGCCCGTTGACTTGCAGATCAATGAATCCCGCGTGTTTCATGCCTTTCCCCAACACGGGCCTTGCCAGTAACCCAAAGAAAATCTCCTCCTGAGGCGGAAACCACGGATTACCCAGGCTTCGCCAAAGGCTATGCCGAGGCGAGCACTGATTTCACGGATAAAGATTATTCCGTCTATTCCTATCTTCCAATATCCGTGCCCATCCGTGTCATCCATGGTAAACATCTTTACTGATGTTTTCTTGTTTTGTATAGCAGTTTCTATCAGCCTGTCGGGCTTTCACCCTCCAGTCTGCTATTAAATGTGTAAGCAATTACCAATTCGGTGTTTCCGGCAGGAGTTTCTCGAACGCGGAGACCAACGCTTCCTCGTAAGCGCCCGCGTAATCGCGGCCCAGGAACCGGCCGTAGGCCTCCCGGCGGAACCGCTCCCAGGATCCGGCTTCATCTCCCGGATTGATGGGATAGAACAGCGCCTGGTTGTCGCGGGCGGCCCGCAGGTCGCCCGGGGCGTCGCCGATCACCAGGACGTTGCCGGGCGGGTAGCGTCCGGCGGCGGCCAGGCGCAGGTGCTCCGTCTTGGCGCCCAGTTCCTGGCCCGCGATGATCCGGACGTACTCCGTCAGGCCATGCCGCCGCCATTCGCGCGCCAGGGCCTCGGCCGGGGTCTGGGAGATGCAGATGGCGTCGGATTGGGCGGCGATGGCCGCCAGGCTTTCGCGCGCCCCCGGGAAGGGCGGCGCGTCCGTCACCGTCCGCGCGATCGCCCGATTCACGGCCTCGCTCCAGGCCAGGACCGCGGCCAGCTCGGCATCCCCGGTTTCGCGGGCAACCCGCTCCAGGCTGGCGTTGGAGAGCGGCAGGCCGGAATCGCAGAAGCGGCGCAGGGATGGGAACCCGGGCAGGGCGACGCCGGAGGCCGGGACCTCCGGCCGCCGTCGGAGCAAGTCAAAGGTCAGGAGCAGGGCGGCGAACCGGTTCGTGCCGCGGTGCCGGGAATACAGGTTGACGAATTCGGCGGTTTCGCGCAGTTGCTTTTCGACCGGCTCCAGGCGCCAGTGCGCGACGATCAGGGGGTGGAAGCAGAGCTTCTGCTTGGCCTCCATGGTGTCGAACACGCAGCCGTCGGAATCGATGCCCACAAAGGTTGCGTGTTCCGGACGGAGATTCGTCAAATCTTCCTTACGGCACACAGCGTCCTTGCTCATAAATGATCAATTCGACAAAAGCGAATTTATAGCCACTCGGTGTGGAACATTTCGCCGCGCTGGCGGTCCACCCGCTCGTAGGTGTGGGCGCCGAAATAGTCCCGCTGGGCCTGGAGCAGGTTGGCCGGCAGGCGCGCGCTGCGGTAGCCGTCGAAGTAGGCCAGGGCCGAGGCGAAGGCGGGCAGGGGGATGCCCAGGCGCGCGGCCTCCATGACCACTTTCCGCAGGCTGTCCTGGTTCTTCTTGAGGACGCCGGCGAAATACCGGTCCAGCATCAGGTTGGGCAGGTCCGGCCGGCGGTCGAAGGCTTCCTTGATCTTGCCGAGGAACCGGGCGCGGATGATGCAGCCGCCCCGCCACATGAGGGCAATCTCGCCGAAGCGCAGGTCCCAGCGGTATTCCCTGGCGGCCGCGGCCATCAGGGCGTAGCCCTGGGCGTAGGAGCAGATCTTGGCCGCGTACAGGGCGCGGCGGACGGCCTCGATGAAGGCCGGCCGGTTGCCCCGGAATGTCGCCTGGGGCGCCGGCAGGACCTTGGAGGCCGCCACGCGCTCCTCCTTGATCGCCGAAAGGCAGCGCGCAAACACGGCCTCGGCGATCGTCGCCGCCGGCACGCCCAGGTCCAGGGCCGCCACGCTGGTCCACTTGCCGGTGCCTTTCTGGCCCGCGGTGTCGAGAATGACGTCCACCATGGGCTTGCCGGTCTCGGGGTCCGTCTTGGAGAGGATGTCGGCCGTGATCTGGATCAGGTAGGAATCCAGCTCGCCCCGGTTCCACTTGCGGAAGACCTTGTGCATTTCCGGGGGCGCCAGGCGCAGGGCCTGCCCCAGGACCTGGCTGTCATCGACCCCGCCTTCAAACCCCATGGC
>CAZVVD010000204.1:0-3079 GCA_964630555.1 uncultured Verrucomicrobiota bacterium | reverse complement strand
GTTCCGGGCGCTTTCCCGCGGCCTGCTCGATCAGGGGGTCGACGTCATCCGGCTGGGCCTCTGCTCCACCCCCATGTCCTACTACGCCAACGGCCGGCTGGGCGCCGACGCCGGCATCATGATCACGGCCTCGCACAATCCCGCCGAATGGAACGGGTTCAAGCTGTGCCGCGCACAGGCCGTCCCCATCAGCGGCGACACCGGGATCAAGGACATCGAGCGCCTGGTCGGAAGCGGCGCCTTCGCGCCGCCGGCGCCGAAACCTGGCGCGCTCTCCTCCTACGACATCCTGCCCGAATACGCGAGGCATGTCGCCGGCTATGCCGCCCTCGGCCGGCCGGTGCGCATCGCCGCCGATTTCGCCAACGCCATGGGCATCATGGAGTCCAAGGCGCTCGGGGGCCTGGTGGCCCTCGATCCGCTCTACGACACCTTCGACGGCACCTTCCCCCACCACGAGGCCAACCCCTTGAAAACCGAAACCCTGGCGGCCCTGCAGGCCAAGGTGCGCGGCGGCCAGTTCGATTTCGGGGTGGCTTTCGACGGCGACGCCGACCGGGCCGGGTTCGTGGACGAACAGGGCGGGATCGTTCCCATGGATATGATTACCGCCCTGATCGCCCAGAGCATTCTGCGGAAGGAGAAAGGCCATATTCTCTACGACCTGCGGAGCAGCTGGACGGTCCGGGAGGTTATCCTGGAAAACGGCGGCACGCCGCACCTGTGCCGGGTGGGCCACGCCTTCATCAAGCAGCAGATGCGGTCGGTCAAGGCGATCTTCGCCGGCGAGCTCTCCGGCCACTATTACTTCCGCGATAATTATTACACCGAGAGTTCGTCCATGGCGGTCCTGTTCCTCGCCAACCTGCTGAGCGCGGCGAACGCGCCGCTCTCGGAGCTGATCCGGCCGCTGCGGCGCTACGCCAAGAGCCCGGAGATCAACTCAGAGGTCCAGGATCCCCCGGCGGTCCTGCGCCGGCTGAAGGATGCCTATCCCGGCGGGAAGGTCCTCGAGCTGGACGGACTCAGCGTGGAGTTCCCGGACTGGTGGTTCAACGTGCGGGCGTCCAACACCGAGCCCCTGGTGCGCCTGAACCTGGAAGCCAAAACGCAGGCGGCGCTGGACCGGCGCCAGGCCGAACTGCTCCAGATCATCCGGGCCTAGCCCGGCGGAATCTTCAACCCCAAAGATCGCAAAGAACGCAAAAATCAAAGTTCCCCTCCCTGGAGGGGTAGGGGGTGGGTTCCTGGCTTCGACTTGACTTTGTGATCTTGCGTTCTTTGTGGTTAACATGACTTCCGATGAATCCCGACCTCATTGAAAAAATCCGTCAGGCGCACGCCCGCCGCTTCGGCGCGCCGCCGGCGCGCGTGGCCTACGCGCCCGGCCGGGTCGAAATCCTCGGCAACCACACCGACTACAACGAGGGCTTTGTCCTTTCCGCCGCCATCGATTTGGGCATCGCCATGGCCGTTTCGGACGCCCCCGGCGCGGGCTGCGTCCTGCGCGCCGTGGACATGGACGGCGAGTGCTCCTTCGACCTGCCGGTGACCACGCCGGTCAAACAGCCGCTCTGGGCCAACTACGTCCTGGGCGTGGTCGCCAAGCTGGGCGGGTTCGGCCGGATCGGGCACGGCTTCTGCGCGACCTTCGCGGGTGATATCCCCCTCGGGTCCGGCCTTTCCAGCTCGGCGGCGCTCGAGGTGGCCGCCGCCCTCGGGCTGGGCGCCCTCTTCGGCATCCGGCCCGGGAGGCTCGAGACGGCCAAGCTCTGCCAGGCCGCCGAAAACGAGTTTACCGGCGCGCGCTGCGGGCTGCTGGACCAGATTTCCAGCCTCTACGGCGAGCCCGGCGCCCTGGTCTTCACCGATTTCCGTTCGCTCCAGGTTGAGTCCGTGCCGCTCGGCGGGGACATCTGCTTCCTGGTCGCCAACACCCGGGTCAAGCACAGCCTGGTGGAATCCGAGTACAACGAGCGCCGCGCGCGCTGCGAGCAGGCCGCCGCCTTCTTCGCCTCCGTCCTGGATCATCCCGTGAAAGCGCTGCGGGATGTCTCCGTGGAGGAGTGGGAACGATTCTCGCCCCGGATGGATCCGGTCACCGCGCGGCGGGCGGCGCACGTGATTGAGGAAAACCAACGCGTGCTGGAGGCGCGCCGGCGCCTGGCCGCGGGCGATTTGAAGGGATTCGGCGAGCTGATGTACCGGTCCCACCACAGCTCGCGGTTCAACTTCGAGAACTCGTGCCGGGAGCTGGATGCCCTGGTGGACGCCGCGCGGAACGTGCCCGCGGTCCTGGGCGCCCGCCTCTCGGGCGGCGGGTTCGGGGGCAGCTGCGTCCTGATGGTCCATCCCGCCGACGCTGCCGCCGTCGGCCGCGAGATCGCCGGACGCTATCACGCCGTCTTCGGCCATCCCTGCGAGGTCCGAAACGTCAAGCCCTCCGCCGGCGCCCGGCTGCTGGAATAAAGATGTCCTGGCCTGGCCGAAGAACGCAGTCATGACTCACGGCGCTGGCGCTCTGGGGGCTGGGAGCGGCCCGCGCGGAACCGTTTTCGGCGGCCGACCTCGACGCCTACATCACCCGCGCCATGCCGCCGTGAGGCCTGCCGGGCCTGGCAGTGGCCGTGGTGACCAACGACACCGTTGCCCACCTCCGCGGCTACGGCGTGCGGACGTTCGGCGGATCCGCCTACGCCGCGAATGCACAGGACCTCAACGGCGACGGGCGGACCGATCCCTGCCTCTCCGAGCCCGCCGCCGGCCGGCGCTACGCGCTCCTCTCCAGCCTCGATTATGCCCTGGTGGCTTGGTAGGCATGACGCGGCTTGGCATGCCTTGTTGAAAAGGATAGGCGGGCGGCGCCGTCTTGCACCCTCTCCCTTAACCGGGCTGACCAGCTTTACGTCTGACGGTCCAGGCGCCGACCAGGGCTGTGCTCCCGTCGCTGCTCAATGCCGTTGCGGCCCCCGCCTTTTTTCTTACTGAGGCTCTGACCTCTGTGGCTCTGCCGCTCTTCTTCTACTCTGACCTCTGATCGCTGTGGCTCCCACGTCACTCATCCGTCGTCTGACGAATG
>CAZVVD010000203.1:0-3161 GCA_964630555.1 uncultured Verrucomicrobiota bacterium | reverse complement strand
GATCTGCCGGATGGCCAGGTCGGCGGTGCCGGCGTAGACCACGGCCAGGTTGACCGGGAGGTTTTCCTCCTGCCGCCAGCGGCCGCGGGCCGGCCGATCGGCGGAGAGCGTCAGCAGCGGCAGGGACAGGTGGCGCCCGGCGGGCGATTGCCGTTCCAGGTTGACCACCGCCAGCTCGGTCCCGGGCGCGGCCGGGGTGGCGAACGCGATCTCGACCTCGTAGACGCCGCGGGGCAAGGGCAGCTTGGGCCCATACAGCGCGATGCCGGCCTGGTCGTGATCCCGGCGGAACACGACGCTCCCGGACGCCAGGTCGCTGTGCCCGGCGTGGAAAAAGAGCGGCGCCGGCAGAACCAGTGATTCGCCCGGACCCAGTTCGGGCCACGGCCCGGCCATCAGCAAGGCCAGGTCAAGGTCCACCGACCCGGATTCCAGGGTCAGCTTCAAGCCCAGGGTGGCAAAACCGTCATAGGCCGGGATGGGCGCCGCCAACCAGGCCCATTCGTCGGAGCGGAGCGTCAACGCCACGGGCGCGGCGGGGGTTTCGTCGCGGGTCATTTCCGCGGCCAGCACACCCCGGCCGCGGGCGCGCACGAGCCAGCGCAGGTTGGGGACCGCCGCCACCCGGAGGGCGGCGGTTGCGAGGGCGGCGCGGGGCGTTGCGAGGGCCACGTAGGCACGCCCGCCGGCCGTGGGATCCAGCTTGACGGTCACACTCCGTTCGGCGGCGGCTTTTTCCATTTCGAACCGGCGGGCGGGAAACAGGGTTTCCCACTTCGGATCCGGTCCCCGTTCGGTTCGCGGCCGCTCCAGGATCTTGAAGGCCCACACGCTGCCGTCCTGGCACAGCAGTTCCAGGCGCGGGTGCCGCAGGAGCTGGCGCAGGGTCGCGGTGACCGGGAACGGGCTGACCTTCTCCGGAAACAGGTTTTCGTGCAGGATAAGATAGCGCACGCCCATCCCGGCCAGAACGTCGGCCTGTTCCCCGGACAGCCCGCCCTGGTTGACGCTCTCGAACCGCCGGAAAACATTCTCAAAATATCCCTGCCGGATGAAAGGGTTATAGCCGTTGATCATGCGCACCCGGTAGAGGGCGGCGAAATACTGGTAGACCGAGGCATAATGCGAATCACCGGGCCAGAGCGGAAGCACCAGCGCGCGGGGCACAGACCCGGCCGCGGCGGCGTCCGCCGCGACCGCCGCGTAGGCGTCCTGTTGTTTTTCCATCAGGGAAATCGTGGGATGCGTCTGCCGAGCGTAATCCAGCAGGACAAGAACGGCAAAGACCGCCGGGAGCGCGATCTGCCAGGCCCGCCGGGTCCGGAGCTGGGCCAGCGCCGTTATCGCCAGGGCGGCGGCCACGGCCAGGAAGGAAGGCGCCAGGCAGAAAATCTTGGCCGGCTGGCGGATCATGGCATAGGGTGGAATCAGCCGGCGGGCGATCCTGAAAAGCAATCCATCGTCCGGCCCGCGCGGGCCCAGGGCCAGGAGGGCGATCCCCAGCATGACCAGCACGATGAGCGTCAGGGCGATCAGGGGGCGACGCGCGGGCGGAGCCGCGAGCCGCGCCAGGGACCGCGCGGGCCACCGGAAGACATTCAAGGTGGACGCCACCGTCCCTTGCGGCCCACTTGCTGGTCCTGGTCCGTAAAACGCTTGTTTGACGGTTACGCCCACGAGGGCCAGCCAGCCGGCGGCGATCAACGCCGGGAGGATCGCGCCGAGATAGATCTGGGTGGAAGCCCCCAGGGTGCTCAGCCCGAAGATTCCCCGCCAGTCCGGGGAAAAAAGCATGATTTCCCGGGGCGACCGCGGGCCGACGGCATGCGCCGTCGGCGCCAGGCCGGTGACGGTATGATACAGCCATTTCATCAGGACCGGGAAAAGGAGCGCGGCGCCGGCGAACACGGCGACCGGCAGCAACGCCAGGGCCAACCGCCGGTAACCCGCCCAGTCCCGCCAGCGGAAATCCGGCCGCGCGGTAAAGGCCACGACGGCCCAGGCCGGCGCCGCCAGGGTTCCGAAAAAGAACACGTGCTGATCGCCCCAGGCCGCCATGAGAATCGCGATGCCGGCCAGCACTCCTCCCCGGAGGCGGTCCTCCCGGACCGCCAGGTCAACCCCGAGCAGGATCGCGGGCACCCAGACCATGGTGAACCCGGCCGGGCTGCCGCCGAACAGGTTGATCCAGCGGAACGGCAGGATGATGCCCAGCAGGGCCGCGGCGGCGGCGATCCCTTCGCCGCCCGGCCCCGGACCGGACCCGGTCAAGCCCGGGGACGTCCAGCGCCGGGCCAGGATCCAGGTCAGCAGGTAGGTCAGCCAGAGGGACAGGAGCCCCGCCAGATTCCAGCCGAACGCCGGGCCGCCCAGGGCGGCGCCGGCGGCGGAGACGAGCGAAAACGGGACGTAATAGGCGTCGGGCTCGAAGCGCTCGCGATCATTGCCGGTGTTGAATTCGTAGAGGTTATAGAAGAGGGGGGTCTTGCCGACCGCCATATCCCCGGCCAGGCGGCAGTAGTAGAGGAATTGCAGGTGGTCGCCGGGCACCATGCGCTGGACGTCGGCCGGCTCCCGGTGGGCGGCGGCGGGGATGCCGGTGGCGACCAAGCGCGGCAGGGGCCAGGCAAACCAGGCCCACACCGCCAGGGTGATGAGGCCGGAATATCCCAGCATCCGTTTCAGGCTCATGCCGGGGATCCTAACGGGGGAGGCGGACGGACTCCAGCCAGAGCGATAACGGGGGGGAGAGCATCCCGGCTCCAAGGCCAGGGTCCCCCGTTCCCTGGAGCCTCGCGGAATGCTCTTCGTTCTTCCATAAAGGCCGCGCCTTCATCGTTCATCCCGCAGGCGGGCCAGCGCCATGAGCTGGGCCTCGAGATAAAAACTGCCGAGCTGTTTCCAGTCGAACTGCTCGGCCAGGTCCTGGGCGTTGTAACGCAGGGCGATGCGGTCCTTGAGCTCCATCCGGGTGAATTGCAGCAGGTGGCCGGCCAAGTCCTCCACCGCCTTGTCGTAGGACTGGTGGCGCCTCCGCACCACATACAGCCCGCGCCGGTCGCAGGCGGGCTCCATCTTGAGAAGGTAACTGCCGAAGCCCGAAAGATCCGAGGCCACCGCCGGGATGCCGCGGGCCAGGCACTCCACCGGGGTATAGCCCC
>CAZVVD010000202.1:0-3186 GCA_964630555.1 uncultured Verrucomicrobiota bacterium | reverse complement strand
CAGGACAGGTACTACGCCGGCCATGTGCTCGGAGTGCTCAAGGACAAGAGAGCTGTGCCCCTGCTTGTTGATTTGCTTACCGACCCCGAAGTCAAATACACCATTCCTTGGGCTTTGGGTGAGATCGGAGACCCCGCGGCGATAGAACCACTTTGCGGAACACTCCGTGACAACAACCCCGACATGAGGGCTTTGGCGTTGCACGCCCTTGCCAGGCTGGGGGCTCGTGCTGCCGTCCCGCAAATGAGACCCCTCATGAACGACAACGCGAGAACCCGGTTCGGCAAACTGATTACGGTCGGCGAGGCCGCCAGCAACGCCATAGAGGTACTGGAGAAGCCGCCCCAACAAGGCGCGGCACCGCTACCTCCGGCCCCGCGGACGGGGCCTTCGGAGGGTGCGCGCTGACGTTGGGGCAAGGGAATGACGATGGATGGAAACAGGAAATCCCGCGATGGAAGAATGGCGGCAGCAACGCTATCCGCCGCATTCCTGTTTGCACTCCTGTACCGCGGCTCACCCGAAGGTTATGGCGACCTGATAGCCTTCTTGACTCTAGTCACGCTGACCACTTTCACAATGGGATTCGGCATCTCAAGCGTGCGCCATTCATCCGGAGGCGACAAGAAGGTTGGCATTGGCGCACTTATCCTTGCGGTTGTCTCGGTTGTCTGGGTTCTCGCGTGGGTTCCCTTCCACTGGGACAGGTGAATGAAGAGAGAAGAAAGCCCCAACCAAGCCCTTCAGCCTACTCGCCTGCCGGGGCGGCAGGCTCGTGGCTGAGGGCTGACGTTGGAGCACAAGAGATGACCCCGAAATGAGATTGTCACAAACATGGTTGATTTTGCCGGCTGTTACGTTCGCACTTGCCGCCCTTGCGTCAATTGCGCTTATTGCAGTAGCGGGCACACTCACAATCGGTGGCGTCATTTCAATTGCAGCAAGCCTGCCAATGGGCCTCGTCGGACTAAACGAGAGATGGAGCGAATCAATACAATGGTTTTTCTACTGGCACCCCATCTGGGTATCGGTCTTGGTATCGGTCCTAGCATATGCAGTCCACGCTGCGCTCGCTATCTTGGCACGTCATAAGGGTGTGCTTCCCTTCGTCATCTTGGAAATCCTGATCATAATCAATGGAATCGGACTCTTTCGGATGTGCCTATTGCACGGACTGAATTGATCATAATGAAAGCTCCAATCGGCTCGCCGAGACTGACCCGTGAGGGCCAGCCTCGGCTGCCACACCACCCGGCATGCGGGTCCGCACCGGGCGGTTCCGAAAAGCCTTCACCCACGGCTACGGCCGTCAGGTCAGACACGGGCATTCGGCCCGTAATGCAGAACGACCCATAACGTGCGCATGTCAGGAACCCCTTGTTCGTGCAGCCAGCGGTTGGTCAAGGCCCGTTGGACGATGCTATTGCCGCTCATCCGCCAGTACCCTTTCCGGCTTCGCGTGGCCATGTGCACTTCCTCGGGAGCGATCCCCAAGGCCAGCAGATGGCGTCGGCGAGTGCCGGGCCGTTTCCATTGCTTCCAGTAGTACAACCGCACTCTTCGCCGGACCCACTCATCGAGTTCCAGCAACCCCGTATAGGTGTGGCTGATCCCGAAGTAATTGAGCCAGCCCGTGACATACCGGCTCAGTTCGTCGATGACGTCCTGCACTCGGTGTCCCCGGTTGCGCCGGGTGATTTCCCTCACCCGTTGTTTGAAGCGTGCATGAGCCTTGGCCGTCCATACCACCTTGCCGCGTTGGCCGATCTGGAAACCCAGAAAGGCGCACTGCTTCAGCGGTGCAGTTTGGCTTTTGGCCCGGTTGACCACCAGTTTAAGCCGTCCTTCCACATACCGTGTCAGACTCGCCATCACCCGTTGCGCCGCCTTTACGCTCTTAACCATGACCAGAAAGTCGTCGGCATAGCGGGCAAATCGATGCCCGCGCTTTTCGAGTTCCTTGTCTAATGGGTCGAGCACGATATTGGCCAACAGCGGCGACAGCGGCCCGCCTTGGGGCACCCCTTGAGGCGTTGCCTCGCGGGAGCCGTCCGGCAGAACCACACCGGCTTTGAGGTAACCGTGGATCAGGCCCAGCACCTTGCGGTCCCGGATCTTTTCGCGCAATTGCCCCATCAGCCGATCATGGTTGACCGTGTCGAAGAAGGACTTTAGGTCACAGTCCACCGCATAGCGGCGTCCCTCTTTCCAGCAGGCTTCCACTGTCCGCACCGCTTGGTGGGCGTTGCGGCCTTCGCGGAATCCATAGCTATGTGTACTGAACTCGCCCTCGAAGAGCGGATTCAGCGCCTGCGCCAACGCCTGCTGGATCACCCGATCCAGCACCGTGGGTATGCCCAGCGGGCGCTGCCGCCCGTCGGGCTTGGGAATGAACACCCGGCGCACCGGCGCCGGACGGTACGTTCCCGCCATGAGCGCGGAGCGTATCCTCGGCCATTGCTCCCGGCAGAACGCCGGAAAGGCATCAACGGTCGTCCCGTCGATTCCCGGGGCTCCCGCATTGGCCTTGACTCGTCGCCAGGCTGCTTGCAGGTTCTCCGCGGCTAGGACTTGCTCCATCATGGTTTGTCCCTGAACGCTCCCATGCTTCCCGTCGTGGCGGCGCTCACCGCTTCCTCACCTTCCGGCGTCATCGGTTGCGATGTCCTCCACGGGGTCGGAACGTCCCCTTTCGGTTTGGCCCTTCCCGTCCTTGAGCTTAATGGCTCATTGCCCGGTACTATGGCCTCTGCTGACTCCCCGCCGGGTTATCCCGGCAGGGTCTCCCCAGGTAAGAACGCGTTGCTTCTTGGCGCGACCGCCGCATTTACCTCCGCGACTGAACCGATCGACTTTGCTGTGTTGTGCCAGCTCGTCGCATCGCGTCGGCCTTATTATGCGGTTCTTGTCCATCGGCCCGCCCGTTTTCCCTAGCCTTCCTCCCCCTGATCGGTTACCCTTTCAGAGTTGGCTTCGGGTGGTAGTTATTCACGTTTTCACGTGCGGTCCTCCTACAGGGGACTTGCACCCCATTTACAACGCGCCCATGCTGGGCGCACACAACGGCGTGGAACGCTACGCCGCAAGCGCGGCGAGGTTCGCGCCGAAAGTTCGACATGAGAAAATGAAACGGCTGAAGCAACGTTGGCGCGGCCTTTCCCGTGTGCTTGCCGTACTCCTCATCGG
>CAZVVD010000201.1:0-3209 GCA_964630555.1 uncultured Verrucomicrobiota bacterium | reverse complement strand
ATGATGGACCCGGATTTCAGCACGTAGGCCCGGCCGGCCAGGCGCAGGGCCATGCGGGCGTTCTGCTCGACCAGCAGCATCGTGACCCCGGCGCGGTTAATTTCCGCCAGCGTCCTGAAAATGTCCCGCACCAGCACCGGCGCCAGGCCCATGGACGGCTCGTCCAGCAGCAGCAGGCCGGCCCCGCTCATCAGGGCCCGGCCGAGGGCCAGCATCTGCTGCTCGCCGCCGGAAAGCGTGCCCCCGAGCTGGTGGCGCCGCTCCTTGAGGCGGGGAAACAGGGCATAGACCCGCTCGTAACCCGCGGCGAGGGCGGACCGGTCCCGCCGGAGCCAGGTCGCCAGGCGCAGGTTTTCCCCGACCGTCAAGTTGCCGAAAATGCCGCGCCCCTCCGGCACGTGGGCGATGCCCAGGCCGACGACCCGGTCAGCCCGCACGCCGCGGAGACTGCGTCCCCGGAAACGGACGCTGCCGCTCCAGGGGACCATCCCGGAAATCGCCCGCAGGATGGAGGATTTGCCGGCGCCGTTGGCGCCGATGAGGGTCACGATCTCGCCCTGCCCGATCGCGAAGGAGACCCCGCGCACGGCCTGGATATGGCCGTAGGCCACGCTCAGGCCCTCCACGGCCAGGAGGGGTTCGTTTGGATTCATCGGGCGGCCTCCTCGCCCAGGTAGGCCTCGAGCACCAGGGGGTGCTTCCGGATTTCGGCGGGAATCCCCTCGGCGATCGTCTCCCCGAAATCCAGCACCTGGATGCGCTCGCAGAGGCCCATCACCAGGCGCATCTGGTGCTCGATCAGGAGAATCGTCAGGTTGAAGCGCCGGCGGATCCACTGGATAAACTCCATGAGCCGGTGAATCTCGTTCGGGTTCATGCCGGCCGCCGGCTCGTCCAGCAGCAGCAGGCGCGGGCGGGTCGCCAGGGCGCGGGCGATTTCCAGGCGGCGCTGGACGCCGTAGGGCAGGTTGCCGGCCCGTTCGTCCGCGAAGGACTCCAGCTGGAACACCCCCAGCAGCTCCAGGGCTTCCTGCGTCGCGCGCGCCTCTTCCTTGCGAAAGCGGCCCACCCGCAGGAGCGCCTCGGGCAGGCTGTAGCGCAGGCGCGCATAATGCGCCACCCGCACGTTATCCAGCACGGACAATTTCGGGAACAGCCGGATGTTCTGGAACGTCCGGGCGACCCCCAGGGCGGTGATGCCGGCCGGCGCCTTGCCGGTCAGCTCCACGCCGTCCAGCCGGATGCTGCCCCGCGCCGGGCGGTAGACCCCCGTGATCAGGTTGAAGACCGTCGTCTTCCCCGCCCCGTTGGGGCCGATGATCCCGACCAGCGCACCGGCCTCGAGCGCCAGGTGGAAGTTGTCCACCGCGCACAGCCCGCCGAAGAAGTGGGTCACCCCGCTCATGGACAGGAAAGACACCGGATACCCCCTTTAGAAAACAAAAATTTCAAATTCCCCCGTCGGTCCGGCCGAGCCGGACCAAGGGGCCACTTATCCCAATCTCTTTGAGTCGGGATGACGTGGCAGATTTCATATTCCAAGGAAACGAAGTCAATGGGAACAAAATTCAAATTCCGAATGGCACGCCCGGATCTGGTTTTTCCCGCGTTTTGCATGCTTTGCTTGCATGGCTCTCTTTTACTTGGAATTTGGAGTTTGCCACGTCAGCCCTTTTGGCTAAGTGGCCCCTGGTCCCGATGTCTCATCGGGGCGCCGGGGGAATTTGTCCTCTTTTGTTCCTCTCCCGGCAGGAACCAGCGGCATTCACGCAGGCCCATGATCCCGCGCGGCCGGAAAATCATCAGCAGGACCAGCAGCAGCGGCATGACCCCCATGCGCCACAGGCCCAGGTCGCGCAGGGCCTCCAGCAGGAAGGTGTAGAGGGTCGCCCCCAGGATCGAGCCGCCCAGGGACCCGATCCCGCCCAGGTAGACCATGATCAGCGCGTCGGTGGACTTGAGGAGGTCGAACGCGCGCGGGGTGATGAACTGCAGGAGGTGCGCAAAGAGCCCCCCGGCCACGCCGGCGAAAAAGGACGAGACCGCAAAGGTCATGAGCTTGACCTGGCGCGTGTTGACGCCCATCAGCTCGCCGGCGATCTCGTCCTCGCGGATGGCCAGCACTCCCCGTCCGAAGGTCGAGTACACGAAATTCCGGATCACCCCCACGGTGATCACGACCCAGACAAAAACCCACGGCAGGGTCGTCAGCTGCTCCATGCCCAGGAATCCCCGCGGCCCGCCCACGGCCTCGATGTTCTCGAGCAGGGATTTCACGATCATGTTGAACGCCAGGGTCACGATCGCCAGGTAGTCGCCGCGGGTCCGGAACGACGGGATCGCGACCAGCAGGCCCACCAGCGCCGCGACCGCCCCGCCCGCGGCCACCGCGACCGGGAACAGCCAGGCCCCGACCTCCGGCGGGAAGACCCGCACGGTCAGCACCGAGGCCGTGTAGGCGCCGATGGCCATGAAGCCGGCGTGGCCGACCGAAAACTCGCCCATGTAGCCGTTGACCAGGTTCAGGCTGACCGCCAGGATGATGTTGATCCCCGCGAACATCATCACCATCTGGATATAGGGATTCAGCAGGCCGTAGCGCGGGATGGCGAAGGCGAGCGCCAAGCCGGCGGCCAGCAGAACGCCCAGCAGCCAGCGCCGGCGCATGAGCGCGTCCCAGCGCGCGCCCCAGCGCTCCCCGCTTCGCGCCAGGCGGTCCGGAATCATTGAAGGATGATTGCACCACATCATTTGCGTTGAATTAGGTCCCCCCAATGAGGACAATATTTTTTTGAAGCCGGGGTTTCATCAAGTAGAAGCGACGAGGGCGTCGCTTCTACACCTTCTGCGGACGCGGGCGCCCCAGGATGCCGTAGGGCCGGACGATCAGCAGCGCCAGCAGCAGGCCAAAGACCACCAGGTCGCGGTAGGTGGTCGGCAAAAACGCCGCCACCCCGATCTCCACCAGCCCGAGGATATACCCGCCGATCATGGCCCCGCGGATGTTGCCGATCCCCCCCACCACCGCCGCGATGAACGCCTTCCACCCGATGAGGATACCCATGCAGGGATCGATCAGACGAATATCCTCTGGTGACTTCACAGGCGACTGCGCGCGCAGAACACGCAATTTCTCCGCGACCTCCGGCGTTTGTTCGGCTTCTTCCAGATAGTATTTCCAGTTCGCTTTCAATTTCACGTTCGGGTGT
>CAZVVD010000200.1:0-3220 GCA_964630555.1 uncultured Verrucomicrobiota bacterium | reverse complement strand
CTATATGGCGGGGCCATTTGCGCGTTGAACTGCCGGCTGACAGCCGCGGACACGTCTTTCCTGGACAACCTGGCTAGCAACCGTTTCGGAGGCGGATCCGGACAGGCCTACGGCGGGGCCGTGTACGCTACAAATTGTATGGTGGCCATCACCAACTGCGGGTTTGACCGGAACGCCAGCGCCTCCACGGCCCACGGGTCCTTCGGCGGCGCGCTTTACCTGAACGGGGGCACCGCCGTCGTGGCAAACTGCACGCTCTCCAGCAACCGGGCCACGGCCAGCAGCAGTTACAACACGCATGGCGGCGCCCTCTTCGCCAACAATATCGCGCACCTGACGGTCGTCTCGAACAGCTTCGTGGACAACGCGGCTAGCAACGGCCAGTGGAACATGGCGGGCGCGACACTGTATCTTTCCGGGTGCGCGACCGCGGTCGTGGACCGGTGCGTCATCGAACAGGTTGCCCAGCCGGCATGCGCGGAGCAGGTCTATGTCACCGGCGGGAAGCAATGCTCCCTGCTCAACTCGACCCTGCAGGGCGGGTCGCATCGGGGCCTGTATGTCTCAGGCGCCGGGTCTGCGCTGGTCCTGACGAACGTCCTGGTGCTGGACAGCGGTAGCGACGGCGCCTACGTGGCGGCCGGGACGGCGGTGGTTTCGCACTGCGTGTTCGCCAACAACAACGGCCAAGGGGTCAACTGGTCCGGCAGGCGCCTGGCCCTGACCAACTGCCTGCTGGCCCAGAACACCCTGGACGGCCTGCTCTTCGCCGGGACCGCGGCGGTGGCAAACTGCACCTTCGCCCAGAATGGGGGCTGGGGCTGCAACCGCGCCTCGGGCGCGGGGACGGTGGTCAACAGCATTATCTGGGGGAACGGATTGGGCGGGATCACGAGCAATGAGAACGTTTTGGCCAGCTACTCGTGTCTCCAGGACGCGCCCTGGGGCGAGGGGGAAAGCAACCAGGTGGGCGTCAATCCGCTCTTCGTCAACTCCACGGGGCTGTGCTATTACCTCTCGGCGAGCGGGCTGACGGGACAGGTCGTCAGCAGTCCGTGCGTCGACGCGGGCAACGACATGGCCGCATTCTGGGGGCTGGACGGGCGGACGACGCGGACGGACGGCTCCAACGACATCGGCACGGTGGACCTGGGCTACCACTACACCCACGGGCTGGGGTCGAGCAACATCCTGTCGGTGACCAACGTTTATGTGGACGCCGTCAACGGGAGCAACGCCTTCGACGGCCTGAGCTGGACCTCGGCCTGGAAGACCCTGACCCACGCGCTGAGCAACGTGGCGGCCGGGGCGACCCTCCACCTGGCGACCGGCGTCTATGACACCGCCAATGGCGAGACGTTTCCGCTCACCGTCCAGATGCCGGACCTGGCGATCGCGGCCTCGAACGCGGAGGCGGCCCTGACGGTGTTGGACAACGGCGGGGCGGCCGGAGCGCGGGTGTTCACGGCCACGTCCAAGGGGAGCATCGTCTTATCCGGCCTGACCCTGCGGGGGGGATATTACGATTCTGGAGTGAACGCGGGGGCGGGATTGTATTTCATGGGCTGCGCGGCGACGCTGACGAACTGCGTCGTGCGGGATAACAGCAACCGCTGCAGCACGGCCAGCGCCCTGGGGGGCGGAATTTACAGTTCCGGTGGCTCCCTTGCGATATATGATTGCTTGTTCAGCAGCAACCTCGTTACCGCCACACAGACGGTGGGTAGCCTATATGGCGGGGCCATTTGCGCGTTGAACTGCCGGCTGACAGCCGCGGACACGTTTTTCCTGGACAATCTGGCCAGCAACCGGTTCGTTTCCGGCGGCGGCAACCAGGCCTACGGCGGGGCGGTGTACGCTACAAATTGCATGGTGGCAATCACCAACTGCGCGTTTGATCGGAACGCCAGCGGAGCTACGACTCACGGGTCCTTCGGCGGCACCTTAGGCTTCATCGGGGGCACGGCGTTCTTGAACGACTGCACATTCACAAGCAACAGGGTCACCGCCAGCGGCACCTATAACACGTGGGGCGGCGCGATCTATGCCCTCAATGTCGCGTCCCTGGCGGTCGTATCGAACCGATTTGTGGACAACTGTTCCACCAACCCCGGGCTCGGGAACGTGGCGGGCGCGACGCTCTATCTTTCGGGGTGCGCGACCGTGGTCGTGGACCGGTGCGTCATCGAGCAGGTTCTTGTGCCGGGCTGTGTGGACCAGGTGTATCTCACCGGATCCGGGCAGGCGCAGATCCTGGACACGACCCTGCAAAACAATCCGGCGGACCGGGGGCTGTATTTCAACGGCACCGGCCCCGCCCAGCTCACGTTGCGCCAGTGCCGGATCGTGAAGAGCGGCCGGGACGGGCTCCTGATCGCCGCCGGGACCGCCGTGGTGGCCAACTGTACCTTCGCTGGCAACGCGGGGTGGGGCATCGCGCGCTCCACGACCCACGCCCTCTCCGTCAGCAATTCGATTCTGTGGGGCAACGGACTGGGCGGAATCAGCCACGGCCTTGGGCTGGCGATTTTTTATTCCGATTCGCAGGACTTCTGGGTTCCGGGGGTCGGCGCCGGCAATCTCACCACCGATCCGCTTTTCGTGGATCCCGCGGAAGGGGATTTCCACCTCATGAGCACGGTCGGGTCCTGGCATGACGGCGCCTGGCGGCCGGATGCCAGCCTGAGTCCGTGCGTGGACGCCGGGGACCCGGTCTCGGACTGGACTTTGGAACCCAAGCCCAACGGGCGGCGCGTCAACATGGGGGGCTACGGAAACACGTCCGAGGCGAGCCGAAGCCGTCACAAGGGCACCGTGGTGGCCACGTGGTGACCCGGCCGCGCAAGGCGGCCGGAGGCGCGGGGCAGCTCGAGGCTTTTCTTGACGGACCCTGCTTGTGTTTCCCGGCCGGCTTGGTTATGGTGTCGGCTTTTGAACGGCCATGAAAACCGAGCCGCCTTTTTTCGAGATTCTCCGGTCCGACCCGGACTCCCGCGCCCGGCGGGGTCGGCTGCACACGCGCCACGGGATCGTGGACACCCCGGTGTTCATGCCGGTGGGCACCCAGGGCACGGTCAAGGCCATGACGCCCCGGGAGCTGGAGGAGGTTGGGGCGAGCCTGGTCCTGTCCAATGCCTATCATTTGTGCATTCGTCCCGGGGTGGAAATCATCGGCCACTGCGGGGGACTGCATGCCTTCATGGGCTGGCCGCATCCCATC
>CAZVVD010000199.1:0-3228 GCA_964630555.1 uncultured Verrucomicrobiota bacterium | reverse complement strand
CGTGATCGGCTTGGTTTGTCTGGCGGCGGTTGTCCTCGGCCTGGCGCCGACGGCCCCCGCGCTCACCGAAACCGTTCTCCCGTTCAAGCGTTCCTGGGTCACCGACCAGGATGAGCTGCCCTTCCCCGTGGGGATCGGGATTAATTACTACTACCAGCGCCAGGGCTACGACATGGACAGCGTCAAGCTGACCCCCGACGTCAGCCAGATGTTCCAGCTGGTGCCCGACAACCTGAGCGTCAAAAGCCGCGTGAACGAGGTGAACGCCAAGGTGGACGTTTGGCTGCTGCCGTTCCTCAACGTCTTCGGCGTGGCCGGCGCGGTGGAGCAGGCCACCAAGGTCAGCAACATCCCCCATCCCCAAATGGAAACGCTTGAATACGACGACAGCGGCTACATCGTCGGCGGCGGCCTGACCCTGGCCTACGGCATCAAGCACGTCTGGGCCTCGGTGACCCTGGCCGACACCTACGCCGGCCTGCGCAGCGCGGACTCGTGGATCCAGGCCTTCGTGCTCCAGCCCCGGCTCGGCGCGCGCATCCCGGCGCCCTGGTCCAAGCTGGGGTTCAACATCTGGGTGGGCACGATGTTCCAGAAACTGGAAGAGGAGCACACCGGCGAATGGGACGTGCCCGGGCTCGGCGCGCTGCATTACGACGCCAAGCTCAGCGAAAAGGAGCCGTGGAACGCCCTGCTCGGCCTGGGCACGGACCTGTGGGGCCGCGTGGCCCTGGAGGTGGAGGGCGGCATCGGCAACCGCGAGCAGTTCCTGGCTTCGGCCGCCTACCGGTTCTAACGCGGCGCCTTGCCCGCCACGTCAGCCCCGCATGCGGGGCCAAGTGGCCACTTTGTTTCAGACGTGGCAACCCAATTTGTCAACTTGCGCCGATCGCGCACCACGGGGTCGCCCGCCGCGTTAGCTTGAAACACATCTCGTTATTTATAGTGGTTTCGAGAAGATAAGGCCTTAAGGCGGGCTGTGCCCGCAACTCCAATGGAGCCGGGGTGCCCACTCGCCTAGGCGAAGCCGCTACGGTGAAGCCTGGCACCACGGTCCGACCGGCCTGAGGTCAGGCCGGCTCCAAAACATACTCGCAAAAGCGTGTATGTTCACGGGAAAGGGTCTAACGCGGCGCCTATTCGAGGGCTCACGCATCCCGGGGAGCGCGCTTTGCTTCCCGGGATGCGTTTTTTTTACGCGCTACCTTGCCGACCCGTTGTCCGAGGCTCCTGCATAACCTTCTCGGACGCGACGGAGCGCGTCCCTCCACCTTCAGCAACACGCTGCCTGATATCCCTGTTGGAGGGCATCCCGTATGCGGGATCGTGGCCGGCTCGGAGATGGGGGTTGTATTACGCTCATCCTGCCGGCCGCCGCATTTCACGCCCGTGGCCGCCGGCCGCTGAACTCGCGGATCAGGTCGGAGGGCGCCAGCCCGAAGGTCCGGCGGAAAAGGCGTGAGAAATAGAGCGGATCGCCGAAGCCCACCGACCGGGCCACCTGTCCGACGTTCAGCTTCGAAGACACCAGGAGCTCGCGGGCCTTTCCCAGCCGTGACTGCAGCCGGTAGGCCACCGGGGTGATGTGAAAGGCGGCCTTGAATAGTTTTTCGGCATGGGCGGGGGAAAGCTCCAGGCCTTCGTAAATGGATTCCAGGCTCCGGTTGTCGTAGGGCCGGGCGTCAATCAGGACGCGCAGGCGCTCGGCTTCGCGGTGCACGGCCGGTCCGGCCCCGGGCCGGCCGGCGGCGCAGTACTCGGCCAGCGCCTCCAGCAGCAGGGCCGCTCCCCGGAGCCGGCCGGCGACGTCCGCCAACTCGATCCCGGCGAGGGCACGCAGCCGGCCGGTCAGGTGTTCGGCGTCGCCGCGCGCGAGGTGTTTCCACAACGGAACACCGATCCCCGCGCCGCCCAGCGACACCAGGGCCTGCCCATGCCTGCCCTTGATTTTCCGCACCAACCCATGCCCGCGGAACAACACGAACAGGCCCTCGATCCGCCCGGCCTGCAGGTCGCAATCCAGGGTGCCGCGGGGCACCAGGAGCGCGAACGGGGAACGGACCTCGTGGGTCCGGCCGTCAAGCCGGTAGCGGGGGCCGCCCCGCAGATACACCGACAGCACGTCGCAGGGGCTGGCGATGGTCAACCCCCTGCGGCAGGCATGTTCCGGGCGGTCCTCCCTGACCACAATAATGTCGGCCAGCCGGGGGAAAAGCCTGTTCTGAGCCATCACAGAAAACTCCATGGAATCGAATTATTCTCTATATTGTTTTTTTTTAACACAGGACGGATGATAACGCGACTAAAAAAAGCATGGGGTAAGGCTTATGTTAGGAAGGGGCGATAGAAGAAAGCCGGGCTTGCCCTCTTAAACAGGATGCGGCTCCGCGCATCCTTTGTGGAAAGAAGCCCCCAGCGAGGACTATGATGAAAAATACATTATGCCGGGTTGCCCTGCTTGCCGTCAGTGGATGGATGGTGGCCGGTTCCGCCCCGGCTGCGCCGCCTGCGCCGGCGCGGGGCCCGGCGGACCCGCAGCTGCCCTCGATCAAGATCCTGCAGGCGGAACAAGCCCCGGTCGTGGACGGGGTGCTCGACGATCCCTGCTGGGTTAAGGCCGAGGAATCCGGGGTCTTCACGGACGAATATTCCTTCCCGGTGAAACTCAAGACCACCTTCAAGGTCTGCCAGAAGGACGCCGTCCTCTACCTGGCCATCCGGGGGTGTTACAATGAGAAAGGCGGCAAGCAGACCGGCGGCGGCGTCCTTCACGACGGCGCCCTCTGGAACGGGGAGAACGTCGAGATCTTCCTCGATCCCGACAACGAAGACACCCCCGGCTACTACCAGTTCGTGCTGACCCCGTTCGACGTCACCGGGGACATCTACAACAACGAGCCGCGCGACCCGGAGCTGCGCTGGGAGCCGACCTACCAGGTCAAGAGCCGGTGGACCGACAAGGAATGGACCATCGAATACGGGATTCCGCTGGACGTCTTTACCTTCACCCGGGCCATCTACGAGAACTTCGGCCTGAACGTGCACCGCGTCTGCCAGGGCGCGGGCGCCTGGTCGCCGGGGCACACGGAGGGTTTTCATTTTCCCCACAAGTTCGGGGAGGCGCGCGGCCTGAAAGGGGCCGCGGTCAGGACCAACGCGCCGGGCCGGTTCCACTCGCCGTACCTGAAGATCAACGACCGGGTCATTCACGCCCAGGCGAACCCGTCG
>CAZVVD010000198.1:0-3229 GCA_964630555.1 uncultured Verrucomicrobiota bacterium | reverse complement strand
CCCTGATGGCCTCCGACCAGATCAGCAACCAGGCCGCCAAGTGGCACTACATGTCGGGCGCCAATGTGGAGATCGCCCTGGTCATCCGGGCGTCGGTGGGCGGCGGCAAGGGCTACGGCGGCCAGCATTCGCAGACTCTGGAAACCGTCTTCGCCCACATCCCCGGGCTCTACGTGGTCTACCCGGCCACGCCCGCCGACGCCAAGGGCATGCTCAAGAGCGCCATCCGCGACAACAACCCCGTGATGTTCGTGGAATCCCAGATGCTCTACCCCCTGAAAGGCCCCGTGCCGGAGGGGGACGTCCTGGTGCCGCTCGGCCTGGCGGACGTCAAGCGCGAGGGGGGCGACATCACCCTCGTCGCCTGGGGACCGGCCGTCCACGACGCGCTCAAGGCCGCCGCGGCGCTCGAACAGACCGGCGTCAGCGCCGAGGTCGTGGACCTGCGCAGCCTGGTCCCCCTGGACATGGACACGGTGCTCCGGTCGGTCCGGAAAACCGGGCGCTGCGTCGTGGCCAGCCAGGCCGTCAACATCGCCAGCTTCACCGGCGAGGTGGCCTCCTCGATCATGGAACAAGCCTTCGACGACCTGGACGCCCCGGTCCTGCGGGTGGGGGCCAAGGACGGCATTGCCCCGCAGTCCCACATCCTCGAGGCCGCCTTCCTGCCGAACGCCAACGACATCGTCGCCGCCGCCCGCCGGATTCTGTAATCCCCATGAACGTTTTCCGCCATCGCCGCCCCCTGGCGCGCGCCCGCCGGCAGATCGCGGCCGGCAAGCTGACCGTCGGCTTCCTGGGCGGCTCCGTCACCGACGGGCGCTCCGGGCTCAACTGGCCGGAGCCGGTCATCCGCTGGCTGGCGCACCGCTTCCCCAAGACGCGCCTCGTGGTCGAGAACGCCGCCATCGGCTCGACCGGGTCGGACCTGGCGGTCTTCCGCGCCCGGCGCGACATCATCGAGCGCAACTGCGACCTGGTCTTCGTCGAATACGCGGTCAACGATTTCCACGTGCCCACCGAGCGGCGCAACCGGACGCGGGAGGGCCTGGTCCGCAAGCTGCTGGCCTCCGGCGGACGCGACCTCGTGTTCCCCTATATTTTCTGCCAGGGTATGTACGACGACATGGTCGCGGGGCGGGTGCCGGCCTCGATCGCGGAATTCGAGGCCATCGCCGAACACTACGGGGTCGGCTCGGTCTGGATGGGCCTGGCGGCGTTCCGGCAGGCGCGCGCCGGCCTCCTGCCCTGGGAGGCCTGGCTCCCGGACGGCATCCATCCCCAGCATTACGGCAGCCGGGCGTACGCCGAGAGCCTGATCGCCTTCCTCGAAAAAGAGCTCGCGGGCAAACCCGCCGCCAGCCGGAAGCCGGCCGCGCGCGCCCTGCCCCGCCCGCTCAACCCGGTCAACTGGGAGCGCGCCGAGCGGCTGCCGCTCGAGAGCGTCGAAACCGAGGGCTTGTGGGTCATCCACCGCTGGCCACGCAACGAGTGGATTGACCAGGTCCTGCACACCACGGCGCCCGGGGCCCGCCTGCGGTTTTCCGCCAGGGGCCGCTGCCTGGCGATCGGCTACGACACCGGCAAGGCGGCCGCCGATTTCCGCTACCGAGTGGACGGCGGCCCCTGGCAGGCCGTGCGCGTGCCGCGGCCGGACTGGGTCGGGGCCGCCGCTGACGGCGAGTTCGTCATGCACGTCCTGGCCGAAGACCTGCCGGAGGCGATCCACCGGGTCGAGCTCGAGGTCGTGCACGGCGGCGAGAGCACCCGCGGCACCCATTTCCGCCTGGTGTTCCCCGGCGTCGTGCCCTGATGCGCCGGATTCCCAGGGCGCCTGGGCTTCTGATCCCCTCAGCCGTTAATCGCGGGCCGCGATGTCTTGCCCGGAACCGGCTTCTTGGGGTTCCGGCGGGACAAGCCCGCCGGGGACAAGTTCTCTCCAGGCGGCTGATCCTTCCTCCCCCTGCCGCCTTGCTCACGCCCCCCTGGCTGGCCCGCTTGCTTCCGGGCCGCCGAGCACGGCGAGCAGGCCGCGGAGCTTGTCGCAGGCATCCTGCAGCTCCCGGCGGCGGGTCTGCTGGAGGGCGATGACCTCGGGCGGCGCCTTGCTGACGAAGGACGGATTGCCCAGCTTTTTCTCGACGCCGGCCAGGCCGGCCAGGGCCTTGTCCAATTGCCCGGACAGGCGCCTGGATTCCGCCGCCGGGTCGATCACGCCTTCGATCGGCATATAGACCGCGCCCAGCCGGCTGATCCCGTTGGGCAGCGGGCGCGGCGGCGCAAAAGCGGCGTTGATTTCCAGGGGGTCCGCGCGCAGCAGGGCGGCGATCGAATCCCGGTCCGCCGCCAGCCGGGCGGCCAGGTCCGCGCTTTCCGGCTTGACGATGTAACGGATCGTCCTGGCCGGGGCGATCCCGTAGTCGGCCCGCAAAATCCGCCCGACGCGCACCAGGTCGTGCTTGCGCTCCACGTAGTCCACCACGTCCGCGGACACCCCGAGGGCCGCCAAGTCCTCCCGCGGCCGTGGCCAGGGGGCGAAGAGAATCGTGTCGGTGTCGGCGCCGTAGCCCATGGCGTGCCAGAGCTCCTCGGTGATGAACGGCGCCAGGGGGTGGAGCAGCTTGAGGGCCTGGGCAAAGACATGGTGGGTGACCCGCAGCTCCTGGTCCTTGGCGGCAGGATCGTCCCCGTTGAACACGAGCTTGGCCGACTCGATGTGCCAGTCGCAGAACTGGTGCCAGATGAAATCGTAAAGCGCCTTGGCCGCGTCGTTGAAGCGGCAGCGTTCCAGGTGCTCGGCGCAGGCGGCTGCGGCCGTGTACAGGGCGGCGATGATGTGCTGGTCGTCGGGGCGCAGGCGGGCGGGATCCCAGGACGGCTCGACCCAGGCGGCCGTCGCGGCCGAACCGGAATGCATCTGCAGAAAGCGGGCGGCGTTCCAGAGCTTCGTCAGGAAATTGCGCCCGATTTCGAACTTGTCGTTCGAAAGGAACACGTCCTGACCGGTGGCCGTGACCATGACCAGACTGAAGCGCAGGGCGTCGGCGCTGAAGCTCTCGATCACCCCCAGGGGATCGATCGAGTTGCCCAGGCTCTTGCTCATCTTGCGCCCGGCGTCGTCGCGCACGGTCCCGTGGATGATCACCCGGCGGAACGGGATCTCGCCCATGAACTCCAGCCCCGCCATGATCATGCGCGCCACCCAGAAGAAAATGATCTCGGAGGCCGT
>CAZVVD010000197.1:239-3237 GCA_964630555.1 uncultured Verrucomicrobiota bacterium | reverse complement strand
GATCGAGACCCCGGAGGGGCCGAATATCGGCCTGATTTCATCCTTGAGCACCTATGCCCGGGTGAACACCTTCGGGTTTATCGAGACGCCGTATTTGAAGGTGGTGGACGGTCGCGTGACCGACCAGGTGGATTACCTTTCCGCCGACGCCGAGGAGAATTTTGTCATTGCCCAGGCCAACGCGCCCCTGGACGACAAGCGCCGTTTCACCGGGGCCACGGTGTCCGTGCGTTTTCGCGGGGACTTCCTGGAGAAGACGCGCGACGAGGTGCACTACATGGATGCCTCGCCGAAGCAGGTGGTCAGCGTCGCGGCCGGACTGATCCCATTTCTGGAACACGACGACGCCAACCGGGCGCTGATGGGCTCGAACATGATGCGCCAGGCGGTCCCGCTGCTCAGCCCCGAGGCGCCCCTGGTGGCCACCGGCCTGGAGGAAAAAGTGGCCCGGGATTCGCGTTGCATGGTGACGGCCACCGCGCCCGGCAAGGTGGCCTATGTGTCGGCCA
This sequence comes from uncultured Verrucomicrobiota bacterium, assembly GCA_964630555.1. Taxonomy (GTDB): domain Bacteria; phylum Verrucomicrobiota; class Kiritimatiellia; order JAAZAB01; family JAAZAB01; genus JAHIJO01. The sequence continues at coordinate 2,728 of CAZVVD010000197.1, read as the reverse complement.
CGACGATCGTGGTTTCGCCTGACGGCAAGCTGCCCAAGCGGGGGAGCAAGGCCTGGGCGCAGGTTCAGGAATACGGGCTGCGCAAGTTTCTGCGTTCCAATGCCGGGACCTGCATCAACCAGCGCCCGATCATCAAGCTGGGGCAGCGGGTCACGCGGGGCATGGTGCTGGCGGACGGTCCCAGCACGGCGGGCGGCGAGCTGGCCTTGGGGCGAAACGTGATGGTGGCCTTCATGCCCTGGTGCGGCTACAACTTCGAGGACGCCATCGTGATCAGCGAGCGGGTGGTGCGCGAGGACTTGTTCACCTCGGTGCACGTGGAGAAGTTCGAAATCACCGCCCGGGACACCAAGCTGGGCCCCGAGGAGATCACCCGCGATATTCCCAATGTCAGCCCCGAGGCCCTGCGCAACCTCGGTCCGGATGGTGTCATCCGCATCGGCGCGTATGTCAAGCCCGGCGATATTCTGGTGGGCAAGGTGACCCCCAAGGGGGAAACCGAGCTGGCGCCCGAAGAGCGCCTGCTGCGGGCGATTTTCGGCGAGAAAGCCGCCGAGGTCCGCGACACCTCGCTGACCGTCCGCAGCGGCACGAAGGGCATTGTGATGGATGTCAGCGTGTCGGCCCAGCAGAGCGCGGCTCGGGAAAAGTTGTCGAGCAAGGAGCGCAACCAGCAGGCCAAGCAGGTGGAGGACGACTACAAGGATAAAAAACAGAAGCTGACGGACGAGCTGACCGAAGCCCTGAGCAACATTCTGCTGGGAGAAAAAATTCCGTTGGATGTTCTGAACGGCGAAACCGGGGCGATCATCATTCCCGCCTACCGCAAGATCACCAAAACGCTGTTGCGCAAGCTGGCCCTGGTCAGTGAGCATATCGAAATCGATCCCAGCCCGATCCAGGAGAAAATCCAGGGCATCATCCACGATTACAAGGGGCGGTTTTCGGAAATCGAAAGCGAGCGCGAGCGCGCCATGGACCGGTTGTCCACCGGCGATACCGTGGATGACGGCATCGTCAAACAGGTCAAGGTCTATGTCGCCAGCAAGAAGCGCCTGGAAGTGGGCGATAAGCTGGCCGGGCGGCACGGCAACAAGGGGGTGGTGGCGCGGATCGTCAAGGACGAGGATATGCCTTTCCTGCCGGACGGAACCCACGTGGATATCGTCCTCAATCCCCTGGGGGTGCCCTCGCGGATGAATGTCGGCCAGCTGCTGGAGACCCACCTCCAATGGATCTGCCGGCAGCTCGGGCTGAGCGTGACGACCCCCATTTTCGACGGGATTTCGGAGCAAAAAATCGTCGGCTTGGCCAAGGAGGCGGGCATTCCTGAGACCGGTAAGATCCCGCTGTTTGACGGGCGCACCGGCGAGCCGTTCGAGCAGCCGGTGACGACCGGCAGCATTTACATCATTAAACTGCACCACTTGGTCAGCGACAAGATTCACGCCCGGGCGGTGGGGCCCTATTCGCTGGTGACGCAGCAGCCGCTGGGCGGCAAGGCCCAGTACGGGGGCCAGCGCTTCGGGGAAATGGAAGTCTGGGCGCTCGAGGCCTATTCCGCGGCCTTCGCCCTCCAGGAAATCCTGACCGTCAAGAGCGACGATGTTTCCGGACGCACGCGGATCTACGAGTCCATCGTCAAGGGCGAAAACGTGATCGAGTCGGGCATGCCGGAATCCTTTAACGTATTGATCAAGGAGATGCAGAGCCTTGGGCTGGACGTCCGCTTGGACGCGGCCCGCAAACCGCTGGCTGTGTCGGGGTAGCTGCGCGGGAAAAGGACGGGAGGTTTGGGTGGATACGATCGATACCAAGCGGAGTCTTGAGGGCGAAAAGCGGGCCGTCTTCGACATGGTCAGCATCGGGCTGACGTCCCCGGAGACGATCCGTTCCTGGAGCTTCGGCGAGGTGAAGAACCCCGAAACCATCAATTATCGCACGTACAAGCCGGAACGCGGCGGGTTGTTTTGCGAGCGGTTGTTCGGCCCCCAGCGCGACTGGGAGTGCAGTTGCGGCAAGTATAAGCGGATCAAGCACAAGGGGGTGGTGTGCGACCGTTGCGGGGTTGAGGTCACCCTGTCCCGCGTGCGACGGGTGCGGATGGCGCACATCGAGCTGGCCGTGCCGGTGTCCCACATCTGGTTCTTCAAGTGCGCGCCAAGCCGCCTGGGCCTGGTTCTCGATCTCACGGTGCGCGAGTTGGAGCGCATTCTCTATTACGAAGATTACATCGTCGTTGATCCCGGCAAGACGACGCTGCGCGAAAAGCAGGTCCTGACCGAGGAGCAGTACCGTGAAGCCCAGGAAAAGTACCCCGACGAGTTTGTGGCCAAGATCGGGGCCGAGGCCCTGCGGGATCTGATGAAGAAAATGGACCTCGGCAAGGTCCTGGTCGAGCTGGAGGCCCAGATGGGAGCCTCCCACAGCCAGCAGACGCGCAAGAAGCTGGCCAAGCGGATGAAGATTTTTGAAAGCATGCGCCAGAA
>CAZVVD010000197.1:0-229 GCA_964630555.1 uncultured Verrucomicrobiota bacterium | reverse complement strand
CCGCCCGGAGTGGATGATCCTGGAAGTCCTGCCGGTCATTCCTCCGGACCTGCGTCCCCTGGTGCCGCTCGAGGGCGGGCGTTTCGCCACCTCGGACCTCAACGATCTCTACCGGCGGGTGATTAACCGCAATAACCGGCTGAAAAACCTGCTGATGCTCAAGACCCCGGATGTCATCATCTGCAATGAGAAGCGCATGCTCCAGGAGGCGGTGGACGCCCTCATCGAC
>CAZVVD010000196.1:0-3403 GCA_964630555.1 uncultured Verrucomicrobiota bacterium | reverse complement strand
ACGCCCCCCGACTGGTACACCCCCGCCCCCCGGGACGCCGCCGCGCTGAGGTTGGAGACCTGGTTATCCAGCACCTCGCAGCGGCTCAGGGTCAGATCGCAGTCGGCCGCGTAGATCCCCGCCCCGTGGGCGTTGGTGAGAAGTCCCCCCTGGACGGTCACCCGCTCGACGCTGACCGTGGACGTCACGAACGTGACCAGCCGGATATTGGAGAACGCCTGGCGGAGAACGCTGTTGACATTGGTGGTGGGGCCGGGCGATCCGCTGCCCACGTACCCGCCCCGGATGTTCAATCCAGCATGATTGGACACGGCAATCGGCTGAGAAAGAAGGTAACTTCCGTGTTGAGCATAAACCGAATCCCCCTCGCTGGTGCAGGCGTCCACCGCGGCCTGGACGCTGTCCAGCGCATTCTCCCAGCCCAGGCCGTTTTTCAAGCCGGCGCCCTCCGGGGTGACATACTGGGCGTCGGCCGCGAGCGTCCAGAAACTGGTGGCCACTGGCGCCCAGTTGCTCCCGATCGCGTTCGACCCATAGCAGCGGTAGAAATACTCGGTTCCCGGCAGCAGGTTCGAGATCACGGATTGGAAAGCGCCTTCCTGAACGAAGCCAAGGCAGTTCGTGGCCGACCAGTTGTCGGGGTCCGTCCCCCAATAGATCCGGATGTCGGCCTCCCCGCCGTCCAGCAGGTTGCCGCGCAGCGCCGCCCGCGTCCGGCCGGGAATGGCGCCGCCGTCATTGTCCACCACCGGCGTCGCCAACAACGGAAACGACACGGAAGGTTCGGCCCAATACTCCTCAAGCGTGTTCGAGGCGTAATAGCGGTAATAGTAAAGAAAGGCGTCGGACAGGCCGGCGGCGTGATTGCTCAGCGCAGCCCCAGAGGCCAAGACCCCGAGATTGTTGGAAGCGCCCCAGAGGGTCTTGGACTGCCCGGCGTCGTTCGTGCCCCAGAAGCAATACACCGTCGCCGGCGCCGCGCCCGTGGACACGAGCTGGCCCAGCAGGTCGGCGGACGACGACGTTCGATTGGCGACGCCGCCGGCGTTGGTCACCCGGAGTGGCGTCTTGGAGGCCTGGGCGGTATTGCCGTAGGCGCCCAGATTGATCCGCGCGCCGTTGGGGTCCGGCTCCAGGGTGTAATCCGAATCGTCGCCGGCGTCAATGCACGGGCTGTTGCTGCCGTCCACGACAAAGTCGCCTGCCGTGTCGTGGTACGACCCGCCGCGGCTTTGCGGGTGGTAGTCTCCGGCGGCGGCCGAAACAAAAATGGGGTCGTTGGTGATGTTGCCCTCTCCGGCGTGGGGCGCCGCCTCCTGGGCACAGGTGTAGCTCACGCCAACATAGGTCGCGTTCGAGGCAATTCCGCCGTTGGTATTGCCCCAGGCGATGCTATTGCGGATACTGGTGATGCACGCCGTGTTCGTCAATCCCCACCCGCTGTTGCCGGCCAGGGTGCAATTGACCACCGAGAGGCTGCCGCCCGCGGCGGTGATGCCGTTACCGTTGTTGCCGGCGATGAGGCTGTTCCGGATCGCCACGGTCCCCGAGGCGATGTAGGTGTCGCCGACGTAGTCGCCGCTCGTGCCCGCCCCCCGGATGCAGCAGCCCGTCAGGACGGCCTCGCAGCCGGCCAGGTACAGCGCCCCGCCCTGTTCGGCGCTGCCCCCGGCGGACTGCGCATAGCCCTGGCCGATCGCGCAGCCGCGCAGGACCAGGGACGTAACCCCGGCCGCATAGAGTGCGCCGCCCTGCGCCTCGGTCCATCCTCGCGTGGTGTTGTTGGTGAACCCGCAGTCGGACAGCGCCGCCGCGCCCCCGTTAAGATACAGCGCCCCGCCGTAGCCGTAGCCCCACACGGCACCGTTATACGCCAGCGCACAATTCCCCAGGAATGAGCAGTTCGAGAGGCTGACGACGGCCCCGCTGCTGTAGATCGCCCCACCCCCCGAGGGACTGCCCCAGCCGGTGGTCCAGCTCACCCGGTTGCTCGTAAAAAGCGTGTCGCGGACCGTCAGCGCCGACCCCGCGATGTACACCCCGCCCCCGTAGCCGGCGGACGGCTCAATGGCATTATTCGACACCACGCACCCCGCCAGGGTCAGCGCCCCCTGGTAAACGTACACCCCGGCGCCATACACCAAGCCCCCGCTCAGCAGGTTGTTCCGCACGATGCAGTTGCTCAGGGACACATCGCAGCCCTGCGCCCAGATCCCGCCCCCGTAGGCGTTGGTCAGCACACCCCCCTGCAACGTCAGACCCTCCAAGCGCAACGCACCCTTATTCAGGACATACAGCACCCGCCCGCCGCCCCGGGCATCGACCACCGTCAACTCCCGATTCGTGCCCAGCACGGTCACATTGGCTTGCGCCACCGTCAGCGGAAAGGTTTCCCCGTTGTCGGCATCATAATTCCCCGCCGCCAGCCGGATCGTCCCCCGCGCCATGACCCGCGCCAGGCCCGCCCCCAGCGTCTTCAGCGCCGTGCCCGCCGTCAGCCCGTCATGCTCGTCGTCCCCCGTCTGCGCATCCACGTACAGCACCGCGTTCGACAGCTCCGAATCCGGCACCCCGTTGGTGTAATGATACCCAAGGTCCACCACCCCAGTGTCGTTGCTCTTCGAGGTGCTCGTCGTCCGCACGTCCAGCCCGTAGTCCGCGGCGGCCCCGAACCCGGCGTCGATGCACGGGCTGCTGGCCGCCTGGCCGGTCAGCCCGCTCACCGACAGGTAATAGCTGTGGATAAAACCCGGATCCTCCACCCGGTTGCTCTCCCCGCCCAGCCCGTTCTGGCAGCAGGTGTAACTCGCGCCAACCTGCCCGTTGCTGACCACCCCCCCCAGGACGTTGCCCCAGGCGATCGCGTTGCTGACCGCCGCTTCGCCCCCGGTCCAGCCCAGCCCCCAGCCGCCGTTATCGGCCAGGGTGGCGTTCTGCACCGTCGCGGTGCCCGCCGTGACATACAGACCGTGCCCGGAGTTCCGGGCCAGCAGGCCGTTGGCCAGCCCCAGCCGGCCACCGCCCAGGTGCAGGCCGGGGCCGTTGTTGCCGGTGACCACGACATTCGTCATGCCCACCGCCCCGGAGGCAATGTAAATGCCGCCCACGTAATCCAGCGTCGTGCCAACGTCCTCGATCCGGCAGTCCGCAACCCAGGCGTTGGTCGCCGCCAGGTACAGCGCCCCGCCCAACTCGGCCCCCACGGCGGACTGGGCGTATCCCCCCCGGAACGAACACGCCCGCACCGTCAGCGAGGACTGCGCGACGGCATGGAGCGTGCCCCCCTGGGCAACGTTTTTGCCCCGCGTGTAGTTGTTGCTGAACGTGCAATCGACCAGCTCAGCCCCCCCGCCGGAAAGAGACAGCGCCCCCCCGTAGCCGTAGCCGCCCCCGTCGCCGGAAC
>CAZVVD010000195.1:0-3418 GCA_964630555.1 uncultured Verrucomicrobiota bacterium | reverse complement strand
TTCAGCCGTCCGCCGGGTCCGGAATCCAGGTTGCCGTAGCGCCCGATGCGCAGGACCTCGTTGCCGGCGGTGTCGATCATCCGGATCGTGTTGCGGTGGGCGGCGGGCACGTAGATGCGCCCGAAATCGTCGGCGCAGAACCGCAGGTTGAAGCAGATGCAGGCGTCGTGTCCCTTGGTGAAGCGCCCGCTGGCCGGGGCCACGCCCAGGAATTCCCACTCCACCCCGTCGTGCCATACCGGGTAGATGCCCTCCCGGCCGTCAATGTCAATCTGGCTGGACTGCCAGTGGGTGGCGGGGGTTGTGGGCTGGGGCTTGAAGGGATAGCCCCAGTCCGGGTAGAGGTCCACGGTTGAACCGTTCGCGTTGGTGCTGATGGCGGCCGAGTACTGCTTGTACTCGCCCTGGGCCGCTCGCCACAGCAGGCCGCCGCCCTTGGGGCTGAACTTGTAGACCGCCCCGACCTGGCGGATGAGGGGGTTTTGGGCGAATTTGCGGTAGCCGGCGTAGATCATCTTGCCGGCGCGCAGGGTCTCCCATTCGGCGTCGCTGATCTTGTAATCCGGCGCCCAGGCGGGCATGTTCGGGGCGATGTCGTCCTCGTAGAACTGCCCCAGCTTGCGGCCCAGGTTGTCACAGACGTAGATATTGCCTTTGATATCCGCCACCGGCGCGCAGGCCCCGCCGGAAAGCTCGTAGATCACCCGCTTGCCGAGCAGCTTGCCGTCCGGACTGTAGCGGTCAACGGCCACGTGGTGGTCCGGGCCTTCCATCCCCGCCCGCATGCCGCCGGAATGGGTCCATTGGTAGTAGCGCGCCACGTAGATGTCGCCGTTGGGCGCCACGGAGAAACCGCGCTCGCCAGCCCGGGTCATCGATGGCGGTACCAGTTCCCATTTGGCGACCGGAGGCGCCTTGGCGTTGGTGGCCCAGGATTCGGGATAAATCGTGATACCCTCGTGGTCGAACCCGTAGCGTGTCACCCAGCAGCCGTCTCTTCGCGCGATAATTTCCTTCGCGCTGGAGGCGTTTCCCAGGAACCGGCCGCTGTTGCCGTCGAACCAGCAATTCCCTCCCGCGCAGAGGATGTCGGATTCCCAGCCCGCGGCGATCCGGTAATGCGGGCGAGGGGCGTCCTTACCGATCAGGACTTCGGGTTCGCTGAACTTGTCGCCCAGATCGGTCACCCGCGCCAGGGACTGGGCGGTGCCGCTGCCGGAGCCGTGGACGGTGTTCACGTCGCCGGCCCAGACCAGCCACAGGCAGGGCTTGGCGCCCGAATCGTCCAGGGCCATGGTCCACCAGTAGCTCCAGTAACCCGGCTCGGGGGTCTTGTTGCCGCGGACCTTCGGCCAGAGCCCCATGAGCACGGTCTGGGCCGCCACCTTGGGTTTATCCCCGGCCGGGTACTTGGTGAGGGTGACAGCGTTGGCAGTTTTTACCCCGTGGGCTACGACCGTCGCATTGGTGGGCGTGAACCCCAGCACATAACGCTCGCCGGTCTTGCGGTTGACGCGCACCTCGTAGGGGCCGGGGTGCGGGATCTGCCACAGGAATTTTCCGTCCCGGTTGAAAACCTGGATGCGGTCGTTGCGGCGGTCGCAGACCCAGAGGTGCTTGTCCTTGTCGAAGGCGATGCCCTGGGGATCGAAGAACTCGCCCGGCGCGCTGCCGCCTTGGGTCCCGTGGGTGTTGCGCTTGCCCACGAAGGTTTCCATCGGCGCGTCCTGGCCCCAGCGCAGGCGGCCGACGGCGTTGTAGAAGGTCTCGCGCTTGCCGGCGACCAATTCGCTCCCGTTCTCCGGCAGGGTGGACAGGCGGTGGGCTTCCTTCAAGCCGCTCAGGTAGATCACGTCCTCGTCCTCTGGATCGAGGGCGAAGTGGAAGCGTTTGGCCCAGTTTTCGAAAAACACGAGCCAGTTGATGTCCTTGAGATACGGGCCGATAAAATCCTCCGGCAGGCTGCCGTCGGCGTTGATCTTGTAGAAGCGGCCCGGCCCGCCCTGGTACTCGCTGCCGGCGAAAATAAGCTGGCCCTTGCGGTTGACCAGCAGGGTCTGGGGGAAGGGCTGTTCCAGGCTGGCCAAGGTCTCCCCCAACTGCCGGCCCCCGAAACGCGCCTGGCCGTCCGGCCCGTAATCAATGATATTCAGTCCTTTCAGTTTCTCCACCGGCACGTCCGCCGGGGGGGGCAGGAGCATGGAAACGAACTTGCCGTTGCGATCGTATTTCTTGATCCGTGACCACTGGTCGCACTTGCCCTCGTAGGTATAAACGTTTCCCTTGTCATCCGCGCCCAGGGCGTTGATCTGGAACGGGCCGTCGTTGCGCCCGATTTCCTTGTCCAACCTAGCCTGGGAGCCCACCCCGACCTTGACCTTGTAGGCCCCCGCCGGCGCTTTCTTGCCCCAGTCGTCCTGGTAGTCCCAGCTCAGGGTCTGCTTGAGCGCGTCCTTCTTCAGCGGCGCCGGCGCGTTCGGTCCCAGCAGCCCGGCCGCCAGGTGCCGCACCCGCTCGCCCTTGGCGTCCTCGATCCAGACCGCCACGTCGGTCCGGGTGTTGACCTCGAAACTGATCTCGGCCGCGCCGCCCGCGGCCTTGACCTCCGGCCCGCTCACCAGGGCCGGCGGCTTCTCCGGCACGAGCGAGGGGCTGGCCTGAGCCTTGATGACGCGGTCGTTGACCTTGAGCTGAGGGGAGCGGAAGCACCCGGCCTCGTTGGCCGTCACGCCCGCCCCTTTCAGCCCGCGGGCCTCCCCGAACTTATGGGGGAAGTGGAACCCCTCCGAGTGCCCCGGTGCCCAGGCCCCGATGCCGCCGTTCACGCGGTGCACGTTCAGCCCGAAATTCTCGTACATGGTTTTGGTGTAGTTGAAGGCCGAGAGCGGAATGCCGTATTCAATGGTCCATTCCTTCTCGCTCCACTGGCTCTTGACCTCATACTGGGGATCCCAGCGCCGCTCCGGGTCGCGCGGCTCGTTGTTGAACAGGTCGCCGGTGACGTTGAAGGGCGTCAGGATGAGCTGGTAGTAGCCGGGGGTGTCCTCGTTGTCGGGATCGAGGAAAATCTCCACGTTTTCCCCGTTCCAGAGGGCGCCGTCGCGCGTGCCTTCGCCGGTCTTTTTGCCGCCCTTCTCGCCGTAGGGGCAGCGGATGGCCAGGTAGAGCGTGTCGCCGTGCTGGCAGATCCGGAAGGAGCTGGCGATCTTCAGCGGGAAGGAATACTCGTCAGTCGCGATCTTCCCCTCCGCGGCCTGGGCCCAGCAGGGGTCGTCGAGCTTGCCGTCCACGACCGGGGCCTTCTCGGCCTGGAGGATGGCGATCGAGGGCAGGAGCGGGTCGGTCGGCCCCCGCTGCAGGGGCGGATTGCGGTAAGCCGGGGCCGGCGCCTCGGCCGCCGGGGCGGCCGCGGCCAGGA
>CAZVVD010000194.1:0-3471 GCA_964630555.1 uncultured Verrucomicrobiota bacterium | reverse complement strand
GGCGCATGGTCCCGCAGCCGGCGCGCCGGGTTGCCGTTCACCGGACCTGTATCACCGTGCCCCCGGGGGAGAGCGACGCCTCCGCGGTGTTGCCGTAGGCGCCCAAGTTGACGCGACCGCCGTTCGGCTTGGGTTCCAAGGCGCAAACCGAGGCCGGATCGCCGGCGTCGACGCACGGGCTCAGGCGCGCATCCCGAGTCCAGCCGCTCATGTCCCGCCACGACCCGGCCGTGCTTTGCGCATGGTAGTCGCCGGCGGCGGGATCGAGGAAGAGGGGATCGGCGCTGAAGTTGCCGGCGCCGGCGGCAGCCGTCCAGAAGTCCTGGGAGTCGGAATAGGCGAGGACCAGGTTCTGGTTGTGCCCGATCCCGCCCAAGCCGTTGCCCCAGAGGATCGAGTTTTTCACGGTCAGGGCGGCCGAGGTTGGCCGGGCGATTCCCCAGCCGGCATTGTCGGCCAGGGTGCAGTTGACCACGGTGGCCGCGCCATTTGCCAGGAGGAGGCCGTCATCGCCATTATTGGCAACCAGGCAGTTAGTCATGGCGAAGCTGGCTGCGACTGTGCCGGCGAAATAAACTCCCTTATACAATCTGTTATTCTGCACCGTGGACCCGATCATGAGCAGGTTTGTGCCGCCGTTGACATATATATGTTCCGCCCCGACGCTGATTCCTCTGCCATCAATGGCACACCGATCCAACAGCATGTTGCTGCAGCCATTGACATAGAGCGTTCCGCCATACACGTTCTTGCTCCCCTGCACCCGATTGTCCCGAAACACGCTGGAAACCAATTGCAGGGATTGCAGGCCATTCGCATAAATGCCACCCCCGCGCGCATCTTGGTTGCCGCCGTAAGTGCCGCAGGACGCGTAGTTATTCGTGAATGTGCATGCGCTGATGACGCCTGTGGCGCCGCTCAGATAAATCGTTCCGCCGTAGCTAACGCCACCGATATTACGTTTTGTAGTCGCATTAGCCTCAAACCAGCACCCTGTGATCGTCACCTGCATCCCGCTCCCCGTGTGAAAAACCGACCCGCCGTAAGCGTTCCTGTCGCCGCCGGCGGTCGCCTGGTTCCCGATCAGTGTCGCTCCCTCCAGGGTCAACGCCCCGTTTTTGGAATAAATAGCGCCTCCATAAGGATAACCTTCTCCGGTTCCGGTGCCGAATCCCGACACATTGTTGCTGAACACGCTCCTGCTCCCTCGCACGACCAGCGGGCAAGTCACGGCGGCGATGCCGCCTCCATAACCGGACACACTCGTCAGGCACCGCAGGGTGTTATGATAGAAAGCGCTGTCGAGAATCGTCAGCGAACCGCCCGCGGCATATATCCCGCCGCCATACGCCGAACTCGTGCAGGAGTTCGTGTTGTCCCGCACCACGCAGTTCGTGAGCATCGTCACGCAGGCCTGGAACAAAAGACCCGCACCGTAGTTCGCGCCGTTGGTGAAACAGCCGCCCCGGAACGTCAGCCCCCTCAAGACCAGCTCACCCATGCCCTGGGCCTGCAATATCCGCTGCCCGTTCGTGCCTGCGTTGTCCACCACCGTCAGCGTTGCATCCGCGTTCGACGCCGCCAGCGTCAGCCCCGGCATCTGCACCGTCAGCGGAAAGACCTCGCCGACAACGGCATTATAGGTTCCTGTCGCCGCATGGATCGTTGCGTTCGCAGTCACCTTGGAGAGCGCCATGGTCAGCGACTTCCAGGCGGTATTCCATCCCAAACCGTCCCCGGTGGAGTCATTGCCATTCACCGCATCCACGTAGCAGTTGGTCACCGTCCGGATGACGGAGTTCACAACCCCCGTGGCGTAGTGATAGCCCAAGTCTACCGTGTCTGCATCGTTCGTACTGTCCGTCCGCGTCGTCCGCGTGTCCAATCCCCAGGACTCCGCCGAGTTGTTCCCCGCGTCAATGCAGGGACTGCTCGTCGCCTGACCATACAGCCCGTTTGACGACAGGTAATAACACTCCGCCACATTGGCGAACAACGGATTGTCGGGGAGATTGCTCGCCCCACCGTAAGCCGGAGTCTGCAAACACGAGTAATCGACCCATACATTCTCATTGCTCAGAATACCGCCGGAACTGTTTCCCCAGGCAATGCTGTTGATCACCGTCCCTGTCCCGCCCGACCGATTAAAGCCCCAGCCCCCGTTGTCAGCCAGAGTGCAGTTGGCCACGGTCACTGTGCCGGCCGCCAGCGTCATTCCATCTTGAATGTTCCGGGCCACCAAGCAGTTAAACAACTGCACGCTGCCGTTCGAAACGATCAGGCCATTTCCAGCGTTGCCGAGCAACGCGCAATTGGTCATCCCCAGCGTAGATCCGGCGGCGCCGGCAAAATACAGACCCCGGCCGGCGTCATTGTTCAGCAGGGTCGAGTTCAGGAACTGCGCGCTTCCGCCCGCGTTCACGTACACCAGCTCCGGCGCCGTTCCCGCAAGCAATCCGCTGCCGTCCAGCGTACAGCGGTCCACCACCGTATTGCTGCAGGCCGTGACGTAGAGCGCCCCGCCAAATAACCCCGATCCCACCACCCTGTTGCCATGGAATACGCTGGAGAACATTTGCAGGGATTGCAGTCCCGTCGCATAAACGGCCCCGCCCCTGCCCGCCGCAGCGTGACGGTTAGCACTGATGGTGAAGTTGTTCGTGAACGTGCAGTCCGTGACCACGCTCGTGGCGCCACCCACATAAACCGCACCGCCATAGCAAATACCGCCGATATTGAGCTTCGTCACCGAGTTAGCCTCGAACCAGCACCCCGTGAGGGTTGCCATCGCCCCGCTCCCCGCATGATACACCGCCCCGCCGTAGCCGCTGATATCGCCGCCGGCGGTCGCCTGGTTTCCGATCAGCGTCGCTCCCTCCAGCGTCAACGCTCCGTTTTTGGAATAAATAGCGCCTCCATAAGGATAACCTTCTCCGGTTCCGGCGCCGAATCCCGACACATTGTTGCTGAACACGCTCCCGCTTCCCCGCACGACCAGCAGGCAATTCACGGCGGCGATGCCGCCTCCATAACCGTTGACCTTTGCCAGGCACCGCAGGGTGTTATTATAGAAAGCGCTGTCGAGAATCGTCAGCGAACCGCCCGCGGCATATATCCCGCCGCCATACGCCGAACTCGTGCAGGCGTTCGTGTTGTCCCGCACCGCGCAGTTTGTCAGGGTCGCATGGCAGTTGGTGAACAACAAGCCGGCCCCGTAGTTCGCGTCGGAAGCGAAATACCCGCCGCTGACCGTCACGCAGGCCATCGTGATCACGGAGTCGCAGGCATAGACGATCCGCATCGCCCCGCCGGTTCTGGTCAGCGTGCTGTTCGTTCCGGAATAGTCGTTCGTGCCGTTGCCAACGCAGCCGCCCACAATGGTCAGGCCCGCGGCGTTGGAAATCATAATCTGGGACGCGTTGGAATACACGCCCCACCGGAGATAGATCGTGTCGCCCCCCGCATTGGTCG
>CAZVVD010000193.1:2183-3542 GCA_964630555.1 uncultured Verrucomicrobiota bacterium | reverse complement strand
GCACTCGAAATCGCCGCCGACGCTCCGGACCACTTCCGCGGTGTTTCCGGGCCACGGCAGGGGCGCCGGCAGGCGTTCGCCCGCCGGCGAGAGACACACCAGTTGCTTGCGGACCATGTCGGCCACGAGGATATTGCCGTCCGGGGTTTCGGCCAGGGGGTTGATATGCGGCCAGTCCGGCTCGACGCCGAGATCCTCGAAACGCCCCCGCGGGCGTCCGTCGGCCCCGAAGTGCCACAGGCTGCCGTCGGGCATATTGCGCACCCAGACATCGCCGGAGCGCGCGACCAGCAGGGGGCCCGGGAAGAACCCGGGGCCGCCGGACAGGGAGCGGACCCCCCGGCCGTCCAGCTCCAGGACCTGCACGCGGCGGTTGCCGGTATCGGACACGTAGAGCCGGCCGTCGGGGCCCACGGCCAGGTCGCAGGGCAGCGAGAGTTCGCCGGGGCCGGCGCCCCGGCGGCCGATGGTTTTGAGCAAGCGTCCGTCCGGGTCCAGGCATTGGATCCGGGCGTTGCCGCGGTCGAGCACCCAGAGGTTTCCGGCGGCATCGAAGGCCACCTGCCCGATCCGATTCCACTGGCCGGGCGCCGGCCCGGTGGCGCCGGATTCCCAGAGCACGGCGCCGTCGGGGGCGCACTTGCGCAGGAGGTTCTGCTCGTAGCCGTTGCCCATGAAGAACACCAGGGCGCCGTCCGGGGCGATGGCCACCCCCCGGCGGGACGGCCGCTGGGCCGACGGTCGGCGCTCGTAGTCCCGTCCGCTGACGGCAAACGGCGTCACCGCGCCCGAGGCCGGATCGCACACCCACAGGGATTCCGGGGCCGCCGCGTCCAGCACCAGGAGCTCGCCGCGGCTGTTGAGGGCCAGGCCCGAAATCATCCGGAAACGCTGAAAATCGCCCTGGCCCCCGCCGAGCGTCCGCCGGTAAGCCCCCCCGGCGTCGAACTGCGAAATGCGCGCCAGGGCGGTGTCGGCGACGAAGAGGCCGCCGTCCGGCGCCGGCGCCAGCAGGGCCGGCCGCACGAACCGGCCCGGCTCGAGGCCGTAGCCGCCGAGAGTTCCGCGCGGCGAGCCGTCCGCGCCCAGGATCACGACCCGGTGCGCGCCGGGGTCGGCCACGAAAATCCGGCCGTCGGCGCCGACGGCCACATCGAACGGGGCGGCCAGCTGATCCGGTCCGGCCACCACGCGCCGAAAGGCGCCGTCGGGAGCGTAGGCCGCCACCCGCGCGTTGCCGACCTCGCTGACCAGGAGTTCGCCGTCGGCCGTGAAGGCCAGCCGCGCCGGGCTGTCCAGCCGGCCGGGCGCGGCGCCGGCCTCGCCGAAACTGCGCTCGAACCGCCCGGCGGCGCTGAA
>CAZVVD010000193.1:0-2083 GCA_964630555.1 uncultured Verrucomicrobiota bacterium | reverse complement strand
CGTCGGGCAGCCGCAGCAGGGAGACGTCGTCGAACCAGACGCTGCCGGCGCCGAACAGCTGAAGGAACACGCGCAGGCTATCGAAGCCGGCGGGCACGGCGAAGGCGTACTCGCAGACCTGCCAGCCGGTATCCGCTTCCGGCGCCTCGATTCTGCGGACCACCTGCCACCCGCTGGCGTCGGTCAGGATCGCGTGGGCGGTCTGGCCCATCAGGCCCGGCTTGAGCCCCTGGGCCTGGTAGGCGAACCGCAGGCGGTATTTTTCCCCCGGCACGACCCGCACCGGATCGCTGGAATAGCCGATCTTGCAATTCCCCTCGGCGCGCTGCAGGCGGAGCGCGCGGTCGCCGGTGAAGGCCGCCCCGCTGACCACCTCCAGCTCGCCGGATCCGTCCCAGACCCGCGCCATCCAGCCCGGCAGCCGGTTCTGGATGTCGTCGTAATTTTCAAACCCGCCGTTGACGAGCGCCTCGGCGCCCACCTCGACCGCGACGATTTTTTCGGCGGCCCGCGGCAACAGCTCGCGCCGCGTTCCACGCCACGCGAGCACGCCGCCACCGTCCCGCTCCAGGGTGATCGCCAGGGCGCCGTCCGGGTTCGCTCCCGTCAGGGGCACCGCCACCTCCCGGGTGTCCAGGGGCTCAGCCTCCAGCCCGGTCTCATAATCCGCAACCCCCTCGCCCGTGACTCGCAGGCGGCCCTCCAGCCGATCCGCCGCCATGATCCGGACCGTGAGCCGGTCGGCCCCCTCGCCGGCCAGGGACGCGTGGAAGGCGGCGGCCTCGCCGGCCAGGGTCAATCCCGCCAGGCCTTCGAGGGGGTAATAGCGCTCGGTCCAGGCATAGACGCCCTGCGCCGGCAGGGTCAGGGTTTCCTCCATGGTCTCGGCCAGGCCGCCATAAAAGTTGACGTAGTCCGGGCTGCCCTCGCTGTAGAACTTGACGCCCGGCGCGCGCTCCAGGGGAAAGACACGGGCCACGCCGGACCGGGCCGACGGCGACAGCACCGCCGCGAACCCGTGGCGGAGTCCGGCGGTGAAGTAGCTGGTGTCGAACGCCCAGCGGGCCGGCCGGGAGATGTCGGCCCCGCCGGAAACCGGCCAGGTCCAGACTTGGTCCGCCGCGTGATACATGATGAAATCGCAGGGCACGACGATCTCCGAGTCGGGCCCCACGGGGATGTAGGCGATGGTCCAATACTTGAACGGGCGGGGTTCGGGGTTGGGATTGCCCAGTTCGGTGTGGATCTCGATCGCGGCGGAATCGTCGCGCAGGGTGATCCGCTCCGAGATCTCCAACTGCGTGCGCCGTTCGCGGTAGCGGAGCCGGACCCAGGCCCGGCCGGGCTCCTGGCCGGTTTCATAGTCCCAGGCCTGCTCGGCCGACGGGTCGTGGCCCCACTCGGGAAAATCGAACCTCAGGCCCAGGGTGGCGGTCATGTAGCCGCAACCGGTCTTCCAGAGCTCGCGCTGGTTCAAAACCTGCCCGCTCTTGAATAGGGGCCGGCGGGACGGCTTGCACCAGGCCTGCCAGAGCCGGCCGCCGACCGACGGCAGGAACGCCAGGCGCAGGTAGGCGTTTTCGAGGGTCACCACCGGCAGGGTCTGCTTGACATAGGGCGCCCCCCGGAACCCGGCCTTTTCGTCCAGGGCCCGGTACGGGAAACAGTCCACGTTGAACCCCCGGGCATAGGGGGGCGAGAGGAACAGCATCCGCGAGGCGTCCCGGACGGAGACGGACTCCTCCGCCACGGCCACCCGTGCCTTCTCGGCGCCGGCCACGGAACGGGCGTCGGCCCCGAGCGCCGCCGAGACCGCCGCGAGCCCGGCGAGGAGCAACCACCCGATTCTGACAGCGAAAGGCGCCAGCATCGTTTCCTCCGCCCGTCCCCGGCACGGCGTTTCAGGGTTTCAGGTCCGCGCGCTGCTCGAACACCCGGGCGTTGCCATTGGCAAACGCCACTGCACGCACGGTCAGTTGCCTCGCCCGGCCGATGCCGGCGGCTTCCACGGCCAGGTCCCGCGTCTCACCGGGCAGCAGGTCGAAGTAGTTGTCCGAGAGCTTCGCGTCGTCGGAGACGGCCA
>CAZVVD010000192.1:0-3570 GCA_964630555.1 uncultured Verrucomicrobiota bacterium | reverse complement strand
TCCCCCATCACCCATCACCCATCAACCATTGCCCATCCCCCATCACCCATCAACCATCACCCATCAACCATTGCCCATCCCCCATCACCCATCACCCATCAACCATCAACCATTGCCCATCCCCCATCACCCATCACCCATCAACCATCAACCATTCTTCCTCTGGCCAGGCCATGGTCGAGTTCGCGGTAGCCCTGATCGTGATCATCATGCTGTTGGCCGGCCTGGTCCAGATCGGCCGGCTCGCCAATACCCACACCCAGACCATGATCGACGCCCGGGCCACGGCGGCCGAGAGCGCCATGGCGACAGGCTACAGCCGCGCCGCCGACGCCGCCTATATCTACTCCTGGCTGCCCGGCTCCGACGGCAAGCCCTACACCCAGGACGACCTGCCGATGCCCGCCACCAATGCCGTGGACGCCGCCGGGGAGATCGTCGCCCTGGCCCGGCCTGATGAGCTGGCGGACCTTGTCCCGGACAATGACCTGTCCACCCTGGGCCTTTCCGAAGACAACGCGGACGAGTTTTTCCTGGTCGGCGGCGAGGCTTCGGGCTCCTGCCCCACCCTGCCGGCACTCCGCCATCTCGCGCTCATCGAGGCGGCCGGGAGCGGGACCGACGACGACGGTTCGCCCCTCCCCACCCGCTACCATGCCTACGACCCGGGTCCGACGATTTCCCTCAAAAGCAAGGCCTGGCTGGTCTGGACCGAAGGGCTGTATCTGCCGGCGCCTTGACCCAAGCGCACCGAACCCGCAACCCAAAAATTACCGGTACTATTCAGCGACCAGAAACTGATGAAGCACCGACTGTCAGTTATCCTCATCGTCCTGGCGCTCCTGGCCTGGAACTCGCCGGCCGGCGCCGACGTCTTCTGGCGCTGGCGGACGGGAAGCGGCCGCTCGGTCCTCGAAAACACTCCGGGCTGGCAACGGGTCTACCGCTCGACCCTCCGGATCAACGGCGGCCGGGCCCAACTGGAGGTCCTGCAATGCCAGGCCCCCCTGGCGGCGGTGATGGCGCGGCTGCAAAACGCCTTTCCCGCGGCGCGCCCGGATGCCGCCTTCCTCCGGGGCGAGTCCGGCGTCCGGGGGCTGGTCGTCACCGGCGACACGGTGACCCGGTTCCTGGCCCTGGACCTGGGCGCGCCGGACGAAACCGTGCTCTTCGCCCTGACCCAGTCCGCCGCCGACTATACGCTCTCCCTGCAACCCCCGCCGGCGGGAGCGCTGGAAAGCGTGCCGGCCTATCCCGGCAGCACGGCGACGGCTTTCCTGGCCGACGAGGAAACCACCGCCCAGTTGTTCCTATTCTCGGCCGGCGCGCCGGCGGAAGACGTCCGTTCCTTTTACGCCGCCGCCTTTGACCACGCCGGCTACCGCCGGATCGCGGCCGGTGGCGGACTCACCGACCTGGCCCTTTACCAGAAAGGCCCCGAACTCTGCTGCCTGCTGATCCGGGACGCGCCGCCCCAGGCCTGCGCCATTACGGTGTTGCACAAGCGCCTGCGGAAGGAGTAAGCTTCCGGACGGGGCTTGACCATGTTTTGGCCTCCACGTGATCCGCGCTGAATGCCTTTGAACCTATAAAGAGCGGTTGAACCACGAATGGACACCAATGAACGCTAATACTCAACTATTTATGAATATCAAACACCTCGCCCAGCAGGTGATCTTCCTTGGGGATCGCATCACATGTAATCCGTAGATAGTTGCTGGAATCGTTCTGCATTCGCGTCAATTCGTGTTCATTCGTGGTTTTCTACTGCCGAATCTAGGTTGATTCGCGGGCGCCGGCCCGCCTGAGGAGTGACTCGCATGAAACAGAAATGGGTGCTGATCGTCGCCATCCTCGCCGGCCTGGCCGCCTTCTGGCTGACCGGCTATTACCTGCGGATGGAAAAGCAGAAACTCATGGGCGCCGCCCGCCAGATTTACGTCGTCGGCGCCGCCGCCGACCTGCCGGCCGGCTCGATCCTCAAGGAGTCCGACATCGGCCGCCTGCTGATCTACGAAAGCGCCGTCGGCAGCCGGGCAATCCTGCCGGACCGCGAGTCGCTCCAGCAGATCATCGGACGGAAGCTGCTGTTCAGCATCCCGCGCAACGCCCCCATCCAGTGGTCCGATGTGGACGTGCCCTTCCGCGGCGAGAGCGGCCTGGCCGAGATGGTCAACAACGGCATGCGCGCGATCTCCATTTCCGTGGACACCGTCTCCTCGGTCAGCGGCATGATCAAGCCCAACGACCGGGTGGACGTGCTGGGCACCTTTTCGTTCCCCTCCCCGAGCCTCACCGGCGGGGTGGAAACCGTCACCCTGATCGTGCTCCAGGACGTCACCGTCCTGGCCACCGGCCAGCAGACCGCCCGCCGCGCGGCGCGCCCCAACCAGCGCGCGGAACCGGCGGCCAGGGGCTTCAACACCGTGACTTTCGAGGTTACCCTGCGCGAGGCCGAGCTGCTGGTCTTCGCCCAGACCGTCAAGGGCCGGCTGTTCCTGGCGCTCCGCAACCCGGCCGACGTCACCTACGTGAAGGATTTGCCCCGGGTCAACTTCGAGCACCTCCAGACCAAGCTGCCCGAGTTGAACATGATCCGGCAGCGGGAAATCCGCCATAAGCAAGATTAGCCCAGGCTGAACGACTGACCACTGATTTCAGAATGTCGCTGACAACTAAATGGCTCGATCTGTGTTGACCCCAAAGACCGTATAGGTGTTGTTTGGATCCGTGATATCCGTGCCATCCGTGGTAAACATAACGATTTGATTCGCCATGGCTGAAACCATCCAGCTGGAAATCCGCCGGCCAAGCGGCAGGCCGGAAACCCACACCCTCGCCTTCGGGGTCTACCCCACGGGTTCGGAAAAGGGCAATAAGATCCTGATCCCCGACCCCCGGGTCAGCCCGCGCCACGCCATCCTGGTCCTGCATCCCGGCGGGTTCTGGCTGGAGGACCTCAACAGCCAGACGGGCACGTTCCTGGAGGGCCGGCCCGTGCGCGGCCGGGTCGCGCTCGCGCCCGGGCAGGAAATCGGCATCGGGAGCTACACGCTCATCGTCCGCCTGCCGGGGGCCGAGCCGGCGGCCGCGCCACCCGCCCCCGCCGCGCCGCCACAGGCGCGGAATCCCGAACCCCCGTCCGCCGACGAGCCGTCGCCGGACGCCGCGCCCGGGGCGGCGGACGCCCCGAGCTCCCTGCGCGACCAGCGGCGCCTGATCAAGCGGCAGATCCACGCCGAGCTGCTGGAGCGCCTGGACATCAAGCGCCTGACCGCCTCCCACATCAAGGAGGCCGAGCTCCATGACCGGACCCTCAAAATGCTGGAGCAGATCGTCAAGGACATCGAGTCCCGCCTGCCGGACTGGGTCGATCCCCGGGACCTGATCAAGGAGATCTACGACGAGGCCATCGGCCTGGGACCGCTCGAGGACCTGCTGGCGGCCCCCGAGATCACCGAGATCATGGTCAACCGCCACGACCAGATTTACGTGGAAAAGCAGGGCAAGCTCATCCTGACCGACCGCGTTTTCATGGACGACAGCTCGGTCATGGCCATCATCGAGCGC
>CAZVVD010000191.1:0-3593 GCA_964630555.1 uncultured Verrucomicrobiota bacterium | reverse complement strand
ATTACGACACCAGCGACCGCCTCTACTTCGAGCCCCTGACCCTGGAGGACGTCCTCCACGTCTACCGCCGGGAGCAGTGCTGGGGCGCCATCGTCCAGTTCGGCGGCCAGACGCCCCTCAACCTCGCGAAGGCCCTCGAAGTCAACGGGGTCCGTATCATCGGCACGCCGCCCGCCAGCATCGAGGCCGCCGAGGACCGCAAGCTCTTCCAGGAGCTCATCACCCGCTTGGGCATCCGCCAGCCGAACAGCGGCCTGGCCACCAGCGTTGCCGAGGCCGCTCGGGTCGCCGAGCGGATCGGCTACCCCGTCCTCATGCGGCCCTCCTTCGTCCTCGGCGGGCGCGCCATGGTGATCGTCTACAGCCGGGCCGCCCTGGAAAAATACATGGCTGAGGCCGTCGAGGTCTCCCAGGACCGCCCCGTGCTGATCGACGACTTCCTCGACAACGCCGTGGAGGTGGACGTCGACTGCATCGCCGACGGCGAGACCGTGGTCATAGGCGGCATCATGGAGCACGTCGAGCAGGCCGGCATCCACTCCGGCGACAGCGCCTGCATGATCCCGGCGCCCACCCTGGCCGAGCCGGTCAAGGCCGCGATCCGTAAGCACACCGTCGAGCTCGCCCGGGCCCTGGACGTCTGCGGGCTCATGAACGTCCAGTTCGCGGTCCGGAACGGCGACGTCTACGTGCTCGAGGTGAACCCCCGCGCCTCGCGGACCGTCCCCTTCGTCAGCAAGGCCATCGGCGTGCCGCTGGCCAAGCTGGCGGCCCTGGTCATGGCGGGGCGCCGGCTGAAGGACCTGGGGTTCACCCGCGAGGTCCTGCCGCGGCACGCCTCGGTCAAGGAGGCGGTCTTCCCCTTCGTGCGCTTCCCGGGCGTGGACACCGCCCTCAGCCCGGAGATGAAGTCCACGGGCGAGGTCATGGGCATCGACATGAATTTCGGCATGGCGTTCTTGAAAAGCCAGCTCGCCGCCGGCAGCATTCTGCCGGACTCCGGCAACGTCTTCGTGAGCGTGCGCGACGCGGACAAGTCCGCGTCAATCCCTTGGATCCGGCGCCTCTGCGCCCTGGGGTTCACCGTCTACGCCACCGAGGGCACCAGCACGGCGCTGCGCGAACACGACATCCCCAGCCAGGCGATCTTCCGCATCTCCTGCGGCCGGCCCAACGTGCTCGACCTGATCCGGGAGAAGCAGGTCGGCTGGGTCGTCAGTACGCCCTCCAGCGGGGAAAGCCCGATGGTGGACGAGGTCCGCATGCGGGCCGAGGCCGTGATCCGCGGCATCCCCATCACGACCACCCTCAACGGACTGGAGGCGGCGGTCAAGGGGCTGGAAACGTTCCGGGAAACAAAATGGATGGAGGTCTGCAGCCTCCAGGAATACCACCGGCATGCCCCGCGCCTGAAAAAGCCGGCGGCGGAGAAAAGCCCATGACCACCCCATGGAACTGGCGCGCCCGGCGGGAACAGTCCGCGTTCCTCGCCCTGGCGGACGGCACGATCTTCCGCGGCCACGCCGCGGGCGCGCCCGCCGACGCCCTCGGCGAGGTCGTCTTCAACACCGGCATGACCGGCTACCAGGAGATCCTCAGCGACCCCTCCTACAGCGGCCAGCTCGTCACCCTGACCTGCCCGGAGATCGGGAACACCGGGATCAACGCCGCGGACATGGAATCCGCGCGCCTGTTCGCCAACGGCCTGATCTTGAACGAGATGAACGCTCCCAGCAACTGGCGTTCGGAAGTGTCCCTCGAGGACTGCCTGCGCCGCAGCGGCGTCCCCGCCATCGCCGGCCTCGATACGCGCGCGCTGACCTCGAAACTCCGGGACCAGGGGACGCTCAGGGGCTACCTGTCGGTCGCCGGCAAGGTCGGCGAGCAGGAGGCCGTGCGGCTGGCGGCGGAGTGGGGCGGGCTGGACGGGCAGGACTATGCCGCCCGGGTCTCGTGCCGGGCGCCGTACCGCTGGGACGAGGACGGCCGGCTCACGGCTTCCTGGGGCATTGCCGAGCGCCTGCCGGAGCCCGACCTCGACGTCGTGGCCTACGATTTCGGCATCAAGTGGAACATTCTCCGGAGCCTGCGCCGGAACGGTATGGCCGTGACCGTGGTGCCGGCGGCGACGCCGGCCGCCGAGGTCCTGGCGTTGAAGCCCGACGGCGTGTTCCTCTCCAACGGGCCCGCCGACCCCGCCGCCGTGACCTATGCGATTGACAGCGCCCGCGCCCTGCTGGGGAAGGTGCCGCTCATGGGCATCTGCCTGGGGCACCAGATCCTCGGCCTGGCCGTTGGCGGGCGGACCTGTCGGCTCAAGTTCGGGCACCACGGCTGCAACCACCCGGTTAAGGACCTTAAGACCGGCCGGGTCGAGATCACCTCCCAGAACCACAACTTCACGGTGGACCTGGATTCCCTCGATCCGGCTGTGGTTGAGATCACCCACCTCAACCTCAACGACCGGACGGTGGAGGGCCTCGCGCACAAGCGCGAGCCCATGTTCTCGGTGCAGTACCATCCCGAGGCCTGCCCCGGCCCGCACGACCCCTATTACCTGTTCCGCCGCTTCCGGGACATGATGGGCGGCGCCCCAATCTCATAAGCAAAATGGGCTTGACCGTTGGTGCCGCTATCCCCATCGTGGTCGTGGTTTCTGCAACAATTGCCTTGTGGTTGTAGATAACGTGTCAAACTAAAGGTAAACCAACTGTTCGAGATGGAGAATATGAAAACGTTGCTTTCAATTGCGGTGCTTTCCCTTTCGATTCTTTTTTCGGCTAACGCCAAGGAGATGAAAGACATTCCATGGTCGTGGGTGCCCGTCGGCAAATGCTCAGTGGAGATCGCGACAAACGATTGGATTGATCTTGCGGTAATTCATGACGACGCTGGGGTAGCCGCCTTCAACAGAAAATACGGTGCTGAACTCAAACCATCACCGGATCTGTTGACTTCTAACGTTATTATCGTCGTCTTCACACGAATCGGCCTCGGTGTAGACGGCTTTGCTCAGTCAAGGCGTGATGAATTCTGCATCGACTTGTTTGACTTAGGCATAGATATCGAAACGGTCAAACCACCTCCTGGAAAAGCACATCCAAGCCTCCATGCAATCTCAGTGCCAAAGGAAGTAGCCAAAGGGACGGTCTATGTTCGCCGACCACAAGTCGTGAACAGGAAAGACTTCAAGAAAGACTGATCTCGAACCAGAAAGTCCAGGTTACCTCGCGTTCCACTCGGAATCTGACTTTTGTCGTTAGGTGGGAAGGATCATGCAGATGACACAACCAGTAGCGAGAAGGGAATTGCTGACAGCCGCTATCGAAGGGAGCAAAGCAGTTGCACGGGTCAGAATACAAGAAGTCACCATGAACGTGGGGATAGACGCCCCCCTGCATCTGCATCCCTGTCCCACGGTTGGCGTAGTCACAGCGGGGAGCATCGCATTTGAAATCGAGGGCGAACGCACTCGAGACCTGAAGGCTGGAGACGCGTTCTATGAACCAGCCGATGTCAGAATCGCCAGGTTCAACAATTATAGTGGACCCCGTTTTTTAGACCACGTGGTAAGATAGAAAACCGTGGTCAAA
>CAZVVD010000190.1:0-3681 GCA_964630555.1 uncultured Verrucomicrobiota bacterium | reverse complement strand
TGGCGCCGGCGGCGAACCCCTCGGCCTTGGTGGTGGCCTCCTCCTTGCTGGAAAGCACGATCAGGGGCACGTCCTTCAGCTTCGGGTGCGCCCGGAAGAAACGCACCAGGGTCAGGCCGTCGATCTCCGGCATCACCAGGTCCTGCAGGATGACCGTGGGCCTGATCTCGGCGGCCATGGCCATGGCCTGGGCGGGTTCCCGGCAGTAGTGGAAGGCGATGTCCTTCTCAGGTGCCAGCATCCGGCGCACGGCGTCGCCGACAATCGGCTGGTCGTCCACGAGCAGGACGGTGATCGCGTGCTGGGTCAGGGTGGCAGGCGGGGCGGCGGTATCAGGGCTTGACATGGGCGGTTCCTTTCCGGACCTGTTGGATAATCGCCGGTGCGATCGCGTGCACCGGCAGGATTTCGACGGCCGCGTTGAGTTCGGCGGCCGCGCGCGGCATGCCGTAGATCACGGAGCTGGCTCGGTCTTGGGCGATGGTATGCCAGCCGGCCTGGCGCAGGGTCAGCAGCCCGCGGGCGCCGTCGCGGCCCATGCCGGTCAGCAGGACCGCGACCCCCGGCCGCGGCCAATGGCGGAGCAGGCTCAGGAAAAAGGCGTCCGCCGAAGGGCGGTAAGGATACTCCCGCGGGTCCGGGGTGTAATGCAGGGCCAGGTCCGGACCCACGACCAGGTGGTCATTGGTGCCGGCCACGTAGACCCTGCCGGGCTTGATGACCGCCCCCTCGCCCGCCAGCGAAACTGCCAGCGGCGTCTGGGCGGCCAGCCACTCCGCCAGCCCCTGGGCGAACTGGACGTCCACGTGCTGGATCACGACCACGGGCGCCGCCAACCGCGCCGGCAAGGCCGAGAGCACGCTGGCCAGCGCCTTGGGACCGCCGGTCGAAGCGCCGATGGCCACCAGCGGTCCCGGCGCAGCCAGCCGGCCGCCCCCGGCCGGCGCCGCGATGTCGATGACGGGGGCGTCCTTGCCGATCAGCCGGCCGATGGCGCTGACCTTTTTCAACAGCTCGTTTCCCCCGTCAATTCGGCCGTCCCGGCCGAGCACCGGGGTGCAGACCGCGTCCAGGGCGCCGAACCCCATGGCCTCGAAGACCTTGGCGGCATGGCCGGCCACGGTGGCGGTCACCACCAGGATCGCGCAGGGCGTGGCCTTCATGATCCGCCGGGTCGCCTCCACGCCGTCCATGACAGGCATGATTAAATCCATCAGCACGAGGTCGGGCAGGTTGCGCGCGCACTGTGCCACCGCCTCGGCCCCGTCCCTGGCGACCCAGGCAACTTCGTGGCCCGGGACCGAGAGGACCACCCGGCGCAAGGCCTCAACCGCCAGGGCAAGATCGTTGACGATGGCGATTTTCACGGAAAGCGTCCCGCGTGCAGGGCCTCGAGAATCGCGACGGTTTCATCCACCAACTGCTGCCCCCCCCGGGGCGACACCAGGTTGCAGTAACGGCTGGCGCTGTAGCCCTTGCCCCAGGCGCCGCGCTCCGTCGCCAGGTAGGTGCCCCCGTCCGGCCCCGGCACACCGGTGAGCTGGACGATGAACGTCTGCTCGAAGGGGCTGCGGGCCTGGATGCGGTGCATGAAGTCCATGTACAGCTCGAAGCGGTTCGTGGCGAGGGCGATCTCGCCGAGGCGGACGACATGCAGTTCCATCGGCACGGTCGGCTCCCGGTCCTGGAGCTCGAAACGCTCCAGGACCCGCCGGCAGCGGCCCCGGGCCGCCAGCAGGATCGAGTCGTGGAATAGCCGCTCCATGGGCGAGCCGTCCTTTTTGAACTCCCGCCGCATGAGCTGGTCCAGCTCCCGGCGGTCGGTCTCGGCCTCCGCGGGCGTGATGCGCCGCCGGTCGAGCTGCACGGTGGTCACCACGTGCGCGAGGGGCAGCTCGGTGCGGATATCCTTGCGGGCCCAGGCCAGCACCTCGTCGAAGGCGTCGGCCACCCGCTCGGCGATATCCCGGCGGGCGCTGTATTCTGCGATGGGTTCGGGGCCCGCGCCGTACTTCAGCCGGAAACGGCGGGCCTCGGCCTGCTGGTAATGCAGGATCCGCGGCGAAAGGTCGCCCCCCGCGGCGGCCTGCGCCAGGATCGGGATGTCGCCGTGCCGGGCGCGGACCGCCTGCCGGATTTCGTTCCAGAAGGACGCGGAAAGCACCCGCTCCCCCTCGGAATTCTGGGCCGGACAGGGGATGTTGACCACGGCGCCGGTCAGCCGGCCGTCCGGCCCGAAGGTGTAGAGCAGGTTGACGAACGGATCGGCGCCGGCCTCGTAGTGGCTGAACTGCGGGTCGCGGGTCTGGCCGTACATCCGGGCATGCCCATCCACGCCGTGGGTCGAGTTGATCGCCGTTCCCGGGCGAAGCGACAGGTCGTCAAAGTACACCACCCGCCGGCTGTGCCCGACGACAGCGTAACCGTAGCCGTAGGCGATCCCGCCCGGCCGCCGCCCCCGGAACGCTTCCACGACCGCGCCGGCGGCCTGGTCGAGGAAGAATTCTCGGTACTCGTCGTTCGAAGCCGCCCGGAGTCCTTCCAGCGGAAGGTTCCGCAAGCCGGCGATGACGGAGCCCGACGGCGCCGTGGTCGGCTGGTCGCCGTAGGTGGACGGCCCGGTATGGGTGTGGGTGGCGCTCAGGATGATTTTGTCGACGGGAACGGCGGGCTCGCGCGCCGCCACGCGCTCGCGCAGGCGGTCAACCAGGTAGTTGCGGATGACCACGATGTCGGCCGAGACGAAAATCGCCAGGTCCTTTCCGTTCTCAAGGGCCAGCGCGGTGACAGTCACCGGGTCGAAGACCCCCTCCGACAGGCGGACGTGGAACTGGCCGGGAATCGAGACCGGCTTGTCCGTGCTGACGTTCCGCGATGCCCAGCCGATGGTCAGGGGGTTCATGGGGGTGCTCCTCGCGCTGGTCATGGCTCGCCGATGAGGTCGCGGACCGCGCCCAGCAGGGTTTCGTCGTGGAAGCTGCTCTTGGCGAGATAGTAGTTGGCCCCCGCCTCCAGGCCCGCCAGGCGGTCCTCCTCACGGTCCTTGTAGGACACGATCATGACCGGCAACTGGGCCAGGCGCGGGGAATGCTTGATGCGGCGGACCAGTTCGATGCCGTTCATCCGCGGCATGTCGACATCCGAAATAACCAGGTCCGGCTTGAGCGTCTGTAGGATGTTCCAGCCGTCCATGCCGTCCACCGCCAACGAGACCTCGTAGCCGCGGTGCTCGAGGAGCTTGCGTTCCACCTCGCGCACGGTGAGGGAATCGTCCACCACCAGGACGTGCTTCCTGGCCGCGGCCTGCTCCGCCGCGGCCGGGCCGATCCGCGCCAGCTTGCCGTGGGCCAGGAGGTTGTCGACCGAGCGGACCAGGTCGTCCGTGTCCAGGATCAGGACGGGGGCGCCGTCCTCCATGACCGCGCCGGCCCCGACGTTGGGCACCTTGCCGAGGCGCGGATCGAGGGGCAGGACCACCAGCTCGCGCTGGCCGATAAACCGGTCCACCGCCAGCCCGTAGCGGTTGAGCCGGTCGCTGATCACCGCCAGGGCCAACCGCTCGCGGACGGGCATGGGGCTGGAGAGCGCCAGGACCTGGCGGGCCGGGACGATCCCCACCGGCTCGCCATCCACCAGGCAGAACTGGCGATCCTCGAGGACCCGCAGCTCGGAGACCGCCGC
>CAZVVD010000189.1:1261-3773 GCA_964630555.1 uncultured Verrucomicrobiota bacterium | reverse complement strand
GCCCGCGACGCTGGCGGAAGCCATCATCCGCAAGCGCCGCGAGCAGAACAAGGTCCGCTGAACCGCTGTCCGCTGAACCGCTTGACTTGCCGCCCGCCGCGCGCCATAATGCTTCTCGTCGTCACGCCGCGCTTCGGCGCCGGGATGGGAAGGGAAGCATGGATTTCAACCACTTGACTTCGGCGGCGCTCAGCGATATCGGCCGCAAGCGCAAGGCCAACGAGGACGCGATCCTCATCCTGCCGAAAGCGGGCGTGTTTTGCGTCGCCGACGGCATGGGCGGCGCCGCCGGCGGTGAGCTGGCCAGCCGCTGGACCGTGGAAGCCGTTCGAAGCGCGTTCCCCACCGGTGTCGAGTCCGCCCAAAAAACGGCCCAGATCCGCCAGGCGCTGAACGCGGCCAGCCGGCGGATCAAGGCCATGGCCGACGAACGGGCGATCGTCGGCGCCGGCACCACCGCCGTGGTCCTGTTCTTCGACGATTACCAGCCGGAGCAGGCCGCGATCGTGCATGCCGGCGACAGCCGCGCCTACCGCCTCCGCGACGGCTTCCTGGAATGTCTCACCGAGGACCATTCCCTGGCGGCGGCCGCCGGCCTGGCGCACGACGGCGCGCTGCCCTCCATGTTCCGGGGCGTCATCACCCGGGCCATCGGCCTGGACGATACGGTCGAACTGGATGAAATCGTGGTCCAGGTGAAGGCCGGCGATTGCTACCTGCTCTGCTCCGACGGCCTGACCAAGATGCTTGCGGATAACGAAATCCGCGCCCTGATCACCGCCGTCCCCCTCCCCGATCCCGCCCGGATCGCCACCGCCCTGGTCGAGGAAGCCAATCGCGCCGGGGGCGATGACAACGTGTCGGTCATCGTGGTGTGCGTCGGAGAACTTCCCACACGCCAGGATCGCCCGGACATTTCCCAGATCGGCGGACCGGCCGACATCACCGAAACGGCGGAAATCGCCGTGCCGGCGGAAGGAGCGGGCAACGGCGCCCCGCCGGCGGCGCCCCCGGACACCGGCTCCAGTTCTGATTTCAGCCGGTCCCCGGACACCGAGGATAGCGTGGTCGGGGTGACACCCGAGAGCGGACACGGAACCACCCTCACCCTCCCGGCGGCCGCCGCCGGCGGCAAACCGCGCCGACCGCCGACCCGAGCACGCCTGGGCGGCCGCATCCCATTTATCCTGCTGCTGCTCGCCGCCCTGGCGGCGGCTTACGCCGTTAACCGGCAGTATCGCAAACGGACGCCGCCGGTTCCGCCCCAGCCGCCCGCGGCCGTCCTTCCCCTCCCGGCCGCGCCGGATACCGGCGGGCACCCGGCCGGGACGGAACCGGAGGCGGCCTGGCAGGCTGAACGGAACCGGGCATTGCAGGATTCCGCCTACCCGGCCGCCGCCCTGGCGCAGTATCGGGATGTCATGGCCACGCTCTCGGCCACCCTGAAACTCCCGGCGCCCGCGGACCTGCCGGCGGGGCCGGAGGCTCCCACCGCGGAACAGCGGGCGGAAGAATATTGCGTCCAGCTCGCCGATCTTCAGCGGCGCCTGCTGGCCCAAATCGCCGCGTTTGCCGACGACCGCACCGCCGAGTTAAACCTCTTTGGCGATTCGCCCGCGTCTGTCCTGGACGTTCTGCGGCGGATTTCCGGGCAGCCGCCCCGGCCGGGAACCGACCCCCAACACGATTTTGAATCCTTGCGCCGCAGCCTCGGCTTGGTCGCCGGTTGGCTGGACGAGGATCCCCGGCGGTTGATCCCGCTGGAGGAAATCCGCGGCGGCCCCCCCAGCCTGCTGCCCGGCCTGCTCGCCCGGCGCAACGCCCTGTGGGAGGCTGTCCTGGCGGACATCGAAGCCTGCGGCCCCGCCTTCGATCAGCTCCGGCAAGCGGATCCCGGAGACCCCCGGCTGAACAACCTCGCGGCCCTGCAGCGTGTCATCATGAAAAGCGCCGAAGCCGGCCGCGCCCGCCCGGACGTCATCCCCTGGCCCGGCCGGGAAAACCTCCCCACCCTGGCCGGCTTCTTCCACCGCGCGCGTCAATACCTCGACGGCGCGCCGGCCCCGGAATCCGCGCCCCCGGCTGGCGAATGACGCCCCCTGCCGGCCCGTCTCGTCCTGCCGCCGCTCCCCATCACCGGCTTCAGCGCCGGCCGCCGACCGCCCCGCGCCGCGAGGGCGCCGGGCAATGGCGCCAAGACCGCGAGTTCAAAATAATCGCTTGCGCCGCCGGCCCGCCGGCGGTACCGTGGGGCGCAACCCGTATCCGCGGCGCAGCGTGATCAATCCGCAACAACACGAGGGGGCAGGCTATGAACGCCAGGGCGTTTATCGATGAACAGGTCGCCGAAATCCGCGAGACCGTTGGCAGCGGCATCGCTATCAACGCCCTGAGCGGCGGGGTGGACAGCTCGGTGGTCACTGTCCTCGGCCACCGGGCCCTGGGCCGGCGGATGAAGTCGTTTTTCGTGGACAATGCCCTGATGCGCGCGGGCGAGCCCGCGCGGGTGGTC
>CAZVVD010000189.1:0-1251 GCA_964630555.1 uncultured Verrucomicrobiota bacterium | reverse complement strand
GCCGGCCTGAAGATCCCGGTGCAGCGGGTTGACGCGCGGGCGGAGTTCCTCCGGGCGCTCCGGGGTGTCACCGACCCCGAGAAGAAGCGGCAGGCCATCACCGACACGTTTTATGCGAAGGTCTTCGTCAAGCTGGTCCAGCGGACCCGGGCGCGCTTCCTCATGCACGGCACGATCCTGACGGACATCGAGGAGTCGGTGGCCGGCATCAAGCGCCAGCACAACATCCTGGCCCAGCTCGGCATCAAGCCCGAGGAAGCCTACGGCTACTCGGTCCTGGAGCCGCTAAAGACCCTGCGCAAGGACGGCGTCCGGAAGGTCGCGGCGGCGCTCGGGCTGCCGGCCGCGGTGGCCCAGCGCATGCCCTTCCCAGGCCCGGCCCTGGCCGCGCGGATCACGGGCGCGGTCACGGAGGAAAAGCTGGAGCTCGTGCGCCGGGCAACGGCGATCGTGGAGGAGGAGCTGGCCGGCTGCGGCGCCTTCCAGTACTTCGCCGCGCTGCTCGAGGACCGCGCCACCGGAATTCGCGCCGGCCGGCGCGAATTCGGCGGGATCGTCGTCGTGCGCTGCGTCCAGAGCGTGGACGCCCGGACCGCTTCCGTGACCCGCCTGCCCTGGAGCACGCTGGAGCGCATCAGCCGCCGGATCACCGCGCTGGGGGGCATCAGCCGCTGCCTCTACGACCTGACGCCCAAACCGCCGGCGACGATCGAATACGTCTAAAAGCTCATTCCTTTTCGAGGAAGCCGAGGACGCCGAAGGAATAGGCGCGCCGGTGGCGGCCTTCCTCCGGCTGGATCGTGATCGTGGCGTTCAGCTTGACGCTGCCGGGCGCCAGGACAATGTAGCCGGTGTTGACGTCGTCGTAGGGAATGGTCACGGCGTCGGGACAATACACCCCGATCAAATCCCCCTTGTGCGCGGCCATCGGCACCTCGAAGGCCAGCTGGTGCGCGCCGGCCTTTTCGGCCTTCAGCTCCCGGCTGATATCGGCCACGCGCAGCTCCCGCCGGTCGTCGGCGGGCCGCAGCAGGCAGAACTGCAGACGGGTGGGCGCGCTGACGTACACCCGCCCGCCGATCAGCGTGCCGCCGGCCGGAAGCGGATGAAGCAGGTCCACCAGCGTCTGCCGGGTCTCGTCGCCCGTCGCCTGGCGCGGCCCCAGCTCGCCGCCGATGTAATCCACGATTTCCATTTTCTTGTAGTTGTCGCGCATGATCTTCATGACCTCGTCGGTGAACAGGCGGACGC
>CAZVVD010000188.1:0-3775 GCA_964630555.1 uncultured Verrucomicrobiota bacterium | reverse complement strand
TGGGGATTGGATACTTTCTATCTTATCTTTCATCTTTCTTTCCCCGCGCCTGACTGTGGGGCTTCCCCGAACGGAGCGATTCTTCGAGCGAAGTGTTCCTATAGGGCGCTCGGGGGCACGTTCCGTGGCTGCGCCTGCCAGAGCTCGGCCAGGGATAGCCGCTTCGGCCTGAATTGTTTTCTCTTCTCCGGGAGCGGTGACAGCGCGGAAGCCACGCCTGGGCGCTTCGCCAGGGAGTGGCAGTGAAGGCGAGCGGGGCGTCGCGCCAAACGCCTAAACAGGGAAGGACGAACTCGCAAAAGCATTGATAACGAATGAGCCAGCTGCCGGGGTCGAACCGGCGACCTGCGGATTACAAATGAAGACAGAAATGAAAACTACCGCGATTTCCTAATGATCGTAGCGCGTGAAACGCAGGGAAATGTTTGGAGCCGTAGAAAAGACCGTAGCAGTCGGGGAAACTTGCATCCGGTGCCGGGGCGTCAGACCATGGCGGTCCTGGGCGGCACGGCCCGGCGGAACAGGCGGCTGCCCGGGAGTCCATCAAAAGAACTGCCGGATTGTCCTTGCCAGTTGACCCCGTTTCCTCGGGATTTCATGGGTTGTTCTTCACGTCCCATGTCTAGCGGGAGTACGGCTTCTTTGAAAGTGCGAAAAACACTGTACGTTATCATGAATAGTATGTTTGATAATCTCATTTGCCTGCACATCACCAGCATGCTGGGCTCGTTATTCGACAAAGCGGGGGTAGTATCGAAACCGCCGGAAGACCCTATCCGAGCCGCGCCCCAGGCGAAGGCGCCGGCTGACAAGGCCAAACACGAAGGCGCTACTGCTCCGCCGTGACCGTGGCGTAGCCGCTGCCGGAGAGCTTGACGAACCAGCTGGAGGTTGACGTCTGGCCGGCCTCTGCCCAATACCCACCTGACCAGCCGCATGCGTTCGGACGCCGCGATCTACGCCGCGTCTTGTGGCGGCAGCGCCTTTTTATGGACTCCGAAAAAACACCGCTCCCATCGAAAACCACGACCACCCTTATCAATGTGCTTGCGATGGCCGCATAGCCCTAGTACAATTTTATCGTTTTTCTGCAAAACTACACAAGATGGAGACATGATGCTCAATAAACTCATCAGGCATTGCGCGTCCGGTCTGGTCCTGGTCGGCCTGGTGCTCCTGCCGGCCGCGCCGGCGGCGGCGAATAACATCCGGGTGTCGAACGTGGGGCTGACCAAGCAGGACACGGTCGCCAAAACGGTCAGCGTGGTGTTCGACCTATCCTGGGAGAACTCCTGGCGCAACGCCGAGAACTGGGACGCGGCCTGGGTATTCGTGAAGTTCCGCGCCCCGGGTTCGAGCGTCTGGGAACACGCGGCGCTGTCCACCAACAGCGGCGCGCACGTGCCCGGCGCCAACGGTGCGATATCCGCCGTGCCCGATGGCAAGGGCGTGTTCTTGTACCACGCCGCGAACTACACCGGGAACGTCAATTACGCGGGCGCCAAGCTGAAGTGGGACTACGGGTCGAACGGGTACGATTTCGCCACCGGTGCGGTGGTGGAGGTGTCCGTGCACGCCATCGAGATGGTCTTGATCCCGGAGGGCCCGTACTATCTCGGCTCCGGAGGGAGCGAGGTAGGTCATTTCTACCAATATACCGCCGACCTTCAGACCACCAATCCCTTCCTGGTCTCCTCGACCAATGCCATCACGGTGACGAACTCGCCTGGGAATCTTTATTACACCTCTGCTGGCGATCAAGCGGGCATAGTCTCCAACTCGTTTCCGAACGGGTATGCGGCGTTCTACTGCATGAAACACGAGGTCAGCCAGGGGCAATACGTGGACTTCCTGAACAAGCTGACCACGGCGCAGGCGAACAATCGTTGGCCGAATTCCAGCGCCGGTCGCCACACCATCACTCGCAACGCCTTCAACTACTACAGCGCCTCTGCACCGGACCGTGGGTGCAATTATCTGAACTGGGTAGATGGGGCCGCGTATGCGGACTGGGCGGCCTTGCGGCCGCTGACGGAGCTGGAGTTCGAGAAGGCGTGCCGGGGGGCAGCCTATCCGGTGCCGAACGAATACGCATGGGGGACCACGAACGGCATACAACTGGCCGGCGAAGTTGGGCAACAGGGGAGCGGCACGGTAATGGCGAGCCCGGCGAATGCGAACTACAATGAGCCCAACACCCTTGACGGCCCGGCGCGGGTGGGGATTTTTGCGGCGCGGACAGGCGCTACGCGCGTTTTGTCCGGGGCGGGGTATTACGGGGTGCTGGAGTTGAGCTGGAATATGGCGGAACGCTGTGTGACGGTGGGGGCGAGTTCGGGGCGCGCCTTTACGGGATTGCACGGCGACGGCATGCTCACAAACTCCGCCGGCGAGGCGGATGTGATCGGCTGGCCGGGAACGAATACTAGCGGTGCCGGGTATCGCGGTGGCCGTTACGGTCCGGGCTCCGCGAGCACTTGGGCGCGCGTGTCGGACCGTACGGACGCGACCTACTTCTACCAAAGCAGGGGCATCCACAGCGGTTGGCGCGGTGTGCGCACAGCGCCCTGAAGTAGAGCGGGGCGCACTTCAGGGCAGGCCGTCTGGCCTGCCTGCCGTAGCGGACCGTCGCGTAGGAGGGGGGGGGCCGTAGGGGAAGAGCCGTAGAGGTCAGAGATCAGAGGTCAGTCGTCAAAATGAAGAATGGCGGCGGCGACGTTCTTTTCTTGAGGCAAGTCTGCCGCTCCCTGGCCGACGCTCGGACAGGCGTAGCGCGGCAGGTGCTGGTATGCGCCGCGCTATGAGCAGCGCCCCTCCGGAGAAGAATCTGGAGCGAGCGGTGTTGACTCAAGCTGGTCCCGGTCCCCAAGGGGGGCCAATATTATAGCCCAGGGTGTAACCATGTTTAAAAGCGCGGCAATTCCAATTATGACATGCCACGGCGGAACATCTTGGTAGACGCGGCGCCAGCGCTGCGTGTTTTGGCCCGGAAACGCGGCGGTATGACACCCACCCCCAAGCCCCTCCAAGGAGGCGAGTTGGGGCGCCAAAGGACGGAGCGTGGCTGCAATGAATGCGGAGCGGGTTCATAAAAATTTATCTGGGTTATCCACTTGAGTGGCGCATACACCATATATTGTGATTATAGGGGTATCCACTTCGCTGGCCTAAATCCAATAATCTTGCGGTTTTTAGCAGCGAATAACCACTATCCGTTGTGGTTGCGCCAGTCAAGGAGATACCCCTGATTGTCGTTTTTAACTGTGAACAACCCCTATTCCTTGTGGTTGGGACAGCGAAGTGGATACCCCAAGCAAAATTTATACGTATATGTCGGCGTTGCTGATCGGCCTGCTATGTGTCCCGGCGCTGGCCGCGCCCCCGGCGCTGGACACGGGATCGGGCGCGGGTCCGGTGAGCTACACCACGGCCACGCTCAACGGGAATCTCACCGACGGGGCGGTCACCAATGATGTTTATGTCTATTGGGGCCAGGATACGAACGCCTGGTCCGGCACGAACAGGCTGGGCTGGCGCAGCACGGGCGCTATCTGTGCGGCCGTGAGCAATCTGACGCCGGACACGTCCTACTACTATCGCTGTTACGCCACGAACGGCGAGGGAGACGGCTGGTCTGAGACCGCCGCGTTCACGACGCGGGTCCAGGCTGTGAACTTCCTGGGCGGCAGCTTCGACGGATACGATCAGAACTGTTCCCAGGCGCCCTTCGGCTATCCGCAGGTGAACAACGCGGACGGCGCCACGAACGTCACGA
>CAZVVD010000187.1:0-3780 GCA_964630555.1 uncultured Verrucomicrobiota bacterium | reverse complement strand
TGTCCCGCATCGGCCCGCCGCCGGCGTCGGGAGTTTGCCTTGAAAAGGCAAAAAAATTGCTTGTCGCCGCGGACGGACCTGCTAGCATTACATCGGTTTGCCCCTATTGCCTTAAGGAAGGCCTCTGATGAAGATGGCGATGCAGGTGGTCGTCGTGGTTCTGCTGCTTCTGTCCGGCGCCGCGCTGGTCATGGGGCTGATCCTGTTCCAGCAGCGGGAAATGCTCAAGGGCCGGACCCTGAAGCTGGAGGCGGCCATCAAGCAGGTCGCCGGCACCCTCGAGGCGGGCGACGATTCCGACCAGAAGCTGGTCATTCCCGACGACCAGCTCAAGACCTACAAACAGAAGCCGGGGGGGCCGGCCGCCATGGATATCCCGCTTAACCGGCTGGGGCTGGCCGCCAAGGACCAACTGGGGCGCCTGAACGGAACCCGCGCCACCCTCAAGGACACCCGCGAGACGCTGGCCAAGACCGAGGATGAACTCCGTATCACCCAGACCAACCTGGCGACGGCCAAGGCCGAGATCGTCAGCTTGAACGCCACCGTGGCCGCCCGGGATGCCACCATCGTCGCCCGGGACGACACCATCAAGGACCTGGAACGGGACAAGATCGAGCTGAACACCAAGATCGAAGGGCAGAACACCCGGATCGCCAATCTGGAGGCGGAAACCAACAAGTTCGCCGAACAGGTGGTCGGCCTGGAAACGGAAGTCAAGAAACTCAAGGACGACTTGGCCCGGCGGACCACCGGGGATCAGCCTGCGGTCCCGGTCCTGGCCAAGGGGCAGCACGGGAAAGTCCTGTATGTCGACCCCGAGTGGAACTTCCTGATCATCAGCCTGTCCACCGAGGAAAGCCAGAAAAATGTCGGCCTTAACCTGGAACTGATCATTCATCGCGCCGACCAGCTGGTCGGCAAGGTGCGCGTCAAGGCCATCGAGAATAATATGGCGGTTGCGGATATCGTCCGCCTTCAGCTCCAGCCGCAAAAGGGTGATTTCGTCATTTACTAACGCGGCGCCGTGCCCGCAACCCAAGGATAGTCAACCTTCCCTGCGCACCCCGGGAACGACGGGGGCGCCCGCTGCGTCAGCTGAAAAAACGTCCCGCCCAGACACTTGCGACCTAGTCATGCGTTCCACTGCTCCTCTTTGGCTCAATTCCCCGCCCCGCCACGGTCGGCGCCGAAGGCCGGGGGCGAGTTCGTGGGGATACCTTCTGCGCTGCGCCGCGGCGGCGGGACTCTTCGGGCTGGCAGGCTGCGCCTCCACGTCCGAATCGGAAAGCAATACGCCGTGGAATGTTCCCCAGCCCTGGGAGAACACCCTGCCCCTCCCGGGCGCGTCCTGAGGGTTCTAGCGGGC
Source organism: uncultured Verrucomicrobiota bacterium (assembly GCA_964630555.1). GTDB lineage: Bacteria > Verrucomicrobiota > Kiritimatiellia > JAAZAB01 > JAAZAB01 > JAHIJO01. The sequence continues at coordinate 2,411 of CAZVVD010000187.1, read as the reverse complement.
GATGAGGGACTCGGCGATCTGCACGGCGTTGGTGGCCGCGCCCTTGCGGATGTTGTCGCCGCAGGCCAGCAGCGTCAGACCGTTCTTGACGCTCTCGTCGGCGCGGATGCGGCCCACGAAGACATTGTCCTGCCCCGAGACCTGGATGGGCATGGGGTATTCGTCCCGCTCGATGGCGTCCACGACCACCACCCCGGGCGCGCGCGAAAGGATGTCGCGGGCCTCGCCGGGATCCACCGGGCGGTCGAACTCGATGTTCAGCACCTCGGTGTGGCCGTTGAACACGGGCACCCGGATGCAGGTGGCGCAGACCCGGATCCTCTTGTCCTCCAGTATTTTCCTGGTTTCGTTGCGCATTTTCAGCTCCTCGCTCGTGTGGCCGGCGGCATCCGGCTTCACGCCCCCGATCTTGGGGATCACGTTGAAGGCGATGGGGTGCGGGTAGACCGCGTGCTCCGCCGGCTTGCCCGCCGCATAGTTCCGCACCTGCTGCTCCAGCTCCAGGATGGCGTTGCGGCCGGTGCCGGACACCGCCTGGTAGGTGCTGGCGATGAAGCGCCGGATGCGGGCCGCGCGGTACAGGGGCGCAAGGGCCATCAAGGCGATGATGGTGCTGCAGTTGGGATTGGCGATCAACCCCATGTGCTTGGCCAGGGCCGCCGGGTTGACTTCGGGAATCACCAGCGGCACGCGCGCATCCATCCGAAAATCATCGCCGTTGTCGATGACCACCACCCCCTGCTCCACCGCCTGCCAGCCCAGCTGCTGGGACGCGCCCTTGGCGCCTTCCGTCCCGGCGAAAAACGCGAACTGCAGCCCCTGGAACGCCGCCGGCGTCGCTGGCACGACGTGAAAGCTCTCACCATCAATGGTCTCGTCCCGCTCCGTGCGCGCCAGCACGCGGATTTCCTCGCAGGGAAAATCCCGTTCCCGCAGTACGCGGATCATTTCCGCGCCAACGGCCCCGATGCCCACCACGCCTACCCGGTATTTTTTCATGCTGCCCTCGCCTCACATCCTCAACGCGCAATGCCCTGCGCCACCAGGTCGCCGACCTGGGTGGTGGAGTACCCCATCCTCCCGGCGGCCAGACTCTTGAGCTTGCCGGCGGTGACCTCCATGACGGCTTCCTCGATCCGCCGGGCGGCCTGGTGCTCGCCCAGCTCGTCGAGCATCATGGCGCCGGCGCAAATGGCCGCCAGGGGATTGATCACGTTCTGACCGGTGTATTTCGGCGCCGAACCGCCGATCGGCTCAAACATGCTGACCCCGTCGGGGTTGATGTTGCCCCCCGCCGCGATGCCCATGCCGCCCTGGGTGATGGCGCCCAGGTCGGTGATGATGTCGCCGAACATGTTCTCGGTGACGATGACGTCGAACCACTCGGGATTCTTGACCATCCACATGCAGGTCGCGTCGACGTGGTAATACTCGCGCTTGATCTCCGGGTAATCGCGCGCGCCCAGCTCGTGAAAGGCCCGCTCCCAGAGGTCGAACACGTAGGTCAGCACGTTGGTCTTCCCGCACAGGGCCAGGGTCTTGCGCTTGTTCCGCCGGCGGGTGTAGTCGAACGCGTAGCGCAGGCAGCGATCCACCTGGAAGCGCGAATAGACCATGGCCTGCATGGCCACTTCCTGGGGCGACCCTTTCATCGAAATGCCGCCCACGCCGGTGTAGAGTCCGCCCGTGTTTTCGCGGACAACGACGTAATCGATCTCGCTGGGCCCCTTCCCCTTCAGGGGAGATTCCACGCCCGGGTAGAGCTTGATCGGGCGCAGATTGACGTACTGGTCCAATTCGAACCGGATCCTGAGCAAAATCCCCTTTTCCAGGATGCCGGGCTTCACACCGGGATGGCCGATGGCGCCGAGGTAGATCGCATCGAAAGCGCGCAACTCCGCCAGGACCGAATCGGGCACGGTCTCGCCCGTCTTCAGGTAGCGATCGCCCCCCAGGTCGTAGGTGGTCAGGTCCAGCGCAAATCCGAAGCGGCCGGAGGCCGCCGCCAGCGCCTTCAAGCCTTCCCGGATCACTTCCGGTCCGGTCCCGTCGCCGGGAAGCACCGCGATTTTATAGGTTTTGGCCATAGGCTCCTTTCCCTTAAAAGTCCGTCCTTATATCCCAAGGAACCCTGGCTGACAATCTTTTTATCGGTCATTTTTCCGGCGGGCGATCCCCGCCCGGCCGCGTGTCCGACCACGGGGTGAAAAAACCACGGGTTGAAAACCATTGACCCGGCCGCCGCCGGGCGCTAGGATGTCCGGGTTCTTTGGGTGTTGATTGCGACACGCCGCAGGTGGCGCCAGCCGGCGCTGAATGGGGCGTTGCCGGGTGTCCGGGCGATTAGCTCAGTTGGCTAGAGCACTACCTTGACATGGTAGGGGTCGGAGGTTCGAGCCCTCTATCGCCCA
>CAZVVD010000186.1:3484-3814 GCA_964630555.1 uncultured Verrucomicrobiota bacterium | reverse complement strand
TTCCGGGCGGCTGGCGTGCATGCGCATCAGGCGGCCGATCCGCTGCTCCTTCTGGCGGGTGCTGTTGGTCAGGCTGTCGCCGTTACGGAGTCGGCCGGAATAGATGCGCAGGTAGGTCAACTTGCCGGCGTGCCGGTCGCTGACGATCTTGAAGGCCAGGGCCGAAAAAGGGGCGTCATCGGAGGGGGCGCGCTCGGCGGGCGCGCCGTCCGCCGTCCCGGTGACCGGCGGCAGTTCGGCGGGCGAGGGCAGGAAGGCGACCACACCGTCCAACAGAGACTGGATGCCCTTGTTCTTGAGGGCCGAGCCGCAGTAGACGGGGATAATCCG
>CAZVVD010000186.1:0-3474 GCA_964630555.1 uncultured Verrucomicrobiota bacterium | reverse complement strand
GCGGGCGAGGGTGGCCTGGCGGAGAATGCGCGTCAGGTCCTCAGCGTCCAGGTCGCCGGTGGTCAGGAAGCGTTCCTGGACGCTCTCGTCCTCCTCGGCGCAGGCCTCGGCGAGCCGGGCGCGCCATTCCCGGGCGAGGTCCAGGTGTTCGGGCGGGATCGGCCCGGCGGCGGCATCCTGGTCCGGGCTGTCGCCTTCGTAGAGGGTGGCCCGCATGGCAACCAAGTCAATGATGCCGCGGAAACCGTCTTCGCGTCCGATCGGGATCACGACGGGCACGGCGCGGGCGCCGAGGGTGTCGCGGATCTTGGCCACGACGTCGAAGAAGTCGGCGCCGTCGCGGTCCATCTTGTTGATGAAGGCCACCTTGGGCACGCCGTATTTCTCGCTCTGCTTCCAAACCGCCTCGGACTGGGGCTGGACGCCCCCGACGGCGCAGAACAGGGCCACGACGCCGTCGAGCACCCGCAGGCTGCGCTCAACCTCGGCGGTGAAGTCGATGTGGCCGGGCGTGTCGATCAGGGTGATCTCGTGGCCCTTCCAGGCGAAAGTCGTGGCCGCCGAGGTGATCGTGATCCCCCGCTCGCGCTCCTGCGCCATCCAGTCCATGACGGCGGCGCCGTCGTGCACCTCGCCCAGCTTGTAGGTCTTGCCGGAAAAGAACAGGAGCCGCTCGCTGACCGTCGTCTTGCCGGCGTCAATGTGCGCCATAATGCCGATGTTGCGCACACGCGATCGATCGATACTCTGAACCATGGGAACAGGCTCCTGCGGTTCCGAGGGCGCCTCGGGAAGGCGCCCGGAAAAAACGCGCGGCACTATGGGCGATTCAGGCGGGAACTGCAAGTGTTATTTTGAATACCGTTTCGGCCCGGGCCCGGCGCGCTCCCGCCGACCCGATTGAAGGCATTGCTGAAGCGCGGCGCGGGAATTTCAGGGGGTGAGGTTCAGGGCGACCCGGGGACGGGGTTCATGAGCGATCGCGAGGTGTCCTGCGCGTTCCGGTCCTCCCGGCGGAGTTGCTCCGTCGTGGCCTTGAGCCGGGAGGCCATGTCCTGGAGCAGGGTCAGCACGATCCCGGGGTTTTCGCCGAGCACGAGGTCGAAGTTGCGGGCGGAGATGACCGCCAGGGCAGTCTCCGGAACCGCCGCCGCCGCCGTCGCCGTGCGCGGCGCTTGGAGCAGCATGGCCATTTCGCCGAAGAAGTCGCCCGGCTTCATCGTCAGCAGCGGCCGGCCCTCCTTGCTCAGGGCGACGGCGCCGGCGAGGATGACGAACATCTCGTCGCCGGCGTCGCCCTCCCGGCAAATGAGTTCGCCCTCGCCGAACGTCCGCACGAAACGGTTCAGGAGCGCGCCCGGCTTAAACGCCGCCGGCGCCAGCAGGAGCCGCTTGAGCACCAGGGCGTCCTTGCGCCGGAGGTTGGCCATGACCTCGGTGCCGAAAAGGATGGCGGCGAAGGAGTAATACACCCAGACGCACAGCAGGAAGACCGTTTTCAGCGACCCGAAGGCGTACCCGTAGTTGGGGTTGACCCGCAGCAGCAGGGCGAAAGCCGGCCCCACCAGCGAGAGCAGCAGCACGGTGACGGCCGCGCCGGCCAGCCACTGGCCCGGCTTCAGGCGCACCGGAACCAGCAGGCCATAGAACAACACCAGCGCCCCCGCCGACAGGACCGGCGGTACGACGGCATGGGCGGCGCGCGCCAGGAGCGGCAGGTCCCGGAGCCGTTCGGCCAGCATCGGGCTGTAGGCCTTGTGCAGGGTGAGCAGGATCAGCAGGCTGACCAGGAGCAGCACGCTGACGATGTCGAACAGCTTGGTTGTCCAGAAGGGCCGGGCGGGGCGGCTCTTGAAAATATCGCCGAAGGCGCTGCGCAGGGCCGAGGCCAGGGGCGTCACCGACCAGAACAGGATCAGCATGCCGACCCAGCCCCAGGTCCGGTGGCGGGCCAGGGTGGCGACCTCGTTGAGCACGGCCTGGGCGGACAGGGGGGCGACCTGGCTGACGACATCCTCGAACCCCTTCATGGCCGCCTCGGACGAGACAATCCAGCGCCCGGCCGCGACGATGACCAGCAGGCAGAGGGGAATGATGGCCAGGAAGCTGTAATACGCCGCGGCGGCCGCCTTCTGCAGGTCCTGGTTCCGCAGGAAGGATTTGACCGATTCCACTGACACCAGCCAGGCGAATGCGATGGCGGCCTTGGATTGCATGGTTCCCTCCCGGCGCTATGACCCGGCCGGCGGGGCGGCGATGACCCGGGCCGGGCGCTCGATCATGAGCGTGTCCAGCACTTTCCAGCCGCCGTCCGGCAGGAGCGCTTTCCACTCCATGACCACCGTCCGTTCGTCAACGGTCACCCGGTTATAGCCGAAGAGGCCCGTGTTGCTGAACTGTATTTTCAGCCGCGGGTCCCCATCCCGGCCCTTCCAGCGTTGCCGCGGGGCGCCGCCGGACCCGGCGACCACCTGGAAGATCGGGGGCTTGGCGCCCTCGATCACCGCGGCGCTGTGGTAGAGGGGGTCGCGGCCGCAGAAATACAGGCGCGCCCCGGCGCGCCGCAGGCTGGCCCAGAACAGGTCCCGTGCGGCGGGGTGGGCGGCCAGCCCGTCGTCCCGGCGCACCCGGAAGGCCGGCTCATGCCCGATCACGAAAACATGCGGCCGGGTGTTGGCGCGGCACTCGGCGTCCAGCCAGGCGTGGTTGACGCGCCGCGGGCGGACCCCCTGGTCAAGGACCGCGCAGAAGGCGTCGCGGAACGTGAAGCTGTAGGTCAGGCCGACTTCCCCGGGCGGTCCGTTGGTCGGCAGGCGGGGGAACGCCTTCCGCCAGTCGAGCCCGTCCGGGTCCGGGGCGGTTTCGTTGCGGCCGCGGACGGGATAGACCGGGATGCCGGCCCGGTACACCGGGGCCATGGCCTCGCGCCAGGCGGAATACAGTTCAAGGGCATCGCCTTGTGCGGGGATCAGGTCACCGGCGACCAGCACGAAGCGGCAGTCGCCGGCGGCGATGTCCGCGGCCATGCGGGACAGGAAGCTCGTGTTGAAGGTCGCCCCGGTGCCCCCGTGGCCGCCGGTGACGGCGAAGGACCACGCTTCGGCCCGGGCGGGGAGGCCGCTGCCGGCCAGCAGGGCGGCGCTCACTATCAGCATGGCCCGGTTCATGGCCGCAGTCTATGCTCCCGGCGAATGCAGGGCAACCATGAAGAACAAGGGGTCCCGCCAGCCAGTAGCCAGTGCAACACTGGCTATTGGCTGACGGGCGCGCGGGTAAAATAAGTTATAAGACTTGTTGCGAAGAGCGCGAGGAGATAGGATTCCAATGGATTTTGAATAAGTGTGGCTTTCGATCTTCCGGAGGAGAGGGTTTGGGGGAGCCTCTTTGGTAGGCGGGCGAGGGGAACGTGTTGTTCTGCCGCCGGAAAAATGTTTGTTTTCGGACATTTCCGGCCGACCACTCGGTCGCAGAACG
>CAZVVD010000185.1:0-3857 GCA_964630555.1 uncultured Verrucomicrobiota bacterium | reverse complement strand
ATGCCGCTACGCTACGCGGCCCAATCACTTTTCCCAAGGAAATTCCGGAAGCGCCGGAAGTTCTCGGTCCAGCGCTGCTCGGCGTAAGCCCCGCGTGTGCCATAAATCCGGAAGGTCTCGGATTCCGGCAGGGCCACCTCGCGGAACTCGCAAATGCGGACCGTGGCCCCGTTGCTCATTTTGAAAAGAGCTGTTTCATTGGAGAATCCGCCCTTGGGAAAATACGGATCCCCGCTACGGTTGCCATAACCGTAGCAAGTGGCCTTGACCGCGTGGGCCTGCATAACGCAGACCGGCCCGCTCGTGGAATGGGTCGGGTAATGCATGGGCGCGTGCTTCAGGTTCCGCCGCGTGTACTGCTCGCGCAGCTTGACCCATTCCTGGCCCGCCTGGCTCGCCAAGCGGCTCCGTTCCACTTCGCGCAGACAGCAGGACGCATCCACGTCATGTAGGTATTCGCCCTCGGCATAGACGAAATCGCCGAACGCGCCTTCGCGGGCTTTCCGGCGGCAGAACATGGCCTCGGGCCGGTAATAGGTGGTTTCGCCCAGCATGTAGGACAGCCCCGTTTTCCGGCAGGCGGCCACTAGCCGGTCGCACCAGTCCAGGATTTCATCGTCGTCCGGAACGCTGATGATCGGGACGGCGCTGTAGACGTGCTTGCCGGCTGCCATGGCCTGGAGGCACTGGGGGGCGTGAAGCCAGGGCTGGGTGATGATCACCAGGGCATCCAGGTCGCTCTGGCAGATGGCGTCCAATGAGCCGTAGGCATCCCGCGGATTGAACTTGTCCTTGAAGAACGGGTCGTCCGCAAACTTCTTGACCCGTTCCGGCTCGCGGTCGCAGAGGGCGATCCGGCTGACCCGGGGATGGCTTTTAAACAGGGGGGCAAAAGCGCCGCCAAACTCGCCCAGACCGACCAACCCGATGCTGATGCCCATGGCCCCTACTCCTTGAAAGTGCCCAGCAGTCGCCGGGCGTTGTTGTAGAACACGTCGCGCAGGTCGCGGGGGCCCAGGCCAGCGGCCCGGGCGGCGCGGCGGAAAGCATCCAGTTCCTCGTACATGAAAAAGGTCAGGCGGGCGGCCGCCGCGCCGCCCACCTCGCGCATGTGGCGGTCGCAGGCGACGTCGCCATAGAGCCCGCGGGGCACCAGGTTGATGTAGAATCCCTTTTCGCAGATCCTCCGGGCGCGCATGCGCAGGATCGGCATATCGCTGCCGAAGAGCACCCGCTTCGGTCCCACCGTGTCCAGCAGGCGCCGGAACACCCAGGCATTGCTGTTGGCGGCAATGTCGAAACACATCCGCCGGGTCCTGGCCAGGATCCGGAACGCGCTGCCGACGTCTTCCGGGCAATAGGCCCGGCCAACGTGGGCAATGATCAACTTGAGATTGGGATAGCGTTCCTCGATTTCCAGCATCTGGGCCAGGTTCACCGGGTCGCGCAGGCGCCCATCGCGCGGGATGTGCAGCATGACGATCCCACCGCGCCGATTCATCAGTTCCAGGTGGGCGTGCGGGAAGAAATCGAAAATCCGGATTTCGGCCGACGGCAGGTAGCCGGAAGCCAGGGTCAGATAGCTCTTGAGGCCCAAGAACCCGCCCTGATCCAGGCGCCGTTCCAGGTCGGAGGCCGACCAGTGGGGGTTGGAATAGATCAGGGCCGGCCAGCCGCGGCGCCGCGCCGACCGGCTGACGTAATCATTGGCCTGGTCCAGATTCCGGGAGCTGGACACGTTGGCAAAGACCAGGGGGGTCACGACCTTGCCGGGAAACATCAGCCGGTAGGTCTCGGCCAGGTGCTCGGCCGAGTTTTCGTCGGCCACCAGGGCGGGCCAGGAGACCGTCCGCGACGGCGCCCCCGGCTTCCGGCGGGGGGTAAAACGCCGCAACCAGAGGTGGGTGTGGATGTCGATGATCTTGTCCGGCAGCCAGGCGCTCAGCCGCCGGGCGTAAAAGGCGCGATCCAGGGCCTTGACTTCAAATAAGGTTTTCATAGTTTTCCCGTTCCTGCCCTCAGAGCGTTAAGGAAGCATAAACTGCGGCGCCCGGTCAGGCAAGGCCGATGCGCGCGCCGACGCACCCCGTCAGCCACAGCCCAGCGCTTTCTCGGTTTCGGCCAAGGCCTCGTCGATGAGATCCATGCACTTGGCGGCCACGTCCAGGTCCATGACGATCGGCGGGCTCATGCGCAGGATGTGCCCGGCCGGGATCCAGGCCAGTCCCTTGCGAAACGCCCGCTGGTAGACCTGACGCCCGGCCTCTGGAAAAGGAACCTTGGTCGCCCGGTCCTTGACCAGCTCCACGCCCATCAGGCAGCCCTTGCAGCGGACGTCGCCGACGATCGGATGCGACGCCTTCATTTGTTCCAGGCGCGGGATAAAATAGGCCTCCAGGCGCCGGGCGTTTTCGAGCAGGCCCTCCTCCTCGATCGCCTCGATCGAGGCCAGGGCGGCGGCGCAGGCCATCGGGTTACCGCCGTAGCTCGTGGACGCGCTGATGCTCTCAAAGCACGCGCCGAACTTGCCCCGCGCCACCATGGCGGTGACCGGGAACCCGTTGCCGAACCCCTTGCCGAGAGTCACGATGTCGGGCACGGTGTCCCAGTGCTCCATGGCCAAATACCTGCCGGTGCGGCCCATGGAGGTCAGGACCTCGTCGGCGAACAGCAGGAGGTTCCGCTGGTCGCACCAGCGGCGGAGCTTCGGGAAAAAGTCGTCCGGCGGAAAGATCGAGCCGGCCCAGCCCTGGATGGGTTCGAGAACGATGGCCGCCACCTGGCCGGTGGTGGTTTCGACCAGGAACTCGTCGAAAAACGCGAGGTAGGCGTCGGTGTCAATCGAACCGTCGGCATTTTTGAACAGAGGCCGGTACGGGTTCGGCCGCGGCAGCATGTAGAAGCCCGGGGACCGCGTGGGCCCGTTGGTCCGGTTCATCCGCGCCAGGCTGACGGCGTGTCCGGACTTCCCGTGGAAATCGCCGTAGCAGGACAGGAACTCGTGCCGGCCGGTGGCGGCGCGGCAAACGCGCAGGCCGGCCTCGACCGCGGTGGTGCCGCTGTCGTAAAGCTGCACGCCGCTCAGGTCGCCCGGCAGGATGTCCGCCAGCTTTTCAAGGAGCTTCATCTTTATGGGCGTGGTGAAATCGTGGCAGTTCATCAGCTGCCCGGCGTATTTCCGGACCGCCTCGGTCACCTTGGGATGTCAGTGCCCCAGCGTGGTGACGTAAATGCCGGATGAAAAATCCAGGTAGACGTTGCCGTCCACGTCGGTCAAAGTGACGCCCTGGCCCTTTTCAAATGCCACCGGGAAGAGCTTGACCTGGCTGGAATAACCCTTCATGATTTTGGAGGCCCGGCCGTGTATTTTCCGCGAGTTCGGGCCGGGAATTTCACGGCTGACTAGATGCGGGACTTTTTTCAGGTTAACTTTTGCCCAGGCTATGTTGTATTTCATTGCAAACCTCCAAAGATACTTCCTGCCGGACGTGAAGTATTTATAATCAATTACTTACGCATAATATTTTACTTTGTCATTCCCGCCCGCCTGCAGTCGCTATGCTCCAGCATTGCGGGCAGGCGGAAGCGGGAATCCAGATATTTTTTCTGAGACTGGATTCCCGATTAAATCGGGAATGACCCTGCTTCACTATTCGTGTTTCGCAGGGCCGGCCCGCCTGTAATCTCGCCGCGGCGGACTGTGTGGTCCTGCATTTGTTTACTCTTGGTTCTGCCTTTCTTTCAAACTTCCTTTATTCGCGTCAAATGCTTCAGGCGGCTCCGGTCGCTGTTTTTCAAACCCTTACTCGTGATCCAGAGCGCAAAATCGTCCAGGCGGGCGAATTTCACGGATGCTT
>CAZVVD010000184.1:0-3944 GCA_964630555.1 uncultured Verrucomicrobiota bacterium | reverse complement strand
GCAGCGGCCCAGGCAGCAGCATTGCAGGACCGTAAAGGCCTGCACGGCCAGCGACAGGATCGAGGTCCAGACCAGCACCCCGGTCTGGCGGCGGTACAGGCTGATGGAGGCCAGCACCCGGGAGAGCGTCCCGTGGATCACGGGCCGGCGGCGGATGAATTCCGCCAGCGGCCAGCGTCCCAGCCGCCGCCGCAGGGCCACCAGCAGCAGGGCGCCGGCGGTGGCGGCGATCATGCCCAGCACGATCAGGGCGGGAACATGGGTTTGCCAGCGGGCCATGAAAAACGGCGCGCGGATCGCCAGCATGACGCCGGCGATCAGATACAGCATGATCAGGCCGATGGCGCGGTCGATGACGACGGTCGTCACCGCCTCGGTCTTGCGGTGGTGGGTGGCGCGGGCGGCGTACACGGCCCGCGCCAGGTCGCCCCCGGTGGAGCCGAACATGAAGGCGTTGAAAAACTGCCCGATGAAATACAGGTTGAAGCAGCGCGTCCACGACATCCGCAGGCCCTGGGCGTCGAGGATGAGCTTCCAGCGGACCATGCCGGCATGCAGCGACAGGTAGCTGAACAGGATTCCCGCCGCCATCCAGCCCCAGTGGCGCAGGCTCTCGCGCAGGACCGCCGCCAGGACGGCGGTGTCAACCTTGTGCAACAGGTAGCCCAGGATACCCAAGGCCAGGGCCAGGCGCAGCGCCGTAGACAGCGTTTTCCCGGAAGGCAGCTTGGTGGCGGCGAATGACATAACCCTGCCCAGGCGGATCACTCTCTGCCCGGCGGTCACCCGCCGCCGGCCGGGCTTTCCCCGGCGGCCGGCGCGCCCTCCAGGGCGGTCCATTCGGCCGCGATGTCCCTCAGGGTGGCGTCCAGCGGGATTTCCGGCGCCCATTGGACGGCCGCCCGGATTTTTTCGACGGCCAGCGGGACCTGGACATCCGTCGGACGGAAAAGGGACGGGTCCTTTTCCACCGCCGGCTGGACGCCAATGATCCGGCAAAGGCGCTCCAGAATCTCGCCGATGGCGATGTCGCTGCCGGAGGCGATGTTGTACGCCTGGCCGGCCTGGCCGTCCTCCAGCAGGCGGCGGTAGGCGCGGGCGACGTCGCGCACGTCGGTGAAATCCCGCCGGCTGTCCAGGTTGCCGACCTTCAGGGTTGCCGGCGCCGCCGGCCGCTTCATCGCCAGCAGCTGCCGGGCGAAGGCCGGCACCACGAACCGGGGGGACTGCCCCGGCCCAATATGATTATAGGGCCGCGCCGTCATGAACGGCAGACCGTGGCGGCGCGCATATAGCAGGGTGAGCTGGTCGGCCGCGGACTTGGATACCGCGTAGGGGGTGTCCGGGCGCGCCGGCGCCTCCTCGGTCACCGGGACCTCCCGGGGCGCCGGGCCGTAGATGTGGGCGGTGCTGACCACCAGCACGCGCGCCGTGGGCGCCCCCTGCCGGAAGGCCTCCAGCAAGTTCGCCGTGCCGAGGATATTGACCGCCAGGGTGCGTTCCGGCGCGCGCCAGCTTTCCGGCACGAAGCACTGCCCCGCCAGGTGCACGCAGCCCTCGGGGCGGAGGCGCGCAACCAGGCGGCGCAGCATCTCGGCGTCGAGCAGGTCGCCGCTGAAACTCGGAACCGAGCGCGGCAGGGTCCGGTCCTGGTTCACATCCAGGGCCAGCGGCGCGTGGCCGTGCTGGCACAGTTCGCGGACCAGGTGCCGGCCGACAAATCCGCTGGCTCCTGTGATGAGCACGCGCATATTGGGCGCTTTCTGTGACGCGGGCCTGGCCCGCAATCCGGAAAATTCCAGCGATTCCAAAATCCAAGGAATAGTCAAATTTCAATAACAACGAAACGGCTTACTTCATACCCAACGGTCATGATTGCGCTTAGCGCCCTGTGGCGGAGCGGAACCAAATCCGGATTGTAGGGCGGGAACGCCCCTTGGGTTTCCCGCCGGTTTCGGAATGGACCCCGGCGGGCAATCCCGATGCGCCTCGCGATTAGGACGTGCCCTACAAATAACACATGCCTATTAGATCAAGGTGGAGGAGGGTTAATCCCGGCCACCTCCCCTGTAACAGTTGCCCATCAGGTGTCACCAGGGTTATCGCCCCGCCAGGGGCGCTATGAATTTTTCGCCCGGGAAAAATTCATTTGCAGCCGGTCCAGGTCGGCGTCGACCATCATGTTGACCAGGCCGTCGAAATCCATTTCCGGCTTCCAGCCCAGCACGCGCCGGGCCTTGGAACTGTCGCCCAGCAGGTGGTCCACCTCGGCCGGCCGGATCAGGCTCGGATCCTGGACGACGTACTGTTTCCAGTCCAGCCGGACGCGCGCGAAGGCGCGCTCGACGAAGTTGCGGACCGAGTAGGCCTGGCCGGTGGCGATGACGTAGTCGTCGGCCTGCTCCTGCTGGAGCATCAGCCACATGGCCCTGACGTAGTCGCCGGCGAACCCCCAGTCGCGCTGCGAGTCCAGGTTGCCCAGGCGCAGCTCCTTGGCCAGCCCCAGCTTGATGCGGGCGGCGCCGTCGCTGATCTTGCGGGTGACGAACTCCATGCCCCGGCGCGGGCTCTCGTGGTTGAAAAGGATGCCGGAGACCGCGAAGAGCCGGTAACTTTCCCGGTAGTTGACGGTGATGTAGTGCCCGTAGGCCTTGGCGGCCCCGTAGGGGCTGCGCGGGTGGAAGGGGGTCAGCTCCGTCTGGGGCACCTCGCGCACCTTGCCGAACATCTCGCTGCTGGAGGCCTGGTAAAACTTGGCCCGGGGACAAACCTGGCGCATGGCGTCCAGCATGCGCGTGACCCCGATGGCGGTGAACTCGCCCGTCAGCATGGGCTGGTTCCAGGAGGTCGGCACGAAGGACATGGCCGCCAGGTTGTAGATCTCGTCCGGCTGCACCTTCTCCATCAGCTTGATCAGGGAGAGGTGGTCGAGCAGGTCGGCCTGCTCGAGGAAAAGCCGGTCCTTGATGTGGGCGATGCGCTCGAAGGTTTCGGTGCTGGAGCGGCGGACCATGCCGAAAACTTGGTAGCCGCGGCTCAGCAGAAAATCGGCCAGGTAGGAGCCGTCCTGCCCGGTGATACCGGTGATCAGCGCTTTCATGCCAGAATCCTCGGTCAGGCGGAAGCCCCCGCTGCCCTGCGGTCGGGGGATGGAGCGGGCGCCCGTGCGGCTTCCCGGGGCCGGGGAACGGGCGACCGCGCACTCAACGGGCAGCGGACCGGCTGCGGGAGGCCTTCTTGCGCCGTTTTTCGCACGGCTTTTCAAAGTAGCGGTGATTGCGGATGTCCCGCATGATCCCTTCCTTGTCCAGCTTTTTTTTCAGCCGGCGCAGGGCCTTGTCAACGCTTTCGCCTCGCTTAAGCTTGATTTCAACCACGTTGTGATCACACTCCCTTCCTGGATGCAGGCGGCCTGTTTCCTGACCGCCGGGCTGCCGATGGCCTGTGTGCGGCGAAATCTATCCGAGCTGCGCCCTGCTTGTCAACTGGGAAAGCGGACATTTTGCGCCTGAAAATTGTTCGGTCAGGGGGCAACCGTTTGCGATGCTGGCGAAGGGAGGCGTTGGGATGCCGCCGTTTTCCCAGCGAAGCGGGTGGTGAAAGGATTGATCCGGCCCATCCCGCCCCGCAAAACCGGACTCCGTGCGCCGGCGGGCGGAACGGCTGGCCATGGCTGCCGACATCCGCTATAGTCCCATCGGTGGGGGGCGGTCTCGACCCCCGCACCCTGGCCGGGGGAGGGCGTGCCGAGCCGAAGCGTCCTGGCGCAGGCTGGAGCGAGCGAAGGGATTTTCCGCCGGAGGCGGACCACTTGGCCCGTGGCGGGCCGACGTGGGAACCCTCGCGGATCGTCGCGCGGGCAATGGCGCTTGCGGCCGGGGGCGGGTGCGCCGAGCCGAAGCGTCCTGGCGCAGGCTGGAGCGAGCGAAGGGATTTTCCGCCGG
>CAZVVD010000183.1:0-3953 GCA_964630555.1 uncultured Verrucomicrobiota bacterium | reverse complement strand
AAAGGGGACATTTCTAATGAGTCGAGAATGGGGACATTTCTAATAAGCTTTGACATTCCGCGGTTTTTGCTTGACGCGATCCGCCCTGCCGACTAGGCTGCCGGCATATTTTGGATGGGCAGATGGATTCCTGCGGCCGGTGGACGGGTTTTCCACTTCCCAATTGAAAATTGGAAATCGAAAATATCATTCAAGGAGCGCGCCATGCCACTGATCGTCAAGGTCTCGAAACAGCGGGAAGGCTATTTTGTCGTCGCCCTGAACGGGCGGCTGGATTCGCAGACCTCGGCGGAGGCCGAGGCCAAGCTGGCGCCGCTGCTGGTGGGCGCGGCCCAGGTGCTGCTGCTGGACATGACCTTCCTGGACTACATCAGCAGCATGGGCCTGCGCCTGGTGCTCAAGACCCGCAAGACGCTTGAGGCTCGCCAGGCCCGCCTGGTGTTGTCCAACCTCCAGCCCCAGATCGCGAAGGTGTTCGAAATCGCCAAGGCCCTGCCACCCCAGGCGATTTTCACCAGCGTGGAGGAGGCCGACCGCTACTTCGACGTCATCCAGCGCAAGGAGCTGGAGAAGCAGGCCCAGCCCAGGAAGCCGGTCTAGCCCGGGCGCCATGCTTCCGGATTTTTCCAAGGGCGCTATTCCTGTGGAAACGATGCCCCCGTCGCTTCATGCTTTATCCGGGAGAAGCGGCGAGGGCGCCGCTTCCACTTCGTAGAAGGCTGGGGCGAAGCCTCCGGGTGAGCCGCCTGACACGGCCAGAGATTTCTTCCTCATTCGCCCACCAGGCGTCGCAGCGCGGCGTGGATCCGCCCGTTGCCGGCCAGGAAATCCACGCGGTGGCGGGGGCCGGCCTTGAGAATCTCGGCCCGTCCGCCGGCCTGCCGCACGATCAGCATCCCCGCGGCCACGTCCCACAGGAAGACGCCGGACTCGAAGAAGCCGTCGGTCTGCCCGCGGGCGACATGGCAAATGTCCAGGGCGGCCGAACCCATGATCCGGACTTTCTGGGCGTGGCGGCACAGCGTCCGGAAGAGGGCCTGGGTCCCTGCGCGCAGGTCCGGATCCTTGGCGATGCCCGTGGCGATCACGGCGTCCCGGATCCGCGCCGTGGCGGAGACCGCGATGGGCCGGCCGTTGCAGCGCGCCCGCCGGCCGATCCGGGCGGTGTAGCAATCCTCCAGTTCCGGCGCGAAGACCGCCCCGGCCACCGTTTCCCCCCGCACCTGCACGGCCACCGAGCAGCACCAGAGGGGCAGGCCGTGGAAGAAGTTGACCGTGCCGTCGATCGGGTCGATGACCCAGCGGATCTCGGCGGGGGCGGTGGCCGCGCGGTCCTCCTCGCCGAGGATGCCGTGGCGGGGGAAGCGCCGCCGGATCACGCCCTCGGCCACGGTCTGGCATTCGCGGTCCAGGACGAGCTTGACGTCGTGGGCGAACCGCCGGGCGACCTCGCGCTGGCGCCGCTTGTGGCGCAGGGCGTGGGTTCCGCCGGCGCGGGCGGCGGCGACGGCGCAGTCCAGCAGGGCGTCCAGGTCGGTGGAATCGGGGTGTGGTTTCATAGCGAAAAACCTCATTATTTATAGTGGTTTTCGGAGGTTAAGCCTGAACCTGAATCCCTCTCCCCGCTCAGAAGCTGTGAATAAATCGGACGGCCACGATGAAACGTGGCCCTCCACTCGATAGGTCTTCGGAATATGGAGGGTCGCGCTCCGTCGCGACCATCTTCAGATCATTTTTTCATACCCGCTCAGCGACCTGATTGACGGACGGACGAATTCTCGGCCGGCAAGTCCCGACGCCATTGGGGTTCGATCCGGAAGGCCAGGCCGTCCGACTTGACCGTGATA
Organism: uncultured Verrucomicrobiota bacterium; assembly: GCA_964630555.1. GTDB lineage: Bacteria > Verrucomicrobiota > Kiritimatiellia > JAAZAB01 > JAAZAB01 > JAHIJO01. The sequence continues at coordinate 2,106 of CAZVVD010000183.1, read as the reverse complement.
TGGCCGTCCAGCCCGTTGACGTAGGTGGGGCGCCCGGCGGCCAACTCCCGCATGCGCCGGCAGCGGTCGGAAAACCACAAGCCACTCGGCGCCGGGACCAGCATGGCCCTGGGAGCGACCGCCTCGAAGAAGGCGTTCTCGGGCATGCTTTCCGCGCCGTGGTGGGGCGCCTTGAGGACGTCGGCCCGGAGGGGGGTGACGTCCTGGCGGGTGGTGAGGTAACGGCCCAGGGCCTGGTTGAGATCGCCGGTAAACAGGAAGCGGAGCGTGCGGTGGGTCAGCAGGATGACAGCCGAGGTGTCGTTGATGTCGGTGCGCCCCACCGGGGTGCGCAGGCCGTCGTAGATATAGAGCACCTTCATGGCGATGCCGTTGTCGAAGGCCCACTGGGTGCCGGCGGTCATGGCGGTGAGCGGGATGCGGCGGTCGCGCAGGGCTTGGAGCAGCCGGTCGATCTCGTGCTGGGCGCAGCCCCACGGCTCGCGTTGGACCAGGAAGGGCGGGGCCGGGTTGAAATACACCGAGTCCACCGTGATGCCGTTTTCCAGCAGCGCCAGCAGGCCGCCGTAATGGTCGCGGTGGCTGTGGGTGATGATGACCGTGTGCAGCCGGGACACGTTCCGCTGCCGGAGAAAGGCGAGCAGGGCGGCGGCGGTGTCCGGGTGGCCGGTGTCGATCAGCAGGTTCACCCGCCGGTTGAGCTGCAGCAGGTGGGCGTCGGCCTGCTGGTTGCCGTGATTGACGTTGACGGCGGTCCAAACCAGGTCGGGATCCCGAAACCAGTACCAGCCGAACCAGGCCGTGGCCGCCAGGAGCGCCAGGCCCAGGAGGGTGGCCAGCCTTTTCTTGGCGAGATGGCGCATGGTGGTCCGCTCGGAAGATGCCGCGCTAGGAGGCGAGGGCAGCCCGTTCCGCCCGCGGAACGGATCCGCCAGGCTCCTGCCCCCCGGCCAGGGCCGGCGGCAGCGGGCATCCCAGGGAATCGGCCACGGCCCGCAGCAATTCGGCCTCGCTGGCGTTGACCCGTCCGTCCGCCCCGATGCAGGCGGCGCAGGCGTCCAACACCCGCTTCTTGATCTGGGGCGACGCGGACACCAGGATGTCAATGGCTCGGTCGGCCGGCTGGAGCCCGCACTGGTCCCGGGGAAGCAGGGCCAGGTCGGCCCGCAGGCCGGCGGCGCCGGCCTGGAAGGCCGCGGCGGCTTTCCCGGTTTCGGGCTGGCCGTAATAGGCCAGGGTGGACAGGAGCACGGCGACCGAGGGCAGGAGCGGGTTCAAGGCGTAGTATTGGATCACGGGCGCCTGCCGCGGATTGAACACCGATTCCAGGTGGCGGATCACAGCGCGGTCGAGCGCGTATTCAAAGAGGGTGATGGTGTCGTCCGCCCGGACCAGCCGGTCCAGGTTGTCCCGGAAGGCGGCGTAGTCGGGCTTGGAAAGCGAGCGCAGGGTGGCCAGGGCCAGGTCCGCGAGAGGCAGGCGCATTTCCGCGGGCAGGGCGTCCAGCAGAACCTGGTTTTGGGAGACCGCCTGGTAGACGTCCGGCGGACAGCGCGGGCGGAGGTCGTCAAGCTGACGCCGGCGCAGCCCGGCATCCCGCCCCAGCAGCAGGCTGTAGATCAGGGCGCGGGCGCCGATGGGATCGCGGGCGGCGGCCTGGGCGGCGGCCGGCATGGCCGCCATCATCGCGGCGGCGTAGGCGAGGTGCTCGGCCCGCGGCCGGCCGATGCTGCCGGTCAGGGCGGCGGGCGAATAGTCCGCCGGGCCGCCGCCGGCCGGGGCGAAGCGCGCGGCCGCCGGGGCCGGGCCGGGCGCGCTCCAGAGCGCGCTGCGGACCGTTCCCGGCGACACCCGGGCAAAGACGCCGTCGAAGGACGGGTCGAGCCGCCGGACGCGCTCCGCCAGCGGGGGATGGGTGGCCATCAGGTCGAAGAACGAGGCCCGCAGTCCGTTGGCGAAAAACAGGTGGCTGGCCTCCTCAGCCTTGGGGCTGTCGAGCCGTGAGCCGCTGACCATGCCGCCGATTTTTTTCAGCGCGCCGCCCAGTCCGTCCGGGTTGCGGGTGAACTGCACGGCCGCGGCGTCGGCCAGGAATTCGCGCTGGCG
>CAZVVD010000182.1:0-3963 GCA_964630555.1 uncultured Verrucomicrobiota bacterium | reverse complement strand
TTGATCAGGGTCGGCGCCACCTGACGCCGGCCGGCTACCCAGCGGGCGACGAGCGTCTCCGCCACGAGGACCAGCAGCGCGCCCAGCGCCAGCCATTTCCAGAGTTCCAGCCCCGGCGCCGTTCCCGCCAGGGCGCTGAGCAGAGCCTCGCGGTTGTCCAGCACGATCAGGTCGACGTGCCGCCGGGCCGCCGCGATATCCCCCTCCCCGAGGGGGGTGTGCGTGCTTTCATCCGGCTGGCGGATGACGGTGAACGGAAGCTCCACCGGCTGGACAGGCGCCTTGCCGGCGCCGGCCGGCGCCTGGTCCGCCGGCAGGCGCAGGGTGTACAGGCCCGGGTCGTGCGTCTCGGTGAAGCTGATGCGCGCCTTGCCCCCGACGCGCTCGACCAGGGCCGGGTGCGTCTGGCCGGACGGGGTCTGGATCTCGATCTTGTTGCCCCGGATCAGCGACTTGCTGACCGGCAACTCGAGGGTCATGTTGGCGCCCGGGCGGAGGTTGACCTCGGCGGCCAGCGGCTCGGCCAGGTAGTGGACCAGCTCGTGGACCAGCGGCAGGAAGCATTTCAGGGCGGCCAGGTTGCTGTCCTGGTTGTTGAAAGCCACGGCGCTGAGGAGCACGAGGCCCTGGCCCGCCTGGCGCTCCATGAGGGCCGGGTCGTTGTTGTCCAATCGTCCGCAGATCCGCGCCTTGGCGTCCTCCTTCGGAGGGGCCAGCGCCCAGTAGGTCTTGATCAGCAGCGAGCCGGCGTCGGAGCGCGCCGATTCGGCCACGAGTTTGAGCGCCGGATGCGCGAAACTCGACAGGTTGAAGCGCGCCGGGGTCTCGGCCAGCTCGCGCTGGCCCCGGATCTCGGCCGGCAGCAACGGCCCGCCATCCGGCGCTTTCCAGGAGTTGTATTCGTCCGCCTCCGTTCGCCGGCCGGGAACCACCAGCAGCCCGCCGCCGTTGGCCACGAAGAGCCCCAGCCGCTCGACTGTCGCCGCCGGCAGGCGCGGCGCGTTCAATAGTACGATTACCCGGTAGCCGCTCAGATCCTGGATGGCCGGCAGGGCCGTGACCGAAACCACCCGAGGCATGACCAGCCGGGCCGGGGGTGGAGAGGTTGCGCCGGCGCCGGGCGCGTTGGTTCGGGTCGTCAGGTTCAGCGCCAGGTAGGTGTAGGCCGAGGCGCCCCGGAAAAAACGCTCCGAGGGCGCGCCGTCCACCAGCAGCACCGGCAGGCTGGCCAGGACCTCCACCACCGTTTCCAGGGTGTCGTCCAGCGGGATGGCGTCGGTGCCCGCGACGCGCGCCCTGAGCACCTGCCGGCCGGGCTTCTCAAACCGGTGCTCGAAGCGCAGGGATTCCGCCCCGCCCGGCAAGAGTTCCGCGCCGGGATACTTTTCCCCCAGGAGCCGGTCCCCTTCCCACAGCTCCACCCGCAGCGGCGGATGCGGCTGGGTCCCGGCGTTGACCAGCTTGACGTCGAGGCTGACCGGGCGGTCCGTGCCGATGATCTTGCGCCCCGGAACGATCTCGGCGATGGCGACGTTGTCAACGTTGCCGGGAAACGGCAACCGCCGGACAATGACCTTGGGCGGCGTGGGCAGGCGCTTGAAGCGCTCGGCCAGGAAGGCCCAGCGGGCGGCGTTCCGGGCGTCCCAGCCGAGGGCCTGCCCGTCGGTGATCAGGACGATTTTCTTGGCCGGGTTCTGGCCTCCGGCCAGCAGGTCGCCGGCGGCATTGAGGGCCTCCAGGGTCCCCATGGCCCCGGCGGTCGGACGGGCGGCCTGCGGATCGAGCGCCGCCAGCACCTCGGCACGGTCCGCCGTCAGCCGGACCCGGATGCGCGGGGCCGGCCCCGCCAGCACGACGGCGAGGGTGGCGCCCGGCTTGGCCGCCGCCACGATGGCCCGCGCCTCCTCCAAGGCCTGCTCGAACAGGGGCCGGTCGGCCTGCCGCGCCGTCATCGAGGCCGAGGCGTCGACGATCAGGACGATGTCTTCGCTGTTGCCCTGGCCGAACCAGCGCCGCGCCTGCACGAGGTGTTCCAGCAGGGCGATCAGCAGCGCCGCGGCCAGCAGGCCGAGCGCCAGCCCCGCCCGGCGGCGGCGCCGGAGGCCGGACTGGGTCAGCAGCGCGACCACCAGCACGACGACCGCCGCCAGGGCCAGGGGCAAGACGAGGATCCAGGACAGGGCCGCCTGGCTCAGCAGGAAGGGGCGGGCCATGGCCAGGGCGAGCAGCGCGAAAAGCAGGCAGCGCAGGCAGAGCAGGAGAAGGTCTTCCAGCAGGATCCGCCGCCGGCGGGCCTGGTGGGAGGCCCGCAGGAACCGCATGGCCCCCCAGTCGACGAGGATCGGCCGGCGTCGGCTCAGCAGGTGAATGAGGATGGGAATCGCGATGGCCGCCAGGCCTGCCAGCATGAGCCAGTTCAAAAAAGTCATGGCCGCCTCGGAGATCCGCGCCGCGGCGCCGCCGCCCCTATTTTTTGAACAGGGACTGGCGCCGGGCCAGGTAGCCGCTGAGCACGTGGCTGAAATCGTCCCGGGTGGACAGCGGCACGTAGTCGATGTTCATCCGCCCGCACTCGCGCGCCATCGTGTCCTGGAAGCGGCGCACTTCCTCCAGGTAGGCGGCGCGGATGGCCAGGGGGTCGGCCTCGATCTGGGTGTCGCCGGGCTCCAGGTCGCGAAACAGGGCCCAGCGGTCGAAGGGGAAGGTCTTTTCCTCCTCGGCCATGATCTGGAACAGAATGACCTCGTGCTTGCGGAAACGGAAGTGATGCAGGGCCTGCAGCACCCGGTCGGGATCGTCGAAGCAGTCGGAGAGAATGATGACCAGGCCGCGGCGCTGGAGGCGCTCCGCGATCTCGTGAAAAATCGGCCCCAGGGCCGTGTCGCGCTCCGGCTCGGTGTCGCAGAGGACTTCCAGCATCAGCCGCAGGTAGCTTGGACGCGTCCGGGCCGGCAGGTAGCGCCGGACGGCGCTGTCGAAGGTGACCAGCCCGACCGCATCCTGCTGGTGGATGAGCAGGTGCATGAGCGACGCCGCCAGCAGCCGGGCGTAGTCGAACTTGCTCAGGCGGCGTCCCTGGTGCCGGGCGCTGGCGTCGCCGGCGTAGCCCATGGATCCGGAGGCGTCGAGCAGCAGGGTGGCCCGCAGGTTGGTCTCTTCGATGTATTGCTTGATGGTGTAGCGGTCGGACCGGGCCAGCACCCGCCAGTCCAGGTCGCGGATGCTGTCGCCGGGCGCGTATTCCCGATGTTCGGCAAATTCAACCGAGAACCCCCGGGTGGGGCTGCGATGCCGCCCGGAAATGGAGCCGGCCACCATGCCGCGGGCCAGCAGTTGCAGCCGGTGGATTTTGGCCAGGGCGTCCGGGTTCAGCAGGCGCGCATAGGCCGGGGTGTCATGGGGGTTGCTGGGCATGGCGTGAGGACCGGGCGCGGTCAGCGGGCGGCCTCGGCCGCGCCGCCGGCGCTTCCCGGCGCCGCTTCGGCGTCTTCAACCTTCGGGCGGATTTCCTCCAGCAGGCGGGCCACGATGTTGTCGGCCGTGATGCCCGCCGCCTCGGCGTTGAACGAGGCGATGATCCGGTGGCGCAGCACCGGCAGGGCCATGGCCCGGATGTCCTCCGTCGTGGCGTGGTAGCGGCCATGCAGGATGGCGCGCGCTTTGGCCGTCAGCATGAGCGCGATCGCCGCCCGGGGGCCGGCGCCCCATTGACACCAATCCTTGATGAATGCCGGGGCGGCGGCGGTGCGGGGGCGGGTGGCCCGCACCAGGTCCCGCGCGTAAATGTAGACGTGGTCCGCCGCCGGGACCCGGCGGACGATGTGCTGCAGCCGCATGATTTCCTCGCCACCCAGCACCGCCTTGAGATCGGCTTCCACCGCCCCGCTGGCCTGTTTCATGATCCGGATTTCCTCCTCCGGGTTGGGATAGTCCACCAGGATCATGAACATGAACCGGTCCAGC
>CAZVVD010000181.1:0-3980 GCA_964630555.1 uncultured Verrucomicrobiota bacterium | reverse complement strand
TGAGCCCCTGCATCGACGCCGGGGACCCGGCCTCGGAGTGGCGGCAGGAGGCGAAGCCCAGCGGCGGGCGGGTCAACCTGGGCGCCTACGGCAACACCTCCGAGGCCTCGCTCTCATCCAAGGGCACGGTCATCGCGGTGTGGTGAGATTTTTCACTTGGTGAAAAATCTATGCAAGTATTTTTCAGCCTGCTTGGCAAAGGGGGCTTTGATCCGAAAATATCCGCACCGTGGAATGACGCCCTCGTCGCTACGACAGAACGGAAGGGCCAGCGGCGGGGCGCCCCTTCCACTCCGAAGTGTAGCAGCGTTCTGCGAACGCGGCTTTTCAGGTTCATCCGTCATTGCCCGGTTGCGCCGGACAGCAAGTTGAGATGATTCCCGGTCAGCCATTTTTCCTTTGCATGGACGACAACTTGGGCTATCCTGAACCCTAATGAATCCGGAAAGTGCAACCGCATCCGCGCCCTGGCAGCCCAAAATCCTGGCCTTCCTCTGCAACTGGTGCTCGTATGCCGGGGCCGACCTGGCGGGCGTCAGCCGCCTGCAGTACCCGCCCAATGTGCGCGTGGTCCGCGTGCCCTGCTCCGGGCGGGTGAACCCGGCGTATATTTTAAAGGCGCTCCAGGAAGGAGCCGATGGCGTCCTCGTCTCCGGCTGCCATCCCGGGGATTGCCATTACCTGACCGGCAACTATTTTGCCCGCCGTAAGTTCTACCTGCTGAAAACCCTGCTCGATTTTGCGGGCGTCGAGGACGGGCGGGTGCAGTATTCGTGGGTCTCGGCCGCCGAGGGCGCCAAGTTTTCACAGGTCATCGCCGAGGTGACCGAAAAGGTCCGGGCCCTGGGCCCAAACCGCCGGCTGGCGAAAAGGATTGTGGCCTGACCAGACCCACTACAGCTAATAGGAATTTGTTATTGTAGGGCAGGCACGTCCCGACCTCCCGGAGAGTCGGGATTGCCCGCCGGATCCGTTCCGAAACCGGCGGGAAGCCCAAGGGGCGTTCCCGTCCTACAGCCCGGATTTCGGACCGCCCCCCTTGGGGGCGGAAAATGCAAATGGCGCATCCCATGGCGATGGTCAAACAGGTTGACCTGAAAACTTACGCCCGGGAACTGCTGACCGCGGGCAAGGTCGAGGTTTTTATCGGCTACCAGGCCGCCGACCCGCCCCTGACGGCGGCTCCCCTGATCATCCACCGCGTTCCGGCTGCGGTCCCCGGCGCTCCCCCGAACCCGACCCTGGAGCGCGACCTGCTGGCCAAGGTGGACGCCCTCATTTTCGACGACCGCTGCGAGATGAACCTGGTGAACTACCTGCACAAGTTCAAGGGCCGCAAGGTCGCCATCGTGGTCAAAGGCTGCGACTCGCGCTCGCTGATCGGGCTGATCCAGGAAAAGCAGGCGGACCGGCAGAACCTGGTCATCCTCGGCGCGCCCTGCCTGGGAGTGCTGGACCGAAGGCTGATCACCCGGGCGGCCGGCGGCGAATGGCCCCGGCAGGCAGAGCGCCAGAGGGATGAACTGTTGCTGCACAGCCAGGGGGCCCTGAAAAGGATCCACGCGAGCGCGATGCTGTATGCCGGCTGCCGGGAGTGCCCGGTGCACAACCCGGTTGTGGCCGATGTGCTGATCGGTCCGCCGGTTCCCCAGCCGGCGGCGCCGGAGTTCGCGCCGGAGCTGGAGGAGGTCAGGAAACTGCCGCCGGGCGGGCGCTGGTCGAAATTCCAGCGGGAGATGGGCAAGTGTATCCTGTGTTACGCCTGCCGCAACCTCTGCCCGGCCTGCTACTGCAAGACCTGTTTCGCCGACGCCTGCAAGCCGAAATGGGTCGGGCGGACGGACGACCCGTCCGACGCGATGCTCTTCCACCTCCAGCGCCTGATGCACCTGGGCGGGCGCTGCACCGGCTGCGGCGCCTGCGTGCGCGGCTGCCCGATGCAGGTGGATTTGCGCCTCTACAACGACTATCTCCGGAGCTACGTGAAACAGGAATACGGGTTCCTGGCCGGGATGGACCCGGCGGTCCAGCCGCCCCTGGCCATGTACAGCATGGACGATGTCAACGAGTTTATCCGATAGATTCCACGGGGTGGCGATAGAGTGTTCGGTGTTCAGGGTTCGGGGATCGGGCAGGTGGAGCGCGTTGGCGGGATTGAAATATGCCCAAGGAAATTAGAATAATTCCGCCCGCAGACCTTCCGGCCTTCGTCGGCGCGTTGATGCAGGGGCGCCGGGTGATGGCCCCCGTGCGCAATGAGGACGGCATGTGCGATTTTGCCTGGCTGGAGACCCCGGGGCAGGCTGACTTGACCTGCGGCCTGCCGCGCCTCTCGGCCAAGCAGGCCTTCCTGCCCAGGACCGAGGTGCTGTTTGCCTACCGGCGCGAAAAAGGGGCAGAAACCATCACGCCGCCGCCCCCGCCGCCGAAACCGCAACTTGTGCTGGGCCTCCATCCCTGCGACGTGCAGGCGGTGAGGGTGCTCGATGCGGTTTTCTCGGCTGAGCCCAGCCCGGACCAGCCTTACCTGGCCCGGCGCGCCGCCACGACCGTCGTTGGACGCGGCGCCGCCGACGACGGGCCGCTGGTTTTTTGCCGCGAGCTGGGCATTGATCCCCTGGACAACCGGGATTGCGACGCGTTCCTGGTTCCCCTGGCGGACGGGCGTTGGGCGCTGGAGGTGCTGACGGAAAAGGGCGCGGCCCTGGAGGCGGCTTATGGCCGCTTCCCGAAAGCCGGGGAGGCGGATATCGCCGCCATCGCCGAGCTGCGGAAACGGTCGGCGGCGCGGGGCACGCCGGTGTTCGACATGGCGGCTATCCAGCGCGGGTTGGAAAAAATCTTCGAGTCCGAGCTCTGGAACCGGATCCACGAGCCCTGCGTCGGCTGCGGCGCCTGCGCCTTCCTGTGCCCGACCTGCCACTGTTTCGACATCCAGGAGGAAACCCGGGGCCAGGCCGGCGCCCGCGTCCGGGTCTGGGACACCTGCCAGTTCGACGGCTTTACCCGGCACGCCTCGGGGCACAACCCGCGGATGTCCCAGAAGGAGCGTGCCCGCCAGCGGATCATGCACAAGTTCAGCTACGGCGTGGGCCGGTTCCACCTCCCGTTCTGCGTCGGCTGCGGCCGCTGCATCGCGGCCTGCCCGGCGCGCAACGACGTCCGGCGGATTTTGAAGGACATCCACGCCCTGACAACAGTTCAAGGGAAATAATTCACCGCAAAGAACGCAAAGATCGCATAGCAGATCAATAGGTAAAATGGTTTATACGGAATAGACTTTTTTGCGATCTATGCGTTCTGTGCGGTTGATTGATCAGAAGATCTATTTAGTTCCATGCCAGCCAACCCCTACATCCCGTATCCCGTCGTCATCGACCGCGTGACCGTCGAAAACGAGGCGCGCGACATCAAGACCTTCCGGCTGGTCTTCAAGGACCCGGAGGACCGCCAGCGCTTCGATTTCCGGGTCGGCCAGTTCGCGGAGCTGTCCCTGCTGGGCTTCGGGGAAAGCCCCATCGGGATCGCCTCCTCGCCGCTGGACAGGGACTACGTGGAGTTCACGGTCAAGCGCTACCCGACCGGGGTGGTGACCACCGAGCTGCACCAGTCCGAGCCCGGCCGGCCGATGGGCGTCCGGGGCCCGATGGGCAACGGCTACCCGCTCGAGAAAATGCAAGGGAAGAACATCGTCGTCATCAGCGGCGGGTTCGCGGTGACCACCCTGCGGGCCACCCTGCGCTACCTCCTGCACCCGGAGATCCGGTCCTCGGTGAAGCACATCACCGTCATCTACGGCGCCCGGAGCCCCGGCGAGCTGTGCTACAAGGAGGAGTTCGGCGAATGGGCGCAGCGCAAGGATATAGCCGTCACCCTCACTGTGGACAAGGAAGCGCCAGACTGGAAAGGCCGGGTGGGGTTCGTCCCGGCGGTCGTGGCGGACGTCAAGCCGTCGCCCCTGGACGCCGTCTGCCTGATCT
>CAZVVD010000180.1:0-3982 GCA_964630555.1 uncultured Verrucomicrobiota bacterium | reverse complement strand
CCAGATCATGTCGTCGCCCTCGCCCCACCAGTCGCCGTGGAAATTGGTGACGCTGAGGTTGCAGCCGAGGTAGTGGCCCCGGCCCTTCGTCTCCAGGATGACGTAGTTGTTGTCCCAGGCCGTGCGCTCGGTGTTGACGATGTTGGCCTCGCGGATGTTGACCGGGATCTCGTGGCCCCAGCCGGCGCAGGGGTTCTGGCGGCGGAACTCGGCGTGGAAGTAGCCCGTTTCCGGCGGCATCTCCGCGCCCTGTTCGTAATCGATGTAGAAATACTGTCCGTGCCGCTCGCGGCTTTCGTTGACCAGCTCCACCACGGCGCGGGAGCGGAAGGGCATCCGCGCGTAGCAGTTCAGGGCGCAGCCCTGGTTGAACTTGTTGTTGTGCCAGGTCGAGGCCGTGAAGAGCAGGGACTGGTAGGAATTCACGATGCCGTGGCCGAGTCCGAAGAAATCGCCCAGGGGCGCCAGCACGCTGGGGCGGGGGGCGCCGTCGTAGGTGATCTTCAGCAGGCATTCGCGGTAATGCTTGCCCTGGGTCATCCAGATGTGGGTGATGGCGCCTGGCCCGCGGAGGTCAGCCAGGACGCGGGTCTGGCCGGGTTCGAGGGTCCAGGCGTCCTGGTTGCGGCCGGTGGTGTCCCAGGACGAACAGCGCAGGGTGCGGGCGGACGCGAGGCGGGTGAGTTGGCGTAACATGACGGGGGCCTCCTTATCACGGCCGGGACATTTCCCGGGCTCACATGGGGCGGACGGTAGGCGGGCGGAATCGGAAAGGCAAGCGTATTCGCAACCGCTCAACGCCCCGCCGCCGGCGGTCGGCCGCAGAGACGCGGGCGCCGTCCTCGGCAGGCAAGGGGCTTGCGGTTGAATGACGCGATCAACCTGCCGGCCGGATCGCGGGGTGTCCGCCGGGGACGCTGTCCCGGCAGCAGGTGCAGGCGTAATGCGCCGGCGGCATGGTCAGCGCATCGGCCAGGCGTTGCCACATCGTGCGCGGCTCCTGGCAGAGCGAGATGGGGGTTTCCGGGCTGCGTTGGCGGATTTCGGCGATGAAGAAACGGTAGATTTCCTCGCGCTCCCGGTCCGGGATCGGCCCCCAGACTTTGCCCTCGATCTCCGGCGATCCCCGGCGGATGGCCTCCAGGAAGCGCGGTTCGAACAGACCGGGGTTCATGGTCTTGTCGAACATGCTCCGGTCGGGCATGCGGCTGAGGGTTTCCAGGGTGATCACGTCCGGATGGGTCTTGGCGAACACCAGGTCCAGCATGCGCCGGTTTTCCTCCCGCCAGTTGCGCACCGGGCAGATCGCCGAGAAGCGGAAGCGCACGCGGTAGCCGGCGGCTTCGCACTTGCGCGCCGCCTCGATCCGCTGCTCCATGGTGGCGGCGTCCCGCTCGATCAGCCGGCTCTGGGTGTCCGCGTTGAGGGTCCAGCAGCAGATCGTCTGCCCGCGGTGGTCGAGGTCCAGCATGTGGTCCACGTTGTCGCTCTTGGAATAGGTCATCAGGAACCGGTCCTTGAACCGGCTGAAGTACTCGACAAACAACTTCACGGCGCCCATCTCTGGCTCGAAACAGAGGGTGTCGGTCTGGTTGTCCCACTTCCAGAGCGCGGGGCCGGGCTCGGCCCGCACGATCGGGTCCAGGTGTTCGAGGAATTCCTCGAGGTTGAGATTGAGGGCCAGGATGTGCTCCAGGTAGCAGTAGTCGCACTTGAACAGGCAGCCGTAGCCGGTGTTGAATTCGTAATGGTCCTGGCAGACGATGCCCTGGTCAGCGCCGTCAATCCGGTGCGAGGGCGGGGCCAGGGTGCGCACCAGGGGATCGCGGTGGGCGCGGGGCAGGGGCTGGTCGGGCGGCCAGTCCGGGGGCGGGAAACGGAACACGTCCAGCACCATGGGCGGGTCGCCGTGGCGCTGGCGGCCGGAAAGCCGCCGCCACTCCTTCCAGCCGTGCTCGGCGATGAGCCGGTCGAGGTCGGCGTCGGAGACGGTCTCGACCCGCGGGGTTTCGATCCGGGCCAGCAGGCGTTCGGCCCGGCGCTTGGCCGCGGCGCAGCGCGCGACGGCTTCCGTGATATAGACGGCAGGCGGCGTAAGGGTTTTCATGGGGTGCACGATATACACCCGGCGCCGGAAGTGCAAGTTCGCAATGTGGCCTTTGGACCCCTGCGACTTGTAAGCTCGCAATGTGGTCTTTGGACCCCCGCGACCTTGTAGTGGTTTTTGGACCCCCGCGGCCTTGTGAGGTTGCGTTATGGCCTTCGGCCCCCCGCGACCTTGTGTCGCGGGTGAAGAGATTGGCTGGAAAAGCACTCTTTGCCAGCCAATCTATCGCTCCTGCCGCGCAAGGCGGCAGGGGACGCAACAAATCGCTCCTGCCGCGCAAGGCGGCAGGGGACGCAACAGATCACTCCTGCCGCGCAAGGCGGCAGGGGACGCAACAGATCGCTCCTGCCGCACGAGGCGGCAGGGGACGCAACAGATCGCTCCTGCCGCATAAGGCGGCAGGGGGCGCAGGCCGGCGGAAATAGATCATCCCTGCCTCACGAGGCGGCAGGGGGCGCAGGCCATGATGCGAATTGCTCTCGGGGCGCCCTTCGGGCTTTACAGGCCGGACTGCTTGTGACACATTCCTGTGCCGCACGCGGCATTGTCCGCAGGGTTACGCACTCAAAGGAGATTCCCATGAACATCAGCCAGGTGGCGGCACAGCTTTACACGGTCAGGGATTTCTGCCAGACGCCCAAGGCGGTCGCCGAAGCAATGAAAAAAATCCGGGCGCTCGGCTACCGGGCCGTCCAAGTCTCCGGGATGGGCCCGATCGCCGAGGACGAGCTCCTGCGCATCCTCGACGGCGAGGGCTTGGAATGCTGCGCCACGCACGAGCCGGGCGACAAAATTCTTAACGAGCCAGAAAAGGTCGCCGAGCGCCTGGCCAAGCTGCGCTGCCGCTACACGGCTTACCCGTACCCGGCAGGGATCCGCTTCGACAGCGCGGAGGCGGCCCGGGACCTGGGGCGCCGCCTGTCGCGTTCCGGCAAGGTCCTTGCGGAAGCCGGCCGGGTGCTGACCTACCACAACCACCACATCGAGTTTCTCCGGTTCGAGGATGCCACCGTGCTCGACCTGATCTACGGGGCGGCGGATCCGAAATACCTGCAGGGCGAGATTGATACCCACTGGGTCCAGGCCGGCGGCGGGTGCCCCGCGGCCTGGTGCCGCAAGCTGAAGGCCCGCCTGCCGCTCCTGCACCTGAAGGATTACGGCCTGAACCCGGAGCTCAAGGGCGTGATCACCGAGATCGGCCGCGGCAACCTGGACTGGCCGGAGATCGTCCGGGCGGCCGAGGATTCGGGCTGCCGGTGGTTCATCGTCGAGCAGGACAACAACTGGGCCAACAACGATCCGTTCGAGGCCCTGAAGATCAGCTACGAGTTCATCCGGACGCATCTCTGTTTGCGCTAACGCGGCGCCCTGCCCGCAATGAAAGAAAGAATACAACCACGCAGGCACGGAGAAAACAAGAGGAGCCTTTGTCAAATTTGGGATTGGCGGAACGCCCATCCCAAATTTGACAACATGGGTTCCCTTTGGAGACGGAGGGGCGTTTGGCGGACTCCCTTCCTGTTCCAATATAAACGTGGCTTGAAATCGGTTTTTGCTTTGAAAAAACGATTTCAAGGCATCTCTTCTTCTCCGTGCCTCCGTGGTGAATCCTTTTCTTGTTTTTGATCGCGGTGCGCGTCCGACCGGCCCCGCATGCGGCACATGCCCGCCCAACAATTGGACACGGCTGGACCGGCAAGCGGGTCGCTGAGCAGGTGCGGTTGTTTTTTTCGGCAATCTGGGTTGCCGGATTTTGTTATTCCTGAATTTTGCGCCGAACCGGCACAAAATTCACCCAAAGGGCCGTGATGGCCGCGTACAACGCGGCCAAACGGGGTTTAACCACGTTAGTTTTGCAGATAACCGGATGGGTTA
>CAZVVD010000179.1:0-4159 GCA_964630555.1 uncultured Verrucomicrobiota bacterium | reverse complement strand
TCCCCCCCGAGATGACAACCAACGCCATTTTCTTCGGGGGCACGGACCCGGGACGTTTTGTGCCCACCTACATGATCTACTCGGCCAAGGTGCGCCCGGACGTCTACCTGATCACCCAGAATGCCCTGGCCGACAACACCTACATGAACGTCATGCGGGACCTTTACGGCGACCGCATCTGGATGCCCTCGGCCGACGATTCCAACCAGGCCTTCCAGACCTACATCAACGACGTCCGCACTGGCCGCGTGCCCCAGAGCGCCGCGGTGACTATTGACAAGAACGGGCGGGTCAGCGTCCAGGGCGTCCAGGGCGTCATGGAGATCAACGGCATCATCTGCAAGATGATCTTCGAGGCCAACAAGGCCAAGCATGACTTCTACGTCGAGGAGAGCTACGTCATCGCCTGGATGTACCCCTACCTGACTCCCCACGGCCTGATCATGAAGATCAACCCGGAGCCCCTGGCCCAGCTGGACCCGGAGATCATCAAGCACGACATGGAATTCTGGAACTGGTACGGCAACCGCCTGATGGCCAATCCGCTCTTCCGGAAAGACGTCGTCGCCCGCAAGTCGTTCTCCAAGCTGCGCTGCGCGATCGCCGGCCTCTACGCCTACCGGCGCCTTTTCAATGAGGCCGAATCGGCCTTCCGCCAGGCGGTGGATCTCTTTCCCACCAGCCCCGAGGCCAATTTCCGCCTGGCGGACCTCTACCTTCAGACCGGACGGTTCCAGGACGCCCTCCGCGTGATGGAAAAGAACTTCAGCCTGGACCCCAAGAACGACAAGATCGAGGGGTTCCTCAACCAAATCCGGGACATGGAAGCCATGAACAACCGGATGATGGAACTCCAGACCGAGTTGTCCAAGGGCAGCGGATCGCTGGAGATGGTGTTTGAACTCGCGTCCCTGTTCCGGCGAACCGGCAAGGACCAACCCTTCCAGGACCTGTCGCGCCAGATGCTCGCCAACACCAGTCTGCCGCCGCAGGTCTGCCTGAAGGTGGCGGAACTCGCGGCGGGTCCGCCGCCCAGCCTGCCGTTGATGGCCGACGCCTTTCAGCAATACCTGAAGCGCGAGCCCAAGGATGCGCGGATCTGGCTCGAACTGGCCTGCGTCCAGACCGTCATGGGCCATGGGGATCCGGCGATGCAGTCGCTACGCCAGGCGGTGGCCCTAGGCGGCGAGGCGCTCAAGGAGGCGGCGCGCAAGGATCCCCGCCTGGAGCCCCTGCGCGCCGCCGAGCCGGTCCAGCGCCTGCTGGCGCCGGTGGCGCAGAACTTCCTGCCGGGCCTGGGCGGTTTTGTGCCCTGACCCGCGTCGCTTCCGGGCGCAGCGGGTCCTGAACCTCAAGACCAGCATGCCCATTCTCGTCTGGCTTCGTACCCATGGACGAGCCGAGAGAAGACGCCGATCAGGTGAAGTGCCCCGTGGTATTCCGACACGGCAGCGGAGCGCCGCGGCTACAGGAAATCCCCTGCTCTAGCACACCTGATCAGCCCCCCGGCTTGCGGCGTTCCAGGAATTCCCCGGCCTGCTTGCGGAACTGCGCCAGCGTCGGGTAATTGGCCGGATCACAAGCGTCCAAAAATTCCTTGAACTGGCGGCGCTGGTGCCCGGAGAGATTCTTGGGGATTTCCTGCACCACGCGCACGTGCAGGTCGCCGCGGTCATAGCCGCCGGGGTCCGGAACCCCCTTGCCCCTCAACCGGAAAAGCTTGCCGCTTTCGGTGCCGGGGGCGATCTTGATCTTGGCCCAACCGTCCAGGGTCGGCACCTCAATCTCGCCGCCCAGCACGGCGGCCTCCAGCGGCATGGGGGCCTCGCAGAACAGGTCATTGCCCTGGCGTTGGAACAAGGGATGCGGGCGCACGTGCAGGACGACATACAGATCGCCGGGCTCCCCGCCGCGGCCGCCGCCCTCGCCCTTGCCCGCCAGCCGCAGGCGCGACCCGGTTTCCACGCCCGCGGGGATTTTTAAAGCCAGGCGTTTGCGGACCTTGACGGCGCCCTCCCCGCCGCACTCCGGGCAGGGATGCGTCACGATCTCGCCGCGCCCGCCGCAACTCGGACAGTCCCGCTGGACGCGGAAAAACCCGGCGGAGGTCACGACCACGCCGCGGCCGCCGCAGCGCCGGCAGGTTTCCCGCGCGTGCCCGGCTTCGCAGCCGGACGCCCCGCAGGCCGTGCACGGCTCCGCCACGGGCAGGGTGATTTCCCGGTCGGCGCCGAACAGCGCCTCCTCGAATTCGATTTCCAGGTCGAAACGCAGGTCCGCGCCCCGCGGCGTCCGCGCCGACCCGCCGCGCCGACCCGGACGCCTGCCGAACAAATCGCCGAAAATCCCGCCCGCGTCCCCGCCGAACAGGTCGCCGAACATATCCTGCAGGTCGGACACGTGCGTGAAGTCGCGCGAGAAATCGAACCCGCCGGGGCCGAAAGCCGACTTGAGACCGTCGTGTCCGAATTGGTCGAAGATCTGCCGTTTCTGGGAATCGCCGAGGACCTCGTAGGCCTCCGAGAGATCCTTGAACTTTTCCTCGGCCTCCCGGTTCCCGGCGTTGCGGTCCGGGTGGTGCTTGAGCGCCAGACGGCGGTAGGCCTTCTTGATCTCGTCTTCCGACGCGTTCCGGTTGACGCCGAGGACCTGGTAATAGTCGCTCTTGGCGGCCACGCCTCAGCCCTCCTTTTCCGGCGCTTCCGCGGGCGCCGGGCCGGGAGCCGCCTGGGCTCGAGCCTTGCCGGCCGAGACCACCACCTGGGCCGGACGCAGCAGGCGGCCCCGCAAGAAATACCCCCGCCGCGTCTGGGCCAGCACCCTGCCTTCCGGCGCCTGGTCCGACGGCAGGCAGCTGACGGCCTCGCAGCGGGCGGGGTCAAACGGCTGATTCTCGGCGTCGAAAGGTTCCAGGCCAAACTTAGCCAGCCCGGCCATTAACTGCTCGAAAACGAGGCGGAAGCCCTCCTGGACAGCCTCGTGCCCGGCGGCGGCCTGGAGTCCGAGTTGAAAGTGATCCAGCACCGGCAGGATCTCCAGCATCAGGTCCGCCGCGGCCGTTTCGCAAATCTCCTGCCGGTCGCGCAGGGTGCGCTTGCGGAAATTGTCGAAATCGGCGCGCAGCCGCAAGAGCTGTTCCCGTACGGCGGCGAGTTCCGCGGCCGGGTCCGGCGCGGCGGCCGGCGGTTCGGCCTGGACTCCGGCCGGACTATCCTCCGCCACCTTGGGCCGGTGTTTCTCGGGCTCCTCGCGGGCCGGGTGCTTGTCCTTGGAACGGTTCATGGCGTGCTTTCCTCGGCGTGCGCCGGCGGAACCGGTTCGGCGGCGGCCTGGTCGTCCCGGGACCGCCCGCGGCCGGCCGCCGGGGACAGGACGACGGTGAGTTCGCCGCGGACCGGCCGCCCGGCGAACCGGTTCCGCAGTTCGGCAGCGGTTCCCCAGGCGGTTTCCTCGTTCAGCTTGGTCAGTTCCCGCCCCACAAACAGATCCCGGTCGGGACAGATCGCCGCCAGCTCGTCCAGCAGGGCCACGAAGCGAAACGGCGACTCAAACAATGCCACCGGCGCCGGCCAACCCGCCAACTCCAGCAGCCGCCGCCGCCGGGGGCCGGGTTTGCGGGGCAAAAAGCCTTCGCAGGCAAAACCGCCGCCGCCGAAGCCGCTCAGGGCCACCGCCGCTGTCGCGGCCGAAGGCCCGGGGAGGACGCTAACGGCCAGGCCGGCGCGCCGGCAGGCGGCCGCGATCCGCGCGCCGGGATCCGAAATACCCGGCATGCCCGCGTTGGTCACCAGCCCGACGGCGGCCCCGGCCCCTATCCGGCGCACGGTCATCGCGGCCCGCGCCGCCTCGTTGAACCGGTGGCAGCTCTCGAGCGGGGTCCGGATCTGGTAGCGCGCCAGCAGGAGTCGTGAATGGCGGGTGTCTTCCGCCAGGATGAACTCCACCTCCTGGAGCGCGGTCAGCGCCCGGCGGCTGATATCCTCCAGATGACCGATCGGCGTTCCGATGATGTACAGGCCGGGATTCATGGCGACGGAATTCCAAACGACTGCCGGCGACATATAGCGGGACCGATCCGGGTTGTCAATCATTTTGGCCCGTGCATGTCCCGCATCGGCCCGCCGCCGGCGTCGGGAGTTTGCCTTGAAAAGGCAAAAAA
>CAZVVD010000178.1:0-4335 GCA_964630555.1 uncultured Verrucomicrobiota bacterium | reverse complement strand
TTTCATGGTCATGACCCCCTTCCTGATCAAGTCCCAGATCAAGATCAACCTGCCCCGGGCCAAAACCACCGACACCCCCCCGCCCCGCGCGGACCCTCTCGCGGTGCAATTGGACAGGCAGGGGGTGATTTTCCTGGACGGCAAGCCGATCAAGGCCGAGGCGTTCGAGGAACGCCTGCGGGGGTTGTGCGGCGACCCCAAGGAGCAGCCGCTGGTGATCGAAGCCGACAAGGACGTGTCCTTCCAGCACGTCGTGGTGGTGCTGGACGCCGCCAAGCGCATCGGGATCGTCAAGCTGGGAATCAACGTCAAGCAGGAGAAGCAGGAGCGTCCGGCGGCGCGGCCGCGCTGAGCCGGGACGGCGCCCGGCCCCTGCCGGCGGAGGGACGGCATGAAAATCGGCGTGATGGTCGAATCGTTTCGCCTGGGACTCGACGGCGGCCTGCGGGCGGCGGCGGCGCTCAAGGCCGACGGCGTCCAGATCTACGCCACCTCCGGCGAGACCCATCCCGACGCCCTTAAAGGGGCCGCCCGCGCCGCGCTGCGCCACCGCCTCGCGGACCTGGGCCTGGAAATCGCCGCCCTCTGCGCCGATTTCGGCGGACACGGCTTCCAGGTGGAAGCCGACAACCCCAAGCGGATCGAGGATTCCCGCAAGGTCCTGGACCTGGCCGTCGAACTCGGTGGCCGGGTGGCCACGACCCACATCGGGGTCATCCCGTCCAGCGCCCGCCACCCCCGTTACGCCGTCATGGCCCGGGCCTGCGCGCGGCTGGGGCGCGCCGCCACCGACGCCGGCGCGGTGTTCGCGATCGAGACCGGTCCGGAGCCGGCCGCGGTGCTGCGGGCATTCCTGGACGACGTCGCCGCCGGGCCCGGCCTGGGCGTGAATTTCGATCCCGCCAATCTGGTCATGGTCTGCCGCGAGAATATCCCCGCGGCCGTCGCGGCCCTCGCCCCTTTCATTGTCCACACCCACGCCAAGGACGGGATCAGCCTCAAGCCCGTGGACGCCGAAGCGCTCTATGGGGCCTTTGTCGAGCCCGTCCCGGGTTTTCAGGCCGGCGATTACATTGCCGAAGTGCCGCTCGGCCGGGGGCAGGTGCCTTTCGACCGCTACTTGTCGGCGCTGCGGCAGGCGGGCTACGACGGCTACCTGACCATCGAGCGCGAGGTGGGCCTGGATCCGCAGGCCGACATCGCCCAGGCCATGGCCTTCCTGCGGGCGCGCCTGGCATGAGGGGCTTGTATTTTCGGCAGGATCCGCGTGTGGGCAAGATAATCAACCGCATTCCCAGGAAAGGACGTCGTCATGGCTAAACTCAAGGTCGGCATCATCGGGACGGGCGCCATCGGCGCGGTGCATGCGGACGCCACCCGCGCTTGCGCGGCCGCCGAGCTGGCGGCATTGTGCGACGTGAACCCGGATCGCCTGGCGGCCGAGGGCCGGCGCCTGAATGTCACCCAGCTCTTCACGGATTACCGCAAGCTGCTGCGCACGGATGTGGCCGCCGTCAGCGTCTGCGTCGGCAACGCCCGGCACCGCGAGGTGGCGGTCGCGGCGCTCCGGGCCGGCAAGCACATCCTCCTCGAAAAGCCCATGGCTATGAATGCCGGCGAAGCCGCCGCAATTGCCGCCGCCGGGCGCCGGGCGCGCAAGGTCATCCAGATCGGCATGGTCAACCGCCAGCGGGCGGAGGTCCAGTTGGCCCGCGATTATGTCGCCCGGGGCCTGCTGGGAAAAATCTATCATATCCATGCCATGTTGATTCGCCGGCGCGGTATTCCCGGGCTGGGCGGCTGGTTCACCACCCAGGCCCTCTCCGGCGGCGGTCCGCTAATCGACCTGGGGGTGCACTGGTTCGACGCCGCCATGTTCGTCAGCGGGCTTTGGAACCCCACGCGGGTCAGCGCCCAGACCTACGCCAAGTTCGGCTCGCCCATGCGCCGTTACCGCTACGTCAGCATGTGGGCCGGTCCGCCGAAATACGACGGCGTCTGCGATGTGGAAGACTATGCCGTCGGGTTCGTGCGCTTCGGCGGCGCCGCCACGCTGGACTTCAACATCTGCTGGGCCGCCAACGCCGAGGATCGCGGTTTTATCGAGATTCTGGGCGACAAGGGCGGCTTGAAGCTGCTGGATGGCAAGCCGCTGACCCTGCTGACCGAGCACCACGGGCGCCCGGCGAACATTACCCCCCAGTACCCGGAGGTCAACCCGTTCCACGTCCAGGCCGCCAAGTTCGCCGCCGCCTGCCGGGGGCTGGCCCAGCCGGCGGCTACGGCCGAGGAAGGCGTCACCGTGATGAAGCTGCTGGATGCCGTCTACCGCTCCTCCCGGCTGGGAAAAGAGGTGGACATATAGCCCCCCGGAGTGTGGCAGGTTGGAGACGGGGACGCCCTCGTCCCGTGACGGCGTGAGGGCACGCCGGCCCCAAGGAAAGAATTCGGACTATCGCCGGGGTGGCGTTGCCTTATTTTTCCGGGTTCGTCCCGGGAATCAATTCCACGGCCACGGCGTCGGCCAGGTTCCGGCCCCGCGCGGTCAGACGCCAACGGCGCCCGCGATGATCCACGAGGCCGGCGTTCTTGAGACGCCGCAGGGCGGGCAGGCAGCCGGCGGCGATGGTGGCGTCGATACCCTCCGCCAGGCGCAGTCCAAAGATAACGCGCTCCATGGCCTTGAGCGCCGGGGTCAGGGGATCCTGATCCCGGGGCGGGAGCCGCCCCCGCTCGAGCGCTGCCAGGTAGCCCGCCAAGTCCGGCAAGTTCGTCCAGCGCCGCCAGCCGACGTGCGACGCCGCAGCCGGTCCGATCCCCAGGTATGCCCCGCCGCGCCAGCAGGCGCAATGGTGGCGGCACTCGAACCCCGGCTTGGCATAATTGGATATCTCGTAACGAGCATAGCCCGCCGCCGCCAGCACGGCTTCGGCTGTTGACAGGGACGCCAATTGTTCGTCATCCGACAGGAGCTTGCTTTCGCCGCGGCGGATGGCGTCGTTGAGGCGTGTGCCTTCCTCGTCGCTCAGGGCATAGACCGAAACATGGCGCGGGTCCTGCGCCACGGTTTGGTCCAACGTGTGTCGCCAGACGGCGGCCTCGAAGCCCGGAATTCCGGCCATCAGGTCGAGCCCGAAATTCTCCACGCCCGCCTCGCGGATGAGCGCCACGGCGCGGACGATCTCCTCCGCCGAATGGCGCCGGCCGAGCGCCTTCAGGACGCGGTCGTCGAAGGACTGCGCGCCCAGGCTGAGCCGGTTCACTCCGGCCCGGACCAAGACCGCCAGCTTCTCCCCGGACATTGAGCCCGGATTGATCTCCACGCTCCATTCCCGCGGCGCGGCGCCGGCATCGATCCCGTCGAGCGGCGAGCGTTCCGAGCGACGCTGCCGCGGCTGGGGCGACCCCGCACCCGGCAAAGCCGTTGCGGCGATCCCCGGCACGCGGGTCATTGATTGGACCGGCCTGGGGACATGCCGGTTCCCGTCCCGTTGCGCGGAACACTCCTCCGGAAGCACGAACGGCCGGAGCATGCCGCCCAGGCGTTCGAGTTGGGCCGGCGAGAGTATCGAGGGCGTTCCGCCGCCGACGTAGACCGTCTCCGCGGCGGGCGCGATCCCGGCGTCGGCGGCAAGACGCAACTCCATTTCCAGCGCCGCCAGCAGGCGGTCGGCCAGGGCGGCTTCGTAGGGCACCGAATAAAACGCGCAGTACCCGCACTTGCCGTCGCAGAACGGGATGTGGACATAGAGGCCGGACGGGCGGGACATTTCATTCATGAAAGGCGGAAGTGACAACCACGGATGACACGAATCGCACGGATCGGAGCCCCCCCCATGGATCATCCGATTGGTTTCAGAATCAAGGACGCATCCAACATCGGGGATATCAGGAATCCGAGGTCAACCTTATGAAGCGTGTCCCTTTTCTTGGAATCCGGCTTTGGTATTTTATCCTTGGGCACTTCTGCGTTTATCCAGTTCTTCCAGCACCGTGTCGGGCACGTTCAAGTCGCCGAAGCCGGCGCCAAGCTTGATATCGGGCATGGGGGCGCCGTGGAAATCGGTGCCGCCGGTGGCCACCAGGTTGTATTGTTTGGCCAGGGCCAAATACTGTTTTCGCAACTTGGGGTTCTGCTGGGGATAATGGATCTCGAGGCCCTGAAGCCCGGCTTGGACAAGCTCGCCCACGAGCTTGTCCAGGGCCTGCTGGCCCAGGTGCAGGGTGAAGGGATGCGCCAGCACGGCCAGGCCCCCGGCCTGGCGGATCAGTTCCACCCCTTGGGCCGGCGTCATCCGCAGGCGGTCGGCGTAGCCGGGTTTGCCCTTGGCCAGG
>CAZVVD010000177.1:0-4616 GCA_964630555.1 uncultured Verrucomicrobiota bacterium | reverse complement strand
CCTGAACCCTGAACCCTGAACCCTGAACCCTGAACCCTGAACCCTGAACCCTGAATCCTGAACCCTGAACCCTGAACCCTGAACCCCGAACCCTGAACCCCGAACCCTGACCCCTGTTCTCCCCCTGCCGGCTACAGGCTTTCGATGATCTTCCGGGCCAGGGCCGCGCGGCAGCGGTTGGCCGCCACCGAGGCCCCGAAATCGGTCGCGAGCGCCAGGGTCGAAGACAGGATGGCCGTGGTGCGCGGGCACATGTCCTGGCCGTAGCGGGTGCGCGACCTGGCCAGCTTGAAGGCATCGCGGCCGGGGTGGCTGGCGGCGCGCTGCTCCAGGATCGGCGACCAGCGGGAATAGACGTGGATGCCGCTGTCGATCGGGGAGCCCGACGAGACCCCGCCGTCCTTGAGGGCCTTCTGCGCCGCGCGCATCAGGGCCTCGGACTCGAACCGGACCGCCGTCAGGATGCCGCAATCCCCCCGCGCGCAGTTGACCGGGCTCATGGCGTAGCGGCGGCTGCCCGCCAGCTCGGCGACCATCGCCCGCTTGCGGGCCCGCAGCCGGGCGAGGATGCCGTCCAGCCGGCGCAACTGCACCCGCATGAAGGCGCCCTGCAGCTCGGAAACCCGGAAGGACCAACCGCAGAAAATCGGCGTGTCCAGGACGTGGTCCCGGGAGAAGCAGCCGCCGTCGTGGTGGATCAGGGCCTTCTCGAAGACGCCGCGGCGGGAGGTGATTACGGCGCCGCCCTCGCCGCAGCCGATGATCTTGAACTGGTTGAAGGAAAAGGCGCCGACATCGCCGATTGCCGCCAGGCGCCGGCCCTTGTAGGAGCCGCCCACCGCCTGGCAGGCGTCCTCAATGATCTTGAGGTTGTGCTTGCGGGCGATGGCCTTCAGGGCGTCCATATCCGCCGGCAAGCCGCTCATGTGCACCGGCATGATGGCCTTGGTGCGCCGGGTGATCTTCTTCGCGACGTCGGCCGGGTCGAGCGCCAGGGACTCGTCCACCTCGGCGATCACCGGCACCGCGCCGACGGCCACGACCGAGAGGGGCGAGGCCATGAAGGTGTAGGCCGGCACGATGACCTCGTCGCCCGGTCCGATGTCGATGCCCACCAGCCCGCAGATCAACGCGCCGGTGCCGCCGCTGACCAGGATCGCGTGGCGGGCGCCCAGTTTCCGGCACAGCTCGCGCTCGAAATGGTCGCACTCCCCTCCCTCGCCCCCGCGGTAGCGGAAGAGTTGTTTCGACAGGATGACCTTCTCCAAGGCCTTGATCTCCAGCCGGCCAAATGCATACATGCCTGTCCCCCTCCTCAACGTCCGGGCGGCGACGCTCCGCGCTCGGGCAACATGGTTTTTTCAGCCACAAGGTATCCAAACCCGGGCGGTAAAACAAGGGCCGAATGCGCTCGCCAACCATGGTGGAATGGCCGCGGCCTGGATTTCCGCGCCGGTCCTGTCAATCCCGGAACAGTCCGGCCGCGCGCCACGCGTACAGGCGGGCGATCGCCCGCGACAAGACCGACCGGGTGGTGTACACGTCATCCGGCTTGACCTGGTAATACCGCCAGGCGCCCAGCGCCTGCAGGACGAGGGCCAGCAGGAACAGGAGACGATAGCCGTCGGCCGTGAACGGGCCGAGGCGCGCCTGCCAGCCGGCGCAGGCCGTGAGCAGGCCGCCGGCCGCCAGGGGCGCCAGGCCCCCGGCAAGCCCCATCCAGGCATAGTAGATCGCGGTATAGGCCGTGCTCTTTGGGGGGGGGATGACCCCGTTCAACAGCAGGCGCAGGCTGCCAATGGCCACCCCATTGGACGCAATCCCGTAGAGCAGGAACAGCCCGGCGCTCCAAGCCACCGGGTGCGGCGCGCCCCGGGGCAAAACCAGCCAGCCGGCCGGGATCGCCAGCCCCAGGGCCAGGGCCGGCATCAGGACCGGCCGGCTGCCGACGCGATCGGCCAGCCAACCCCACGCCAGGCTCGACAGCGCGCCGCCGACCATGACCACGGCGTCCAGGCGCACCACGGTCCCGGAGGCCAGGCCGAGTTCCTCCTTGAGGTAAAGCGGCAGGAACGAAACCAGGAGCATGGTCCCTAGCGTCACCCCGCCCATGCCCCCCAGGTATGCCAGGAAGCTCCGGTCCCGGAGGGACTCGGCCAGATTGGCCAGGTGGGAACCGGAATCCGACTCCGCCCGGATCGGGTGCCCGCCCGGCACTTTGATCATCAATACCACCCCGAGCAGGCCCAGGACCGACCCGGCCGCCAGCAGGAACAGGAAGCGCTTCAAGTCGGTCCCGGCTCCGATGATCCAGCCCGCCGCCAGCAGCGCCAGGGACGAGGCCAGCATGCTCAGGACGATGGAAAGCGACGCCAGCTTGCCGCGCAGCCGGTTGGGCACGAACTCCTGCATCCAGGGATAGTAGGCGGTTTCCGCCAGCACCCGGAGTACGGCGAAGACGATGACGACCCCGAAAAGAAAGGCCAGGCCCGCGGCGCGTCCCGCGGCGGACAACACCCACGGCAGCAGGACCAGGGCGGCGATGACAAACTTCCGGCTCCCATAGCAGGCCAGGAAGACCCGCTTGCGCCCCAGCCGCGCGGCGACGGGGGCGAAGCCCAGGGCCAGCAGGCCGCAGAAGGGAAAGAGCGACAGGAGCGTCCCGATCTGCCCCTTGGGCAACCCCAGCGCGTTCAGGAACAGCAAGAACACCGAGCCACCGAAGGTCCACAAGGCAAAAATGGTGTTCAGAACGCCGGCCGCCAGGCCCCAGGGGATGGCCTTCAGTTTTTCCTGCTCGGTCGGAGCGGAGCGGATCCCGGTGCTGAGCGCTTGAGGCATGGGAGTATGGCTGGGTTGCGGGTCGGGCCCGCGTCAGGGGCGGACCAGGCGCTCGATTTCACGGCGGGTAGGCGCCGAGGGCTGGGCGCCGGCGCGCGTGACCGAAATGGCGGCCGCGGCGTTGGCGAAGCGGACGGCTTCCTCCAGGGGCCGGCCTTCCGTCAAGGCCACCGCCAGCGCGCCGTTGAACACATCGCCGGCGGCCGTGGTGTCCACCGGCCGCGCCTTGAAGCCGGGCACGAGGCGGGTTCCTTGCGCGTTGGCGAGCAGGGCGCCCCGCGCGCCAAGGGTCATGACCACGTTCTTGACGCCCAGGGCCAGCAGGCTGCGGGCGGCCCGGACGGCCGCGGTTCCGCTGTTCACGGCCAGGCCCGTCAGGATTTCGGCCTCGGTTTCGTTGGGCGTGAGCACGCTGACCTGCCGCAGGAGCCCGGCCGGCAGCCGGCGCGCGGGGGCCGGATTAAGGATCACCGGCACGCCCCGCCGGGCGGCGAGGGTAACGGCCGCTTGGACCGTCGCCAGGGGGATTTCAAGCTGGACCAGGATCATCCCCGCCGCACGGATGATCGGCGCTGCGCGGCGGACGTCGGCCGGCGAGAGGCGCCCGTTGGCGCCGGGCGCCACCCCGATGCTGTTTTCGCCGGCGCGGTCCACGAAGATCAGGGCGATCCCGGACGCCGCCCCGCGGTCCCGCGTTACGGCCGCGACGTCAACCCCCTCCTTCCGGAAGCCGTCTAGGGCCTGGCGTCCGAAGAGGTCGGCGCCGACCCGGGCGACGAAGGCCACGCGCCCGCCGGCCCGCGCGGCGGCCACCGCCTGGTTGGCGCCCTTGCCGCCGGCGGCCATGGCGAAGGTGCCGCCCAGGACAGTCTCCCCCGGCCGCGGGATCCGGTTGACCCGGATCACCATGTCGGTATTCGAACTGCCGACAACCACGATGCGCTTCATGGCCGGACACCTTTCACGACCCTCATTACGACCCTTACGTGAGGCGTCTGCACTCATTACCTATTAAATTACCTATTACCATTACCTATTACCCAATACGCCGCCATTTGGCCTTCTTTCCACGGCCAAGACACTCAATGGATTTACTTAATACCATATCCTTCAATACTTTGCGAATCATATCCAAGCTTACTTCCGGGCACTTCTTGAGCAATTCTGTCACATGAAATGCCTCTTGGAAACCGGCCACAGCCTGCCGGACGACTTCAGTTTTCTCACCCAGGGGAAGAGAGGTATTATCATAACGCCGCTCGAACTCCTGGTAGACCTCCTTCAAGGTGAAGAGCAGGTAATTGACGTACGGCCATGCATCGTGCTTCCCATCGTGCCATCCTTGTGAACTGGCCTGCAGGGTTTCGTAGTAACGGTCTTTGCTTTGCTCGATGAGGCGCTCCAAGCTGACATAACGGCCGGCGTGAAAACCCAGCCGGTAGAGAGACAGCAGGAGGATGAGGCGGGAGACGCGACCATTGCCATCGCGAAAAGGATGGATGCAGAGGAAATCAAGATTTTGCGCCGCCCACACCACCAGCGGCGGAATTTGTTTCTCGCGAATCGCGCGGTCTGTAAAATCGCAGAGTCGGGTCATGGCTTCCGGAGTTTCCCTGGCCGAAAGCGGGCGGAACCGGATGGTGACACGACCATCCGGATGTTTCTCAATGATCTCGCCGTCTTCTCTCTTGAATTGTCCGCTGTCCCAAATCTCCGGGCGCGTTAGCGCGTGAAGTTTCAGGATCGTTTCCGGCGACACCAAGAGAGTGTCATGT
>CAZVVD010000176.1:0-4689 GCA_964630555.1 uncultured Verrucomicrobiota bacterium | reverse complement strand
GGCCCTGGCGCTGGCGCTGTGGCTGCTCGCGCGCGGCCGCCGCCGGACGAAGCCGGGCTGGTCCTTTCCCTTCCTGCTGGCCCTGCTGGGAAGCCACCTGCTGCTTGACTGGCTGACGGCGGACTATTCGCCGCCGGCCGGGCTGACGATCGGCTGGCCGTGGTCGGACCGCATCTGGCACGCGTCCGTGTCCCTGTTTCCGGCGCCGGCCAAGTCGGGTTGGGCTTCGCTGGCGTCATGGCACAACCTGCGCGTCCTGGCTTGGGAGGCCGCGCTGACGCTGCCCCTGCCGGCGCTGGCGTGGCTGATCCAGAGCCGTCGGTCGGGGAATTCCGGCTCGACAGGCAGCCGGGCGGCGGTAGACTAATCCGCAGGTACATGGGGGGGCGGGCCTTGCTGCGGAATGCCATGAAAACCGAAAGCGTCATCATCCAGCGCGAAATGGCCGACAGCCGGCGGTCGAGCCTGGCGCGCTACAGCGACCTGATCGTCGGCCGGCGAGGGCTTTGGGCGCTGGTGAAATATGAGCTGGTGGTCCTGCTTTGTTCCCGAGTTCCCGGGCTGCTGGGGCTGGGCCTGCGCGCGGCGCTCTACCCGCGGCTGCTCAAGAAATGCGGACGCGGCGTCGCGTTCGGCGCCAACATCGTGCTCCGGCATCCGCACAAGATTGAGATCGGCGACGGGGTCATCATTGACGACAACTGCCTGCTCGACGCCAAGGGCCGGGACAACGCCGGCATCCGGATCGGGAACGGGGTGTTCCTGGGGCGCAACTCGATCCTGAGCTGCAAGAACGGCGACATCGTCCTAGGCGAGAACGTCAACATCGGGTTCAACTCCGAGGTCTTCTCCGGCAGCCGCGTGGTGCTGGGCGACGACACCCTTGTGGCCGCCTACTGTTATTTCATCGGCGGCGACCATAACCCCGTGGATGTGGACGCCTCGGTGACCCAGCAGGGCTCGCGCTCCGCGGGGATCGCTGTGGGCGAGAAATGCTGGTTCGGCGCCGGGGTGAAGGTGCTGGACGGTGTCGTCATCGGGCGCAACAGCATCGTCGGCGCCGGCGCCGTGGTCACCCAATCCATCCCCGAGTATGCCGTGGCCGTCGGCGTTCCCGCCAGGGTCGTCCGCGACCGGCGAGCGGGCGGGTCGGCGTCCCCCTGACCGGCGGAATGGAGTTGACAACCCCGGCCCACGGCTATTCACTAGCAATGGCCGGGCAATCCAACCGGCGCGCGGCGCAACCACGAGGCAGCCCATGAAAGTTCACACCCGCGGGTTCACCCTCATCGAGATCCTGGTGGTGATCGCCATCATGGCGATCATGGGCGGGCTGGTCGGACTGGCTGTGCTGCGTCATCCCGGCGAGGCCAAGGTGTCGGCGGCCCAGCTTCAGATCAAGACCTTCAAGCAGGCGTTGCAGCTTTACAAGATGGAGCAGGGCGGATACCCGACCCAGGAGCAGGGCCTGGAGGCCCTGTGTCTCAAGCCGGTGCTCGCGCCCGTACCCGAACGGTATCCGGACGAGGGTTACCTTAATAGCCGCAAGCTGCCCAAGGACCCGTGGAACCGGGATTATCTTTTTCTCCTCCCGGGCCGCCGCGGCGAGCCCTACGAGATCCTTTCCTACGGGGCCGACGGCCTGGAGGGCGGCGAGAAGGATAGCGCGGACCTTTCCAGTTCGGACTTGTGATGAACGGCGGATTCACCCTGATCGAGGCCTTGGTGGCCCTGGCCGTCCTGACTGTGACGGCGGGGGTTGTCCTGGAAACCCAGCTGGTCACGCTGTCTGCGGAACAGGCCGCCCGGGCCGCGGCCGATCTGCGCGTGGAGGCCGAGCGGGTCCACACCGAAGTCCGCCTGGCGACGGACCCGGATCAAATCCTGGCGGGCGTACCGGCGGGTTCCGGTGTTTCGCTCTCCACGCTCAGCCTGGCGAGCTCCGAAGACGCCGCCGACTGCACCCGCTGGGAGATCGTCTCGACCCTGCGTCCGTCCTCGCGCCTCACCCTGATCACCCGCGACATCTCGCCGTCCGCCGGCCCGTGATTCCGGAAAACTGCGGCCTACGCGGCGGGCGGTGCGCCTTGGGCTTACCCGGACGGCTCCCTCCAATCGAAGCCGTTGAACCCATGCCGTTGTCGCCAGCGTCTGTGATGAGATCCTTCGCTGTGCCCAGGATGACAACCCGAGTGGTTACCAACCGCTGAATCCGGGTTGATCCACGCCGCGCGGGGTTGCGGGGGAAAGGTCCCGGGGATCAGGGCGGGGGCAAGGGGGCGGGCGCGGCAGCGCCCGGTTCCGGGTGTGGGGGCGGGCGCGCCGCCGGCCCGGTCAGCATGGCCAGGACCAGGCTGCCCAGCCCCGCCGAGGTCAGAAGAAACCAGGCCAAGCGCCCCAAGAATTCCCCCTGCACGGAGGCATAGACCAGCAGCAGCCCGGCGCACAGCGGGAGCATCGTCTGCGCCAGGGAACGCGGATCGGGTCGGCGCAGGAGCCAGAGCCCCAGTGCGATGGCCACCGGGATTTTGGCCAGGTACGCCAGGATGGCCAGGCCGGACGCACAGGTCAAGCCCAGGGGAATGCCGACCAGCGACAGCAGGGCGACGGCCAGAAGGAGGGGCGACAAGAACAGGATCATCCCGCCGACGGCCAGGCAACGCCATAGGCTGTTCCGCAGGCAATGGACGGACCGGACCGCAGCGCCCGGGAAGAGGGCCATGAATACCGCCGCCGAAAGCAGGGCGCCCAGCAGCAGCCAGGCCTGGAAGGCCAGGGACTCCATGGAGACTCCCGGGCGGTGCTCGGGCAGCGGCTTGCGGATCACGTCGCCATGGACGCGCACCCCGTGATCAGGCACGAATTCGCGGGGACAACTGTAGACCAGGTTGCCCATGACCTCGGTTCCGGGCAGGGCCACGAAATCCTGGGCATAGACCGTGACGTCCTGCCCCACGGTCCCGGCGAGAGTGACCGTCTTGCCGATCAGCGTCAGGTCGCCCTCGATCTGCCCCTCGACAATCAGGTCATCGCCCGTCAGCCAGGCGTTGCCAGCGATGTCGGCGGAACGTCCCAGGTGCACGGCGTTCCCCAGGAAAACTGCGGCGTTGCCGATGGAACCGTTGATTACCAGGGTTTGCCCCGCAAAGCGGGCATGATCCTGGACGACCCCGGTCAGGAGAATGCGTTTGCCCAGCGCCCAGACGTCGTTATGGAAGACACCGGCAAGGGTGATGGATCCCTGCCGGACCTCCTGACGCCACAAGGATTCCGGGGCCGCCAGCAGGAAGACGTCGTCGGAGACATCCCCGTCCAAGATGATCTCATTGGCCATCAGGCTGAGGCCGGCCGGCAGCCGTTCACCGGCGGGCAGGGTGAACGCATTGGTGCCGGCCGGGAGCCAGGCGCCCGCCGCCCTGTGTGCAACGGCCAGCAGCAAGACCCCGGCGATGAACAATCGGATGCGGTTCATGAAAAAAACTCCGGCCGCGACGACGGGGCGGCCCGGTAATGAGTCACTGGACCCTTCTATCCATACCAGGGTGTGTGTCAACGGTGGCGAACGGAGGGGTGGGGGTCTGGATTGGCAGGGTCGGGATTGGCAGTAGACGCGGCGCGTGCTTCGTGCTAGAGTTTTCGCACCGGCCGTTGAAACCCTGCTGCTGACGGAGGCAAACCATGTCCGGCGCCAAGCCGCGGACTGCGGAAACGATTGACGTGGCCTATGTCGCCCGACTGGCCCAATTGGACCTCTCGGACGACGAGCGCCGCGCGTTCCAGGCGCAGATGGAAAAAATCGTGGCCTATGTCAAGGAGATCCAGGGGATTGACGTAGCCGGTATCGAGCCCACGGCGCACGCCGTCCCGTTGCACAATGTCTTCCGCCGGGACGAGATCCGGCCCGGTCTCGAGCGGGACGCGGTCCTGGCCAACGCGCCGGCGCAGGATGGCGAACAGTTCCTGACGCCGAAAATCGTGTGAGGCGGGACGCACCGTCCGGCGGCCATCCGGGAAGGGCTTCCGGCCGCGGCAGGCGGATCGGCCGGGGCGGGGCGCCGCTGCCACCCCCGGGACACCAGGGCGCAAACACGAGTGCGGCCATGCCGGATTGGAATCAATACACCCTTGAGGCGGCCCGTGGCGCGCTCGCGGAGCGACGGTTCACCTCCCGACAGCTGGTCGAGCACATGCTCCGGATCATCCGCGGGCAGGATGCCCGCCTCGGGGCTTACCTGCAGGTGGACGAAGAACAGGCCCTGCGTCTGGCGGACGCAGCCGACGCCCGCCTCCGCGCCGGCGAAACGGCGCCTCTGCTCGGGGTGCCCCTGGCGGTCAAAGACGTCATCCATGTCGCCGGGCAGTCCTGCACCTGCGGATCCCGGATCCTGGAAGGTTACGGCGCGCCCTACGACGCCACGGCGATCGCCCGTCTGCGCGCCGCCGGCGCCGTGTTCCTCGGGCGCACCAACATGGACGAGTTTGCCATGGGGTCCACGACCGAGCACTCGGCCTTCGGGCCGACCCGCAACCCCTGGGATCCCGCCCGGGTGCCCGGCGGATCGAGCGGCGGGTCCGCCGCCGTGGTCGCCGCCGACGAGGCCCTGGCCGCGCTGGGCACCGACACGGGCGGATCCGTTCGCCTGCCGGCCGCCTTCTGCGGCTGCGTCGGGCTCAAGCCCTCCTACGGCC
>CAZVVD010000175.1:0-4844 GCA_964630555.1 uncultured Verrucomicrobiota bacterium | reverse complement strand
GCGATTACTTCCGTCAGGATCAATGGCGCCAGCCACGAGTTCAGCTCGCTGCCCGGCGTGAGCGAAGATGTCACCGATATCATCCTCAACCTGAAGCGCGTGCTGCTCAAAAGCTACAGCCGCAACCCCCTCTGGCTGAAGCTGAACCGCAAGGGGCCCTGCGTGGTCACCGCTGCGGATTTCGCGGAGGACAACGCGGTCGAGGTGCTCAATCCGACCCAGCATATCGCCACGCTCGACGCGGACGGCGTGCTGGCGCTGGAGGCGGAGATCCGGACCGGCCGCGGCTTCTGCCCGGCTGAGGGAAATAAGGGCGACGAGCAGGAGATCGGGCGTATCCCGATCGACAGCATCTTCTCGCCGGTGGCGCGCGTGAACTTCCTGGTGGAGAACACCCGCGTGGGCCAACGCACGGATTACGAGAAGCTGATTCTCGACATCTGGACCGACGGCCGCGTCTCGCCGGATGAGTCGCTGAAGACCGCCGCCGCCGTGCTGCGCCACCACTTGGACGTGTTCGTGGATTACAGCGAGGAAGTCTTGGAGTTCGAGGAGTCGGAGAAGAAGGTCGATGAGGAACGCGACCGCCTGCGCCGTGTCCTGAACATGAGCGTCAACGAGATCGAGCTCAGCGTCCGCGCCGCCAACTGCCTGAACAACGCCAATATTCTGACCGTGGGGGCGCTGGCCCAGAAGACGGAGGCGGAGATGCTCAAGTACCGCAATTTCGGGCGCAAGTCGCTGCAGGAAATCCAGGAGAAGCTCAAAGAGCTGGGGCTGTCACTGGGCATGCAGCTGGAACCCGAACTGGTGCAGCCGCCGGCGGCGGATGGCGTGGCCGCGGGCTAGCCCGGGGCTTGCAAGGCCGGCCTTGGCGACGCGGCGCCTGGCGGCGTGTAAGATCGCTCGTTCATCAACCCGGCGAGGCGGCGCCCGGCGCGCCCCGGAAACAGCCGGGAGGAATGCTCAAATAGCCTGCCCGGCCGCGGCGGCGGACGGGGTGCGGCCTGGGGGCCGCGTAAGGATACGCTCATGCGGCACAGAAGGATAGCCACCACGTTCGGCCGGTCGTCGGCGCACCGCCAGGCGATGCTGGCCAGTCTCGTTTGCGCGCTGATCCACGAAAAGCGGATTGAAACCACGGTATTGAAGGCCCGGACGGCGGGACGGCTGGCGGAGAAAATGGTCACGCTAGCCAAGCGCGGCAACGTGGCGGCGCGGCGGCGGGCGGTGTCCGTGTTGCGCCGGGAGGACCGGGTCAAGACCCTGTTCGCCGAGATTGCGCCCCAATGCCAGGACCGTTCCGGCGGCTATACCCGGGTGATCAAGCTGGCCCGCTGGCGCCGCGACGGCGCCCCGCTCGCCCTGCTCGAGTGGGTCAATATCAAGCCGGTCGATAAGAAAAAGAAACCGGCGGCCAAGGATCAGGCCCAGGCCAAGCCGGCCGCCGCCCAGGCGGGTGGATCACGGTCCGGTCAAAATCCGGCCTGATTTTTTTCTGACCGTTGTCCAGGCAACGATCCTGACATGTTCGACGATCTCAACGCGCGGCTCAAGGACTTGGAAGCTAAACTCGCCGAGATGCGGGTGTATCTTTGACGTTGCCGGCCGCGAAACAGTCTTGGCCGGTCTGGACGTCCGCATGGCAGCCGCCGATTTCTGGTCCAGCCCGTCCGCGGCCCGGGAGACCATTGAAC
This sequence comes from uncultured Verrucomicrobiota bacterium, assembly GCA_964630555.1. Classification (GTDB taxonomy): domain Bacteria; phylum Verrucomicrobiota; class Kiritimatiellia; order JAAZAB01; family JAAZAB01; genus JAHIJO01. The sequence goes on along the minus strand of CAZVVD010000175.1, from coordinate 3,147 downwards.
GCGCCAATGCCTGCCGCGGGGTCCTGGACCCGTTCCGGGTCCTGCAAGCGGGCTTGGCCGACAACCGGACCCTGTTGGAACTGGCGGCCTCCGAGGCGGATCCCGCCCAGCGCCAGGCGGCGCTGGACCTGGTGGGTCAGGACCTGGACCGTTTAGAGCGGGCCTTTCAGAAACTGGAGATCGAGTCGTTCTTCGACGGCCCCCTCGACCGGCACAACGCCTACCTGTCGCTCCACGCCGGGGCCGGTGGCACCGAGGCCTGCGACTGGGCCGAGATGCTCTACCGGATGTACGGCCGCTATTGCGAAAGCCGCGGGTTCAGCGTTGCCCTGCTGGACCTCATGCCGGGCGAAGAGGCCGGCCTCAAGAGCGCGACCTTTGCCGTCGCCGGCGAGTTCGCCTACGGCTACCTCTCGGCCGAGCGGGGCGTGCACCGCCTGGTGCGCATCAGCCCCTTTGACGCCAACAAGCGGCGGCATACCTCGTTCGCCTCGCTGGACGTCGTGGCCGAACTGGATGACGACGCCGAGGTCGCAATCCGGGACGAGGACCTGCGGGTGGACACCTACCGCTCCGGCGGCGCCGGCGGCCAGCACGTCAACAAGACGGATTCCGCCGTGCGCCTGACCCATCTGCCGACGGGCATCGTCGTTGCCTGCCAGACCGAGCGCTCCCAGCACGCCAATCGCCTGCGCGCCATGAAACTCCTGCGCGCCCGGATCTACGAATGGACCCAGGACCAGAAGCGGCGCGAGATGGAAAAATTTTACGGGGAAAAGGGCGAAATCGCCTGGGGCCGGCAAATCCGGTCCTACGTGCTCCAGCCCTACACCATGGCCAAGGACCACCGCACCGACCTCGCGGTCGGCAACGTCAAGGCGGTCCTGGAAGGCGAGCTTCAGCCGTTCATCGACGCCTACCTGAAGTTCAAGCGGACCGGCGCAAAGGCGGAGAGCCGGGAGGGCGGGGGGGAGGTAGAGGGGTGAAAGGCTGGAAGCTGGAAGGGCTGCCACCCATGACCGCGAGCGAATTTTTTTCAAATGCTTCAGACAGGGGACAGGGGATGACCCCGCGCGACGGGGCGCGCGGGTGGCTGACGGCAGGGTGGAATCATTTCGGTTGCGGGCCAGGCGCCGCGTCAGAGAGGAACCCATGGCCATTTACAGCATGACCGGCTACGGGCGGGGCCAGGCCGCGGCGCGCGGAACGCGGGCGGTGGTCGAGCTCAAGACGGTCAATCACAAGCAATTCGATTGTCGCCTGGAGCTTCCGCCGGAACTGGCCATGCTGGAAGCCGACGTGCGGGACCAGATCCACGCCGCCGTTGCCCGCGGCCATGTTCTTTGCCGGATCCAGGTCGAGAGTTCCGCCGGGGGCCGCCGCCGGGCGGCGGTGGTGGACGGGGCTGTGGCCCGGGCCTACTTGGCTGGCGCGCGCCGCATGGCCCGCCGGCTGGGCCTCAGGGACGACCTGACGGCCGGCTCGCTCCTGGGCTTGCCGCGGGTGGTGCGCTACGAGGACGGGGGGCACAACCTGCGGACCTGCAGGGCGTTGGTCGGCCGGGCGCTGCGGCGCGCCCTGCGGGCCTTGCGCGCCATGCAGGGGCGCGAGGGGGCCGCCCTGGCGCGCGACCTCCTGGCGCGCCTGAAAACCCTGCGGGCCTTGGCCGGGCGCATCGCGCGGCGGGCGCCGGAGGTGGCGCGGACCTATCAAGCGGCGCTCCGCCGGCGTATCGCTGCGGCCGGATTGGATCTCGAATCCGGGGATCCTCGTTTGCTGAAGGAGGTGGCGCTGTTCGCGGACCGCGCGGACGTCGGGGAGGAGCTTACCCGCCTCGGCAGCCATCTGGGGCAGTGCCGGACCCTGATTGCCACCGGCAAGTTTGACCGCGGCGAGCCCGAAGGCCGGGCCGGGCGTACGCTCGATTTCCTAATCCAGGAGTTGTTCCGCGAAATCAATACTCTCGGGGCAAAGGCCAACGACGGGCCGATCGCGGCGGCTGTCGTCCGGTTCAAAACGGAGCTTGAGCGCATCCGCGAGCAAGCCCAGAACATCGCCTGATGACCGTGGCCGCGGCGGCAACCGCTATGGCAGAGGATTGCGTTGGGTGAAGCCATGGGCAGGACCTCGAAAGGCAAGCCGTCGATGGAGGGGGGTGGCGGTGCCAGCGTCCGTCATTCTTTTCGGCCGCTGTGCATCGCGCTGTCCTCGCCCTCCGGGGGGGGGAAGACCACTCTTTGCCAAACACTCCTGGAGGTTTTTCCCGGGATGGTCTCCTCGGTCTCCTGCACCACGCGTGCCCCGCGGGAGGGGGAGCGGGAGGGGCGGAGCTATTATTTCGTGGCGGAGCCCGAATTCCAGCGCCGGGCCGTGGCCGGGTTTTTCCTGGAATATGCCCGGGTGCATGGGCACTGGTACGGAACGCCGCGCCAGCCCATCGAGGCGGCCTTGCGGGCGGGACGGCATGTCCTGCTGGCCATCGATGTCCAGGGCGTGGAGCGCATTCGGGCCTTGATCGCCCGGGGGGGGGCGGGTATACTCAGCGGGTCTTTCGTGGATGTGTTTGTCATGCCGCCAAGTCTGGACGAGCTCCGGAGGCGGCTGGCCGGGCGCGGCCAGGACGAGCCGGCCAGCATGGAACGCCGCCTGGCGGCGGCCCAGCGGGAGATGGATTGCCGGGACCGCTACCGCTACGTGGTTGTCAATGACCGGCTGGAAGACGCCGTCCGCCGCCTGAAGGCGATCATCGAGGCGGAGCAGAAAATCAATCCCTAACCCGATTGGAATGGGGCCATCATGAAATCCCACCCGCACATTGTGCTCGGCGTAACCGGGTCCATCGCGGCGTACAAGGCGGCCGAGCTCGTCCGCCGGATGGTGAAGAAGAGATGGGATGTCTCCGTGATCATGACCGCGGCGGCCACCCGGTTCGTGGGTGAGTTGACTTTCAAGACCCTGACCCGGCGTCCGGTGGTGCTGGACATGTTCGCGGAGACCGAGGCGTGGCGGCCGACCCACATTGCCCTGGCTGACCGGGCCGATGTTCTGGCGATCGCCCCCTGCACTGCCAACGTCATGGCCAAGCTGGCGCACGGGTTGGCCGACGACGCGCTCTCGGCCACGGCCCTGGCTTGCGCCGCACCTGTG
>CAZVVD010000174.1:0-4902 GCA_964630555.1 uncultured Verrucomicrobiota bacterium | reverse complement strand
GTCTTCCCGGTGGCTCGTCCCTCGCCAAGATTCTCGCGGAGCATCGCGGCGTGCGAAACAAGCAGGATCTCCCGCGTCTTACCGTCAGGCAGATCCTGCAGTGGGCCGACAAGCACCACCGGCGCACCGGGAAATGGCCAAGAGTGACATCTGGCAATATTGCCGATTCTCCCGGCGAGACGTGGTCGGGGATATCAACTTCGCTTAACAAGGGCACCCGTGGTCTCCCCGGCGGCTCGTCCCTCGCCAAGCTTCTCGCGGAGTATTGCGGCGTGCGAAACCATATGGATCTCCCGCGTCTCACCGTGACGCAGATCCTGCTGTGGGGCGACAAGCACCATAAACGCACAGGCGAATGGCCGATTCGGACATCCGGGAAAGTCGTCGGCGCCGCTGGTGAAACGTGGTTTGGGATATCAGCTTCGCTTAGCAAGGGTAACCGCGGTCTTCCCGGTGGCTTGTCCCTTGCCAAGATTCTGGCGGAGCATCGGGGCGTGCGAAACAGGATGGACCTCCCTGATCTCACAGTCACGCAGATCCTGCAGTGGGCCGACAAGCACCACCGGCGCACCGGGAGGTGGCCGAATCAGGATTCTGAAAATGTCTTTGACACTCCCGGCGAGACGTGGGTGGGGATCGACCATTCGCTTTACCGGGGTAACCGTGGTCTTCCCGGTGGCTCGTCCCTCGCCAAGATTCTCGCGGAGCATCGCGGCGTGCGGAACAGAAAGGATCTCCCGCGTCTTATCGTCAGGCAGATCCTGCTGTGGGCCGACAAGCACCACCGCCGCACCGGGAAATGGCCGATTAGAACATCCGGAAAAGTCGTCGACTCCCCCGGCGAGACATGGTCAGGGATCGATGCTTCGCTTTACCGGGGTAGCCGTGGTCTTCCCGGTGGCTCGTCCCTCGCCAAGATTCTCGCGGAGCATCGCGGTGTGCGAAATAAGCAGGATCTCCCGGATCTCACCATCAGGCAGATCCTGCAGTGGGCGGACAAGCATCACCGGCGCACCGGGAAATGGCCAAATGTGAGTTCTGGCACCGTCTTCAATGCTCCCGGTGAGAAATGGGCAAATATCGTCATCGCTCTTCATATTGGTGTTCGCGGTCTTCCCGGTGGCTCGTCCCTCGCCAAGCTTCTCGCGGAGCATCGTGGCGTGCGGAACAAGCAGGATCTCCCGCGTCTCACCGTCAGGCAGATCCTGCAGTGGGCTGACAATCACCAACGGTGCACCGGGAAGTGGCCAAGAAGGAAATCTGGCAATGTTGCCGATGCTCCCGGCGAGACGTGGTCGGGGATCGAAAATTCGCTTTACCGGGGTAGCCGTGGTCTTCCCGGTGGCTCGTCCCTCGCGGAACTGCTTGCCGAGAATAAATAAAAAGAAGACGTGAAAAACGGGGACCCCATATGGGCTGGAAAAGCGCGCTTTTCCAGCCCATCTTTTTACCCGCGACCACGTGTTTAGCGTGGCAGGCGCAAGGGTGACCACGCCGGAGGCTTGGGCGCCGGGGTCTAAAGACCTTAAGGCGGGTTTATGCCCGCAACTCCAATGGGGCCGGGGTGACCACTCGCCTAGGCGAAGCCTGGCACCCCGGTCCGACCGGCCTGAGGTCAGGCCGGCTCCAAAACATACGCGCAAAAGCGTGTATGTTTACGGAAAAGAATTTAATGAGAATGGATGGGGCAATTGGGCTTGACGATTGGCCTGCCGCCTTCCTATCTTCCAAGCCAAAGAAGCAATCTCGGACGCAGGCCCCGTTCTTGTCCATGAATGCACTCAAATGCTGGTGCGGGATCCTGTCGGTTGCCTGGACGGTGCTGGACGCCTCCGGGTTTGCGCTGGCTCCGACAGGGCGCCTTTCGGCCGGAGCGGTCCCGGCCACCCGGCGCGTGACCCGCACGGAGTCGATGTCCAACGCCTGCGCCGAAATCCGGATCCAGGCGGCGGCCAATGAGTATGAGCCGTTCCAGGTGGTTTTCCGCGCCGAAAGGGCGCCGGTCCGGGGCGTGACGGCGCGGGTTTCGGACCTGGTCGGCGTCGACAACGGCTTTGTGATCTCGTCCAGCAACGTCGCCCTCTTCCGCGAGTATTTTCTCAACGTGCTTCAGCCCTCGGCGGGCCTGGCCTGGGTTCCGACCGGCGAGTACCCCGGCCCAATGCTGCCGTTCAGCGATCCCTACGATCCCGACCGCGCGCCCTACGGGGCGCCGTTCGATATCACGCGGATCGGGTCGGCCGGCAAGCCCTGGCGCAAGGCCGAAACCGGGTTTGGATTCGTGTTCACGGACGGCGCCTACACCGGCCGGGGCGACCGGCGCTACGTGGTCCAGGTCACGGCCGCCGGCAACGCCGGGGAGGGCGCCGCCTTTCGCTGGTCGGATTCGTGGCAGGACGGCCTGGATGACGCCGTGCGCGTCCGCCGCTGGAACGCCGAGGGCCTGCCCATTCCCCCGTTCGGCGAGGACCGGCGCACGGCGCCGGTGGCCCTCAACGACGGCGTGGCCGTGCGCTTCGCCTACGGCCTGCGGGCTGCCGCCCAGCATGACTTTGCCCGGGGGCAGACCTTTCATTTCAACGCCTACGAGGCCATGAACGAGGTCGTCTGGGGGGAACTCAAGGTGCCCGCCGACGCGCCGCCCGGGGAGTACGCGGGCGAGTTCCGCGGGTCCGCGCCCGGCCGGGGCGATTTCCGGATTCCCATCCGGCTCACGGTCTGGCCCTTCGCCCTGCCCGCGAAGAAGTCGGTGGTCACCGCCTACCACGGAAACCTGTCGCCGGCCTCGTTCAAGGACTGCCCCGACGCCGGCTGGCTCTACGAGCGCCTGATGCACGAGCACCGCATCGACAGCCAGCGCATCGAGGGCGGGGGCGTCGCCTGCGACATCGAGAAGGACCGCTTCGACTGGACGGCCTTCGACAAGGCCGCCGCTCCCCGGCTGGACGGTTCGCTTTACGCCGACGGCGCCCCGCGGACGATGTTCTGCTTCGGGCTCTACGGCTGCGGGAACCCCTGGGGGTGGGAGCATTTCATGAAGCAGGATACCAACCTCGTGGCCCGGGTCGCCCGGCGCTCGGCCGAGCATTTCAGGGAGAAAGGCTGGTTTGACCGGGTCTACATGTACTGCCACGACGAGCCCTGCGAATGGGATTTCCCCAACATCATCCGGGATATCCGCGCCTTCCTGGAAGGGGATCCCGGCTGGCGCGGCAAGTTCATGGCCACCTCCCGACCTCACATGAAGCATCCCCTCCTGCCCTGGGTGGATATCTGGTGCCTGATCTATAACCAGCCGGTGGACGATGAAACCCGGCGGTATCTCAAGGAGCACGGCCGGAAGCTCTGGGCCTACGCCTGCTGCGCGCCCTGCCAGCCGACCCCCACCTATTTCGTCGACTCCCTCAAGGGCTACGAGCCGCGCCTCATCAAGTGGGCGTCCTGGAAGATGGGCGCCGAGGGCTTCCTCTACTGGATGATGTGCTATAACCGGGCGCACCCCAACCCCTGGACCACCCCCATGACGGAGTTCCACGCCAACGGCGACGGCGATTTCGTGTTTCCCGGCGCCCGCAACGGGCGGGGCCTGTCGGACAACGCCACGCCGCTGCGGCCCGTCATGGGGCCCCTGGTGGACTTCCGGATCAAGCAGATCCGGGAGGGGCTCGAGGACTGGGAATACCTGCGGATGTGCGAGAACAAGCGGGGCCGGGAATTCGTCGAAGCCATCGTGGCGGAGGTCTTCCACCGGCCGCCCAGGGAAGGCGAGTACAAGACGCCGGAAGACCTCTCGGCTTATTGGACCCAGGACGATGCCGCCATCTACCGCGCGCGGGAGAAAATCGCCCGCGCCATCGCCGGGCCGGACGGCGGCGCCCGGGGCGCAGAGGATAAATCAAGAACTGGACAACGCGCGGGGCAGCCCGTAGATTGAGCGCGGCGATTCCTAACCCATCATCCCTCAACCATCAACCCTCAACCATTCTTCATATCTCATGCCCTCCGCCCCCCCCATTAAGATCGGCATCGCCGGCGCCCGGTTCGCCGCCGGCTTCCATGTCGAATCCTTCCGCCAGGTCAGCGGGGTGGACCTTGAGGTCGTCGGGGTCTACTCCAAAACGAGGGAAAGCCGCGAGGCCTTCGCCCGCGCCCGCGGGCTGCGGGCCTTCGAGTCCTTCGACGACCTGGCCCGGGCGGTGGACGTGGTGGACCTGTGCGTGCCCGGTTACCAGCACGAGCCGATGTGCGTGCGCGCCGCCGAGCTCGGCAAACACGTGATCGTCGAAAAACCCTTCACCGGCGCCTACGGGCCGGGGACGCCCGAATGGCGCGGGGATCGGGCCGACAAGCGGGCGCTCCTGGCCGAGGCAACCGAATCCGTGCGGCGCATGCTGGCGGCCGCCGCGCGGCATGGGGTGAGGCTCATGTACGCTGAAAACTGGGTCTACGCGCCCTCGGTCCGCAAGGAGGCCGACATCCTGCGGGCCACGAAAGGCCAGCTCCTCTGGATCCACGGCGAGGAAAGCCACAGCGGCAGCCTGAGCTCCGCCTATGGGGACTGGCGGCAATCCGGCGGCGGCTCGCTGGTGGGGAAGGGGTGCCACCCCCTCACCGCCTGCCTCTACCTGAAGCGCGTAGAGGGTCTCGCCCGCCACGGACAGGCTATCCGCCCGAAAAGTGTGAGCTGCCGCGCCCACGCCGTCACCCGCCTCCCGGCCTTTGACGATCAAAAGCATCTGCGCACGGATTACCGCGACGTCGAGGACTTTGTCCAGGTCCACGTGGTGTTCGAGGACGGCATGCTCGCCGACGTCTTTTCCTGCGAGCTGGTGATGGGCGGGGTCCACAACTGGCTCGAGGTCTACGCCAACAACCACCGCATGCGCTGCAATATCAACCCCG
>CAZVVD010000173.1:0-4985 GCA_964630555.1 uncultured Verrucomicrobiota bacterium | reverse complement strand
CACCGGCATCAAGGAGTTCGGCGCCTTCGTGGAAATCATCCCCGGCAAGGACGGCCTGGTCCATATCAGCGAGCTGGCGGACTTCCGCGTTCGCAGCGTGGAGGAGATCTGCAAGATCGGCGACCAGATGTGGGTCAAGTGCATCGGCATCGATGACCGCGGCCGCGTCAAGCTCAGCCGCCGGGCGGCGATGCAGGAAAAGGGGCTCGTCGACAAGAAGCCGAAGGCGGCGGGCGCCCGGGCCCCGAAAGAGCCGGCGTCCGGCCAGCCCCGGCCCTAACCGGTTCCCCGGCCCGAGTTTGCGGAGCGCACCGGACGGCGAGCCTTGGATGGAGGAACCGGCCATGAATCCGGACTGCGTTTTCTGCAAGATCGCGGCCGGCGCGCTGCCCGCCTGCAAGCTCTACGAAGACGCCCACACCCTGGCCTTCATGGACATCGGCCCCGTTGTCCGGGGCCACGCCCTGGTCATTCCCAAGGAGCACCACGACCCCCTGGTCCGGACGCCCCCGGAGGTCCTGGGGCGGCTGATCGTCGTGGTGCAACGCATCGCCGCGGCCCAGCTCCGCGCCCTGAAGGCCGACGGCATCAATGTCATGCAGTCCAACGGCGAGGCCGCCGGGCAGGTGGTGCCCCACATCCATTTCCACGTCATCCCGCGTTTCCGGCAGGACGGACACTCCTGGAACTGGCACCCCAGGCCCTACGCCGACCCCGGAGAAATGCAGCGCCTGGCCGAGGCCATCAAGAGCGCCCTGCCCGCCTGACCGGCGATCCGCCCTTGACATCCGTCCCCGGCGGGGGTAGAAAAAAGGGCGCCATGCGACTGATCACCCGGGAAGAAACCGATCAAATCCTGCGCGAGGATCCGCGCTACGCCGCCGACGCCTACGCCTTCGTCGGCGAGGCGCTCGAGTTCACCACCCGGAAACTCGACAAGCCCGCCACGGGTCCCGGCCACCACGTCACCGGCGCCGAGCTGCTTGAGGGCATCCGGCTTTACGCCCTGCAGGAATTCGGGCCCATGGCCAAGACGGTCCTCAACGCCTGGGGCCTGCGCGAGTGCCGGGACTTCGGCCACGTCGTCTTCAACCTGGTCAACAAGAATATCCTCGGGAAAACCGAGGACGATTCCCTCGACGACTTCAACGGGGGCTACGACTTCGATAGCGCCTTCCGGGCGCCGTTCGCGGCGGAAAAGAAATCAAATATCAAGAATTAAAACTTGAACACCCATGAACAAGCATTCCCTTGCGGAATTCGCACTACGCGGACGCTGTGGCCTTCTTTTTTTAATTCTGCATTCTTAATTCTTAATTTACTGCTTCCCCTTCCCGCCATGTCCCAGGAAGCCCAGCTCGACCGCGCCCTGGCCGGCCTGACCCGCGGCCTGTCCCGTTTCGTCCTCGACAACGGGCTGGTGGTCCTGGTCAGGGAGGATCCCTCCGACCCCATGGCCTCGGCCCAGGTCTGGCTGGGCACCGGTTCCGCCGACGAGCAGGATTACCTGGGCGGCGGACTCTCCCACTGGATGGAGCACATGATCTTCAAGGGCACCCCCGCCCGCCCGCCCGGCGCGATCGCTCGGGCCATCCACGACCGGGGGGGCTACATCAACGCCTACACGACCCTCGACCGCACCGTTTTCCTGGCGGAAGTCCCCGCGCCGGACTGGCGCCTCGCCCTGGAGGTCCTGGCGGACGCGCTGGCCAACGCCTCGTTTCCCGAGGACGAGTGGGCGCGCGAGAAAGAGGTCATCCGGCGGGAGATGGCCATGGACCAGGACAGCCCCGACCGCCGGCTCTCCCGCCTGCTGTTCGAAACCGCCTACCGCGCACACCCCTACCGGGCCCCGGTCATCGGCTACCCCGACGTGTTCGCGGCGCTCTCGCGGCAGGATCTCCTGGCCTTCTTCCGCCGGCATTACGCGCCGGACAACCTGATCCTGGTCCTGGCCGGCAACGTGCGCGCCGCCGAGGCCGCCGCCGCCATTCGGGAACTGTTCGGCCCCTGGCCGCGCCGGGCGCGCCCCCCGGTGACCCGGCCGGCGGAGCCGGACCAGGCCGCCGCACGCACCGCCCGCGGCACAGGCCCCTACGCCGTCACCCGCGCGGCGGTCTGCTGGCACACGGTGGCGTTCGGCCACCCCGACGCCCCCGAGCTCGACCTGCTGGCCGCGGCCGCCGGCCAGGGGGACAGCTCCCGCCTCGTCCTGGGAATCAGGGATCGGCTCAAGCTTGCCCACGAGATCAGCGCCTGGTCGTTCACGCCCCGCGATCCGGGCCTGTTCGGCATCAGCGCCGTCTGCGATCCCGACCGGGAGTCCGCCCTGCTCGACGCCATCTTCCGGGAAGCCGAAGGCTGGACCCGGGCGCCCCTGCCGGCCCCCGAGCTCGACAAGGCCCGCCGCGCGATGCTGGTCGGCGTCCTGGCCTCGTTCCAGACAGCGCGCGGCCAGGCCGGCCATTTCGCCTCCGGCGAGTTTTACGCCGGCGCGCCCGCCTTTTTCCTGGATTATCTCCGCCGCCTGGAAAGCGCCACCCCCGAGTCCGTCCTCGCGGTTGCGCGCAAATACCTGCGCCCGGAAAACCGGACCACGGCGGTCCTGGCGCCCGAATCCGCCGCCGCCCCTTCCCCGCCCGCGGCCGCAGCAGGCGCCGCCGGCCGGGTCGAAAAGCTCACCCTGTCCAACGGAATCCCCCTGCTCGTCCGCGAGGACCGCCGCCTGCCGATGGTCTGGATCAGCGCGGTCGGCGGCGGCGGCCTGCTCCTGGAAAGCGAAAGCAACAACGGGATCACCCGCCTGATGGCGGACCTCATGCCGCGCGGCGCCGGGGGGCGGAGCGCAGAGGAGATTGCCCGCGCGGTGGAATCGCTGGGCGCCGCGCTCGAACCCCACGCCGGGCGCAACAGCTTCGGACTGAGCGCGCAGGGGCTCTCCCGCGACGTCGAAGCCCTGGTGGACATCGTGGCCGACTGCCTGCTGGCCCCGGCCTTCGATCCCGGGGAGCTGGCCCGGCGCAAGCCGATCCAGTCGGCCCTCATCCGCCAGCAGAGGGAATCCCCCATGTTCATCGCCCAGGAGGCCCTCCGCCAGGCGCTGTTTCCCGGTCATCCCTACCGCCTGAACCCGGAAGGCGCTCTCCCGGCCGTGGAAGCCGTCACCGCCGACGATCTCCGGCGCTGGCACGCCGACCTGGTGGTCGGCAGCAACATTGTCCTGGCCATCTTCGGCGACCTCTCCCCGGACCAGGCCCGCGCCCTGGCGGAACGACATTTTCTCAAGACGCCCGCCGGCCCTCGCCCGCGGCCCGTGTGCCCCGCGTCGCGGCCGGAGCTTCCCCGGCGCCTCCGCCAGGCCGAGCCCCGGGAGCAGGCGGTCTTCCTGGCCGGCTTCCCCGGAACCGACCTGCTTGATCCGCGCAACGACGCCCTGGAGGTGCTCCAGCAGACCCTGACCGGCATGTCCTCCGACCTGTTCGCCTCGATCCGCGAGCAGCGGGGCCTGGCCTATTACGCCGGCGCCATCCACCAGCCCGGGGTCAGCCCGGGCCTGTTCGCCGTCTATGTCGGCACGCGGACGTCGGCGCTGGAGCAGGTGGAAACCCTGGTCCGGGAGGAAATCGCCCGGCTGACGGCCCGGGGCATCCGGCCCGAGGAGTTCGAGCGCGCCCGGCGGAAGCTGGCCACCGAGCAGGCCCAGCGCCTGCAGCTCAACGGCGACCTGGCCCTGGAATGCGCCTTGAACGAGCTCTACGGACGCGGCGCCGGCTACAGCTTCGAGACCGCGGACCGCCTGAACCGCCTGACCCCGGAGGCGGTCCGGGAGGCGGCCGCCGCCCTCCTCCAGACCAACCGCATGGCGATTTCCGTCGTCGTGCCGGAAAAGGACGCGGCGGAACCCAAGGCGCCTTAACCTGAATAATTCGCGCGAAGCGAATGATTCACCGCTCCGCGGCCGCCACGTGAGTCACGTTCCACGTGCCAACGTGGTCACGTGATGATTGTGGCGGTTTTACCGCCACAAAACGGGGTTTGCCACGTTTGAGCATCGCAGCTGCTATGCTCATCAGGTTAACACGGCCAAATGGGTTTAACCGCAAAGAGCACAAAAAAAGAACAAGATCGGCTTTGTGTTCTATGCGTTCTTTGCGGTTAACAATCCGAAGTTCTTCCCTTGCTGAACCAACGCTGTCCGCTCAATACGGCGGCATCTCTTCGGCGTCCTGGCGGCGCTGGGCGTCGATCGCCTTGACCCGGTTCATGGTGCGCTGGCCGGCGTCCACCGCGGTCTTGCCGGTGAACCCCTCGACCACCTGGCGGGCGGTTGACTTCTCCTGCGCTGCCGGGACCGGCGGCGGGTTGGAAACGGCCGGGGCCGGCGCCGTCATCTTCTCGACCGGCGCACACCCCGCCAGCCCCAGTAGCGCGATCGCAATGCATCCGATGGTCCTCATCGCTGGCCCTCCCTTGATGACAATGTCAAACAGTGGACAGGGGATTGCCCGCCCGACGGCCAGGGCCTGCCCTGAAGTGTACGCCCCGTACTTCTTCAGGGTGCCGACCGCGCCCAGCGAAAGCCGTGGCTGCTGTCCCGCGTCGCGCGATCGGTAGTAGCGCCGTGGCGGTCTGACACGCGCGCATACCAGGACGCGTAGCTCCAATAGCCACCGCGATACCCGGTGCCGGCTGCGTCCACACCGGGCCATAAGGGCACATCCGCGTCCCCCTCCGCCGTCAACACACCATCCCCATGCTCGCCCGTGAACGCACGGCCCGTCGCGTTCCCAACCGTCACAGGACGCTCCCACAGGCTTCCGGAGAGGTCCAAGTTGCCGTAATATCCCCCCCCGGAATTCGCCCGCCCCGAACTCGCGTCCGCATAACTCCCGCAACGATACGGACCATTCGGTTCGCAATCACTATAGTTGCAGTTCCCTTGATCCGGCGCCTCCGACGCCTTGTTCATATTGTTCAACGAAGAC
>CAZVVD010000172.1:0-5046 GCA_964630555.1 uncultured Verrucomicrobiota bacterium | reverse complement strand
ACGCGCCAGCCGCACCGCCCGCTGCGCGTCTTCGAGCGGCGCCGGATGGCGCCCTATTGTTTCGCCCGCGCCTGTTCGCCGCACCTCGCGGCGGCGCAGGCGGGCCGGCGCATCGGGCTGGGCCGGATTGCGGCCTGCTTTCGGGCTCTGGCGCGTGCGCATGACCTCGTAGTCGTCGAGGGCGCCGGCGGCATCCTGGTCCCCCTGAACGAGCGCGCGACAATGCTCGACCTCATGAAGGCCCTGGCGCTGCCCGTGGTCCTCGTGGCCCGGCCCGGCCTGGGCACGATCAACCATGCGCTCCTCTCGCTCCGCGAGCTGAAGCGGGCGGGGCTGGACGTGGCTGGCGTGGTCTTCAACGCCGCGGATTCGTTGCCCTGGGGCGAGATCGAAAAGGACAACGTCGCCACCGTGGCCCGCCGGGGACGGGTCCGCGTGCTCGGCTGCCTGCCCCGGCTGGCGACAGTCAGCGCCGGAGCCCTGCGCAGTCTGGCGGCCTGGCGCCTGCCACCGGCGGACCCGCCCGGCGTCAAATCCAGGTCCGGAGGACGTCCTGTCCGGGGCGGAAGAGGCTGCCGGGGTTGTCCTTGACCACGACGTTCGGGCCGTGCCCGCCGCGGTCCACGAGGAGCTGCTTGAGCGCGCCCAGGTGCAGGACGTTGTCCTTGATGACGCTGTCGGTCAGGCCCTCGTAGACGATGCCGTAATCGGGCGACCAGTCGCCCTTGCCGCCGTCGTCGCGGGCGACGGCCATGGTGTTGCCCGTGCAGGCCAGCCCCCGCACGCTTTGGAAAAGCATCTGGCAGCGTTCCTCGTCCGCGAGCGGCCGCCAGCGGGTGGCTCCGCAGCGGTTGACGATGTTGCCGCTGACCGTGAAAATCACGGGCGGGATGCCGGAGGCGTGGGGGCCGAGCTGGACGCCGGGTCCGCCGCAGCGGTCGAAATAATTGCCGACGATGGTATGATGGCTGGCGCCGAGGATGACGATGCCGCCCCCGCCGTTCCACTCGATACGGTTGCCGGTGAAGTTTGAGTTGCCCACCCCAGCGCGGCCGTCGAAACCGGCGCCGCCGTTGCCGGAGAGCCAGCAGTCGTGGACCAGCCCGTCGCAGCCCTGCACCCACAGGGCGCTGCCCCGGTTGTGCGAGACCATGCTGTGCTGGACGACGAACACCCAGGCGCGCAGGTGGACGCCGTCGCCCGTGAAGCGCGACACCCGGCAGCCGTGGACGCGCCAGGTCGTTTCCCGCGGCGGCAATTTGCCGACGCCGCCGAAAATGCCGTGGATGCCCTCGCCCAGCTGCATGCCGTCCAGCGACAGGTCCCGCAGCTCCACGCCGAAGGTGTCGGTGAGATCCAGCAGGCATGCGGCCTTGGGGTCGCGCAGGCGCAGGACGGTCCCGGCGCCGGCCCGGTATTCCCACGTGGGACTGCCGGCCAGGCAGACGTGTTCCCGCAGGCGGAGGGTGGAGACGGCGTAGTCGCCGGCCGGGATCCAGACCGTTCCCCCGACTTCCGCGGCCGCGTCAATGGCCCGCTGCAGGGCCGCGGTGTCGTCGGCCTGGCCGTCGCCCCGCGCGCCGAAATCCCGGGCGTTGAAGTCCGCTTGCATCGCTATCCCTCCCTGTGATGATTGATCGGGTCCTTGGTCTGTGTTTCGTGGTTATAATTCTGGGTTGCGGGCGTCAGTCCGCTTTGGCTTGAAAGACCTCTTGTTATTTACAGCGGTTTTCGGAAGATATTAAGGCGGGCTTTGTCCGCAACCCCAACGGAAAAGAGTCTAAGCGCTGGCCCCCACCGTCCCGCAGCATGCGTCAGCCGCCGGCCGGTTGCAAGCGGAATGTAGATTGTCGTAGTGTGCGGCATATCCAATTTCAAATTTCCAATATCAAGTTTCCATTCCCCGCGCCCTATGCTAGAGTGCCGGCCGGCATGACGGAGACTGCCATGAATCCCGCGGCGCCGCCCGGCGTACGCGAGGGGGAAAGGTTCCGGCCCGGCGGGGACGGCCTGCCGGCCGACGCCTGTTTTTTTCTGGCCAAGGGATTTTCCCGGGTCTTTTGGGGCCTGCTGCTGGCAATGGCCCTGTTTTTCGGGAACGCCTCGGTGGAGGTGTTTCAGGCCCTGCGCCTGCCAGCCTACGTGGCCGGGAGCGGCCTGGCCGCCTGGGGGCTTTGGACGCTCGGCGCCGCCGGCGCGGTCAGCCCGCGCTGGCGGCGGCGGGTCCGCGCCACCCTGGCGATGGTGTGCCTGCAAATCTATTTTGCGCCTTTCCTGGAATGGTGGAAAGCGGCCCCGGGCGTGACCTTTTACTTTCTCAATGTCCTGGGCCTGCTCCTGGCGAGCATGCTGGCGTTTTTCCTGGTGAACCTGCTGGCGGCGGATGCCTGCCGCCGCCTGCGGCAGAGCGGCGGACAGGTCGAGGCCCTGGCGTTTGCGGCGGGGGTGGTCCTCCTGATGATCGCGCCGCTGGCCCTGACCTCCCTGTTCTCCCTGCTGGCGGCGCTGCGCTACCAGACCGGGTTCGCGGTTGAAATGTGGCAAACGGTCATCCGCCTGCCGGCCTGGGTCTACATGGTTCTCACCCTGCCCTGTTCGTTGACCCTGGTCGCGGTCTGGAAAATCAAAACCCTGTGTTACCACCTGATCACCGAGGACGCCGAGGGCGCCGGTCCCGATGAGGCGTGAGGGAGGGGGAAGGCTTTGATGGTGAAACGGGGAAGCATGGAGAGGCTGGCGGTGCACAGCCGGCAATTCGCGGCCCTGGCGGCCAACACGTTCCTGGATCTTGTCCGCCGGCCGATCCTCCTGCTGCTGGCGGTCAGTTCGGTCGTCTTGACCGGGATCCTGCCGGCGGTCTCGCTGTTCATGTTCGGCGAGGAGGCCCGCCTGGTGCGGGACGGCGCCCTGGCCTTCCAGTTCGGGATGGGGCTCCTGCTGGCCGGCGCGGCCGCCTCGGCGGCCCTGTATTCGGAAATCAGCCGGGGAACGGCGGCCACGGTGCTCTGCAAGCCGGTGAGCCGGACCGTGTTTTTCCTGGCCAAGTACGCGGGGGTCCTGCTGATCCTGGCGTTGTTTTCGCTGTTCAGCCTGCTGGCGGCATTGTTGAGCGCGCGCCTGCCGCTTCCCGGCCTGGAAACGGACTGGCGGGTGGGGGCGCTGTTCTACCTGGCCGTGCCCGCGGCCCTGGCCCTGGCCGGGGTGTCCAATTTCTTTTTCAAGCGGCCGTTCGTTTCGCAGGCTTTCCTGTTCCTGGGGCCCTGCCTGGCCGCCGCGTTCCTGGCGGCCGCCTGCCTGGATCCCGCCGGGGGTTGGTGCCGATTCGGCGCGCTGCTGGAGTGGCGGTTGCTGCCGGCGGGCGTGCTGATCAGCCTGGCGCTGGCCGTGTTTGCCGCCGTTGCCCTGAGCCTTTCGACCCGCCTGTCTCCGGCCTTCACCCTGGCGGCCTGCGGCGTCCTGTTTTTCCTGGGCCTGCTCTCGGACTACCTGCTGGGTCGGGCGGCGGAACGGTCCCTGCCCGCCGCGGTGGCCTACGGGCTGGTGCCGAACTGGCAGGATTTCTGGCTGGCGGACGCCCTGGCCGGCGGGGGTGCGATCCCCTGGGGCTACGTGGCCGGGGCCGCCGGATATGCCGGGCTGATGATCGTGGCCGTGCTGTGCCTCGGGTTGATCGCGTTCCGGAATGTCGAAATCCGGTGAGGTTGAACCGGCGCACGGGGCTTGCGCCGCGCCGCCGCGGTCAGGGGGTTGGCCGTTCCCGGGCGATGCCGATGGCGTTCTTCCGGCCGCGGAAGGGGGGCGGGATGGCGGGGGCCAGCAGCGGGGCGTAGGCGTGCTCCTTGCGGAACGTGTCGCCCCACCAGTCGGTGCGGCTCCGGTAGTCCTTGAGGGGTTGGAGCGGGATGTCGACCACCCGGATTTCCGGTTCCGCAGACAGCCGGCAGACGAAGCGGCCCTGCGGATCGATGACCGCGGAATGGCCGTCCTCCTTGGGCGCTGGGTAGTTGGCCACGGCCAGGCAGAGGGCGTTCTCGATGGCGCGGACGCGGAGGATATCGGAGAGGAAGTTGTCAAGGCGGCAGGCGTTGGGCGCGAGGATGACCTCGGCGCCCAGTTTCATCAGCGCCCGGCCCGTTTCCGGGAAATCGCGATCGGCGCAGATCATGAGGCCGAGGCGCGCGACGCCGTCGCCGGCGGGGAAGTCGAAGGTTGTGAAGCCCGCTCCGGGCTCGCAGGCGGCGTCGTTCTCACCCGGCTCGTAGAGATGCACCTTGGCATAGTGGCAGACCTCGCGGCCGCGGTCGTCCACCACCATCAGGCTATTGCGGGGGGCGCCGCCGCCGGCTTCCAGGTAGGTGATCGTGCCCCACAGCCGGTGGTTGCGGTAGGCGGCGCGCAGGGCGAGGAGGTAGGGGTTGTCGCGGGTAATCGCCCGCCGCCGCCAGCCCGCGAGGTCGCCGCGCGGCTGCGAGTAGCCGAGATCGAACAGCTCGGGCATGAGGACGAACTCGGCGCCCTGGCGCGCGGCCTGCCGGATGGCCTTGACCTGGATGTCCAGGTTGGCCCGGCGATCGTTCTCGGCGGCCAGGAGTTGAACCAGCGCCAGTTTCATCCGGGTTTCAAGGTAACAGGGGCCCACCCGCCTGTCGAGCGCGGATCGGCCCTGACGCCGGCTTTGCCCGCAACCCAATTTGGAGCCGGCCTGACCTCAGGCCGGTCCGGGGGTGTTCCCGCATGCGGGCCGGCGCCGGCAACGTCCTGATGTTTATCAGTATCAAACATTTCCGGCACGCCGGCTTGCCAGGCGAGACTTTTGGAGTAGAATGACGACCAGGAGGCATATCATGGCCAAGCGATGCTTGGCGGGCATGTGGGTGGCATTGTTCTTGCTGGCGGCGGGGGCGGGCGCGCCGGCCTGGGCCAACAACCTGGCGGTCGCCAACACGCTCCTGCGGGCGCCGGCGGACGGGAAGGTGGAAGTGCGCTTCGACATTTCCTGGGAGAACTCCTGGCGGGACGGGGTGAACTGGGACGCCGCCTGGGTGT
>CAZVVD010000171.1:0-5096 GCA_964630555.1 uncultured Verrucomicrobiota bacterium | reverse complement strand
GCCCTCGGAAGGATCTGGTTCGGGGTTCAGGGGACAGGGTTCAGCCGGAGGAGCCGGACGAAAGGAGGCCGGAATCTCCCGGGCCATACATACGCAGTTCCGCGATGGACCACCAGGCCCGCGGGTCCGATCCGGTGAGGGTTATCCTGACATGGCGGGCCTGGACAGGCGGGAAGGCGGCGGTGAAGAAATCGCCGCGGACCAGGAAGTGGGGATGGGATCCTTCCCAGAACAGGTTGCCGGTCATGTCGCCCATGTTGAGCGCCTGGTTCCACGCCTGTCCGTCGCGGGAAACGTCCACCCGGTAGCCGCGCGGAAAATCCCCGATTTGTTCGCCGAGCTCGAAACGAAGTTTGCTCACCGTTTCCACGCGGCCCAAATCCACTTGGAACCACAGGCCGGAGGATTGGGCGCAGCCGGTTTCCCAGTAGGTGGAGAGATTGTTGTCGGTTGCGTTCCCTGCCTCGTCCGCCCGCAGCCCGGCCGTCAGGGTCCAGCCGTCCCGCCGGATTTCGCGGAGCGGCCCCAGGCCGTAGGGGGGAACAAAATCGTAATAGACCGCGAAGCGAAAGCCCTCCTGCTTGCGGTAGGACCCGCCGAGGGCGTTCAGCTTGGCCTCGAAATCGCCCGGCAGGCGCAGGGTCTGGTGGTCAATGTAGGCCACCCTCGCGGCCGCCCGCACCCGCTCGCTGAATTTCACCTCGCGGCCCGGGAACCGCATGTTGAAGGGCTCGGCGCAGATGAAGCGCTCCTGCGACTCGAAGGTCATCCGGAACGACAGCCAGTAATGGGCGTAGGCGTGGCTGATGCCGTGCTCCTCCAGGAAGGCAAAGAGCGGGCGGGTGTCGGGCAGCTCCAGGTCCTCGGCCACGATCCGCGGATCGCTCCATTCCCGCGCGAGCAGCAGGTTGCCCCAGGCCTGGGCCCCGAGGATCACCCCGAGCAGGGCGATGAACAGCGGGCGGGACCAGTGCCGGACCCGCGCCAGGCCGGCGGCCAGCAGGATCGGCAGGGCCGACATCATCGGCAGGATGTAGCGCACGTTGCTCCAGCCGGCGCGGGAACTGCGGCAGAACATGAAGCCGACGGCCGCGACCAGCGCCAGCAGGAGCAGGGTGCCGTCCGCGCCCTTGAGCGACAGGAGCGCCAGCCGGAGCAGCGTGCGCAGCCGCGGCGCCAGCGCCAGCAGGAGCGCGCCGATCCAGACGGCGGCCAGCAGGAAGGCCAGCCAGCCCGGCAGGGCGACGAAATGCGAATTGTCCCCGTAGAGCATGACCTTGACCCCGACCAGGAAATGGAGGGTGAGAGCGAACAGCGCCCGGGCGCTGTCCAGCGTGCGGGCCCAGTCCGCGGTGCGGCCCACGGCCGTGAAGCTGGCGAACCCATGGGTCGCGTTGTACCACAGCAGCGGCAGGCTGCCGACGCCGAAGGCGAACACGCCGATCCAGAAGTTACCCCGCAGCGGCAGGCGCTTGTCCCGCAGGAAGAGGAAGAGCACAATCACGCCGATGTAGCCCAGCGCCAGGAGATGCAGCCAGAAGCTGAAACCCAGCAGGAATCCCAGGAGCACGAACTTCCACCACGGCCGGGCCTCCGGGGGGCCGAACACGAGATCCGCGGCGATCAGCAGCGCCAGGCTGCCCAGGGTGGTAAGCGCCAGGGCGCTGTTGGGCGGGACCAGCGCGCCGCACATGGCCAGGTAGGGCACGGGGATGGCCAGGAGCGCCAGGGTGACCAGCCCGACGGTCGGGCCGTAGAGCTTGCGGGCCAGCAGGCTGGACACCCCAACGAAGGCCAGCGAGAACAGGAGCGGGGTCAGGCGGGCGGTGACGATGTTGAAGCCGAACAGGGGGATCAGGGCGGCGCCGAGATACGCTTCCTGGGTGCCCATGTAGGCCTGGCCCCAGTAGACCGCCGGGAATTCCCCCTGGAGAATATGCCAGGCCATCAGGGCCGGCCAGGCCTCGTCGGTCGACGCCGGCAGGCGCTGGAGCGCGAACAGGAACAGCGCCAGGCGGAAGACAACGGCGACGGCCAGGAGCGCGAGCGTCAGCTTGGAAAACAACCCCTTCATGGATGCGCGCGTCCCTTCGCGGGTCTCGGATCCAGCCCGAACGCATCTTAAGCCCATGGGACCCTGAGTTTCAATCCAATAATAAACGGGCTTTCATTTGACGGCCGCCGCATTGGGCTTGGATGGCAGGCCCTGGCCCGGCCAGTCCAGTCCCGCGCCTGGCGGGCGATGTCCCGGCGGCGCGGCCTGGATCTCGGCCTCCGGCCGGGAAGCGGCAGGGAAAAAAACCCTTTCGCCGCCGGGCCAATCCCTGTATGCTGCGCGCTCAATTACAGGGGCGGAGTTTTTGGATGCAGCCGAACCAAGCCAATCCGGTGGAGCGGACGGTGTGGCCGTGGCGGGATCCGGTCGGGAAGGCCGGGCCCCGCCCGGCCGCGCGCCGCTGGCGCGCGGCGCTCCAGGCGGCCGTGATCGCCGCCGTGGCCTCGCTGTTCCGGTTCGTCGGCCATCACTCCGGGTTCAGCCTGGTCCTCTATGTCCTGGCCACCCTGGTGCTGCTGAGCGGGCTGTTTGCCCCCTCCCTGTTCGACCGCTTCGAGCGCTTCGGCCGCTGGCTGGGGCGCGGGGTGGGGATGGGCGTGACCTGGCTGCTGCTGGCGCCGTTCTTTTATCTGTGCATGGCGCCCGGCCGCCTGCTCCTGGCAGTCCTGGGCAAGGATCCCATGTGCCGCCGCCGGGAGCCCGGGCGGGCCTCCTACTGGACGGAACGGAAGGCGGCGAACCCCGACTTTTACACGCGGCAGTACTAACAGGCCGACAGGCGATAGTTGTTTAGGTCCTGACACATCAGAAACCGCTATAAAAAACAAGAAGATGGATCGTACAATGATTTCACCACAAAGAACGCATAGAACACAAAGGTAAAAAACGATCCTATTTTCTATGCGATCTTTGCGTTCTTTGCGGTTAATCCTTTTGGGTTGCCACGCCGCTTGCGAAGCGCAAGCATAGTGACGCGGCGGGCTCGGTCCGCTTTAGCCTGCAGACGAACAACCTACAGCCTAAACGGCTTTATTGCTCATGAACATCCTCGGCATCAGCGCCTATTACCACGACGCGGCGGCTGCCCTCGTCCGCGACGGCCGCATCATCGCCGCGGCCCAGGAAGAGCGCTTCACCCGCAAGAAGCACGACGCCGGGTTCCCGGTCAACGCCATCCGCTACTGCCTGGCCGAGGGCGGCCTGGCCGGGGGCGGACTGGACGCCGTGGCCTTCTACGACAAGCCGATCGTCAAGTTCGCCCGCATCCTGGAAACTTACTTCAGCGTGGCCCCCCGCGGCCTGCGCTCGTTCATGATGGCCCTGCCGCTCTGGCTGAAGCAAAAGCTCTGGATCCCGCTGGAAATCGAGGCCGCGCTGGACGCCCAGGGCCTCCGGCCCCGGGAGCCACTCTACTTCCCCGAGCACCACGAGTCCCACGCCGCCAGCGCGTTCTATCCCTCGCCATTCCAGGAGGCCGCCATCCTGACCCTGGACGGGGTGGGCGAATGGGCCACCAGCACCCTCGGGGTCGGACGCGGCCATAAGCTGGAGATTCTCCGGGAACTCCGCTTTCCCCACTCGCTGGGCCTGCTCTATTCGGCCTTCACCTACTTCACCGGGTTCAAGGTCAACTCCGGCGAGTACAAGCTCATGGGCCTGGCGCCCTACGGCGAGCCGCGCTACGCCGACCGCATCCGCGACCAGCTCCTCGATCTCAAGGAAGACGGCTCCTTCCGGATGAACCTGGACTATTTCAACTACCTCGACGGCCTGACCATGACCAATGAAAAATTTAACCGGCTGTTCGACGGCCCGCCGCGCAAGCCCGAGGCTGAGCTGACAAAGCGCGAGATGGACATCGCCCGCTCGATCCAGGCCGTGACCGAGGAGATCGTCCTGCGCATGGCCCGCCACGCCCGGAAGGCGACGGGGCTGGACCGGCTGTGCCTGGCCGGCGGCGTGGCCCTCAACTGCGTGGCCAACGGCCGACTGCTGCGCGAGGGAATTTTCAAGGACCTCTGGATCCAGCCGGCGGCCGGCGACGCCGGCGGGGCGCTTGGGGCCGCCCTCCTGGTCTGGCACCAGGTCCACAACCAGCCGCGCCCGGCGCCGGCGCAGCCCGACGGCATGCAGGGGGCCTATCTCGGGCCGGCGTTCGCGCCGGAGGAGATCGGGGACTACCTCGCCGCAAAAGGCTACCCCGCGGAGCGGATCGACGACCGCGAGCGGCGCGCCGAGCGGATCGCCCAGCTCATCGACGAGGGCCAGGTCATCGGGCTCCTCCAGGGCCGCATGGAGTTCGGCCCGCGCGCCCTGGGCAACCGCTCGATCATCGGCGACGCCCGCTCGCCGAAGATGCAGGCCATCATGAACCTCAAAATCAAATACCGGGAGTCGTTCCGTCCCTTCGCCCCGACCTGCCTCGAAGAGCGGGTGGGGGACTACTTCGAGCTGGACCGGCCCTCGCCCTATATGCTCCTGGTGGCGCCGGTGCGCAAGGACCGCTGCCGCGGGGTCGAGGAGGCGCGGTCGCTCCCCGTGCGCGAGCGGATCAACCAGGTGCGCTCGGACGTGCCCGCCATCACCCACGTGGACTACTCGGCCCGGGTGCAGACCGTGTCCCGCGCGACCAACCCGGACTACTACGCCATCCTCCAGGCCTTCGAGAAGCGCACCGGCTACGGCATCATCATCAACACCTCCTTCAACGTCCGCGGCGAGCCGATCGTCTGCACGCCCGAGGACGCCTACCGCTGCTTCATGCGCACGGAGATGGACTGGCTGGTCCTGGGTCCCTATCTCCTGGACAAGCGGCGCCAGCCGGCCTGGACCGAGAAGAAAAACTGGCGCGAGGACTACGTATTGGATTAGGGCATAATCAGTAGGCGCCACGCTACGTGTGGCGCCAAAGACAACAAAAGAGCTGGGGTGCCATCTCGCCTGGACGAAGCCGCTGCGGCGAAGCTTGGCACCCCGTTGTTTAGGACCTGAATATTGCACGATCATCGTGCAATATTCACTTTCGCTTAAGCGGGCATTG
>CAZVVD010000170.1:0-5167 GCA_964630555.1 uncultured Verrucomicrobiota bacterium | reverse complement strand
TGCGCCCCCACGAGATCTGCTTCCACGGCAACTACTGGGGTGACTTCCCCGAACCCGCCCTGCACTACGGCACCGATCTCTCCTGGGACGACGCCGTCAGCTACGCCCTCAGCGTCGAACTCCCCGGCCTGCACGACGTCGCCGACATCACCGGCCAGTTCCCCGTCGCCTGGTGCTGCCATCAGGAACAGCAATGCCCGCCGCTGTACTACGCCTATAAACTCGCCGGCGTTCGCTGCTGGGGCGACGGCATGCGCGGCTGGTGGACCCAGTCGCCGAGCAACGGCGCCTTCACCGCCACCCGGAAGTAGTCCCCCACCCAGTCCCGGCGGCGTCAAGGCTGGACCACCACGGTCACCCTGAAGTCCCCGGCCGGCGGGAGGCTGGGCTCGAAAACGCGAGCGTAGACCATGTGGACGGCGGTCGTGCCGGCTTGCCCGGCCCGGTAGCGGAAGCAAAAGAATCCCCCCGCGCCGGTGTCGTCGGAATCGGCCTCGAAGTCCATGGCTTCCAGCGCCAGGATGTTGCTGGCCACGGGCGCCGGGGTCCAGGAATAGCCGGTCGTGGGGTTGCCCCAGAGCTTCACCTTGAGCGTATCGCCGCCCCAGGCCTCGATGGTTTTGCCGTTATCGGACTCGGTGATCCAGGTGGCCTGGTCCGACGACTCGCAGCCCCCGAACGCCAGCAGCAGCGCGGCGGCCGGCACGACCCATACGCGCGAGCCCTGCATGGTCATCCTTCCGGGTTGAAGGCGGCGCCTCACGGACTGGAACGCACCGCGTACCCGCTAGCGGAAAGCATCACCGTCCAGCGGCGCACGGCCCCGTTGAAAACGGAGGGATCGGCTTTGCCGTCGCCGTCAAAATCCCCGGATACCGGCCGCCAGGACTCGCCGCCGAGTTGCGCCGCAACAGCGGCGTAGCCGCTCCCGGACAGCAGGACCTGCCAGTCGCCGGAGGCGCGCCGGTAGACCGCCAGGTCGGCCTTGGCGTCACCATCATAATCGCCAGCCACGGCCTCGCCGGCGGCCTCGGCCTCCGCCCCGGCCGTCAGCCGGCCGGCGGCGGCGCCGCCGAGCATGACCTGCCACATGACCTGCCAGCGGCCGGAGGCGGCGTTATACACCGCCGGGTCCACCAGGCCATCGCCGTTGAAATCGGCCGCCAGGGGCGCGTAGCCCGGACCGCCCAAAATGCTTTCGGCGACCGTGTAGCCGCCGGCGGAACGGCGATCCATCCAGCAGCCTTCCGCGGCGGCATAGGCGCCCAGGTCGGCCAGGCCATCCCCGTCGAAGTCGGCCGCCAGCGGCGCATAGCCCGGTCCGCCCAGCTGAATGGCGGCGAGGGCATATCCGGCGGCGGACAACAGGACCTGCCACTGGCCGTCGCTCGCCCGATAGACCGCCGGGTCGGCCCGACGATCCCCGTCGAAGTCGGCCGCCAGCGCCGTCCAGTCGGCGCCGCCGAAGGCGAGCGCCGCGCTCGAACCGTCGGCGGACAGGGTGACGGACCAGGCGCCGGAGGCCGGATCGTAGACTGCCAGGTCGGTGGCCCCGTCGCCGTCGAAATCCCCGGACACGGGGGACACCAGGGCGCGGATGATGACCGGCACCGTGCTGATCCGCTCCAGCGTGTGCCGTCCGTCGGACAGCACGGCCCGAACGTAGTAATCGCCGGGATCCAGGCCGGCGGTGTTCCAGGCGCAAGTGTTTACCGCCTGCGCGTTGGTGATGGTCGCGATCGGTTCGGGATTCTGCTGGAAGACGCCGTTGGCGTCGAAGTAACCGCCATAGAGGACCAGGGTCAGCGGATCGCCGTCGGCATCGGCGGCCTGCCAGCGCAGGGTGAAGCGGTCGTCGGTCGGCCCGTTGAAGGCGCAGAGCCTGACGTCGGAAACATAGAAGACGGTGGCGTCGTAGACCTCCAGGGGATCGAAGCGCAGGTAATTGGCCTGGCCGATGTCGCGCCAGCCGGCCTGGGGCACGTCCAGGCCGGGCGAGGGATCCAGCAAGGTGTCGTCCCACAGGTCCACGGTGTAGGAGTGCCAGTCCTCGAGGAGGTAGACGCCCATGGTGTAGGAACCGTCAGTCTCGAAGTAGGTCTTGGCCCATTGCCAGCGGCTCAGCCAGCCCCGCTGGATGCGGTCCAGGATGTTGGTGTAGCCGGCGGGATCCACTTTCATCCGGAAGGTCAGGTAGCGGTAGCGGGTGGTGTCGATGGGCACGGACTCGCCGTTGCGCTTGGTGTTCAGGAAAAAGTAGCAGTCCGATTCCGTGGCCGGCGGAACCGGCGGATCGGCCGTGCCGGTCAGCAGGCCCCCGCCGACCGTCAAGCCGCTGATGTGCCCGCTGGCGATCACGTCGTCGGCGGATTCCATATCCCAGGGATTGCCCAGCTCGGCGGTGGCGTAATCCGTCCCGGTGGTGAAGGAGGGCGAGAGGAAGCGGAAGCTCGGCGCCGCCAGGATCCGGATGCGCGGACTGTAGGCGCTGACGGCCACCGTGGTGAACGCGGCCCCCTCGGCACGCACGAGTTTAAGGTAGGCGTAATAATCTCCCGGCGGCAGGGCGGCGGCATAGACATCGTAGCGCCCGGCGTTGCGGACGCCGCTGACGAAAAGATCGCCGTCGTAACCCGAGTTGTCCCGGTCGAAAAACACCCGGACCGAATAGGACTCGTCATCCTGGGCCACGCCGGGGGTTGTCCAACGGAGCGGAATCACAGACTCCGCCTCCGGGCGGTAGAGGCGGATCCAGTCCACCTGGTTGACCATGCCGGCCGGGCCGGTCGTGGAAGGCAGCACGCTCATCCCATAGACCAGGCCATCCCACGTTCCCCCCTGGTAAACCGGGTCAATCACCGCCGGCAGGCGGTCGGTCAAGTGCGAGCGGCCGGTCAGGTCAAGGTCATAGATGCGATAACCCGCCGGATAAGGCTCGTAACCGCTGGGGGCGCGATCAGCGTCCTTGAACATCAACCCGTTATTTTCCCTTTGGTTGGGCGTCTTCATCCAGTTCAGCATGACGAAATCACGATGGCCGGTTTCGTCCATGGACATGCGGATGGCCAGCCGCGTAAAACGCGTGGCGTCCACCGGGTTCAAGGGTCCGTAAGGCATGCCGCCGTCATAATAGGAATAATAATCCCAGCCCCAGGGATACGTGTCCGCATAGCCCCGGAACAGCGGGAAGAAGTAGCCGATGCCCTCCCCGGTATACGGGTGCGAGACTCCCCTCCAGATGCCGCCGCTGAAGGATGGCTGCTCGTAGTTGATGTCGTAGGGAAGATCCCGGAGATCATTCATGTCCCAGGGATTGCCGACCACGGCGGTCGCGAACTCGTCGCCCTCGGAATAACTGGTTTCACGCGACGGGCTGGTCAGGGCAATGGACTGCGCCGCGGCATGGGAAACCAAGCCGCTCCCGGCCAGGACCCAGGCTGCCAGCAACATGCCGATATGGATCGCGCTTTTCATGGCTCGTTTTCGCAGGCTGAACGACGCCAACCCGTTTCTATCAAAGCAATTGCCATGCCAAGCGTTTTCGGGATCCGGCGCCTGCGGAATCATGGATCCGCAAGCGGGGATTCCGTTGATCCGCGTGTCCTCCCCAAAGGCACTGGATGCCTGTGGATCGGGCAGCGCGGCCACAAACAACCGCTGTCGCCAGGCGATGGAAACGCTATGTCCGATCCACTCCACCACACATTTATTCTTATCTTTTAGAAAAGGCGTGTCAAGCAATTATGGATTGGCCGTGGTGTCGGGTTGTGTTAGGTTGAGACAGCGTTCGCGACAACTTGTCATGCCGGAAAAGGAAGGGCCTCGCATGTCGCCTCCAGCCAAGGTGGTCCTGGTCAAGTGTGCAAACTACGCGCCCGACGTCGTGCGGGCGGCAGTCGAGCGCCTGCTGGAACCGCTGGGCGGGATCGCCGGCCTGGTCCGGCCGGGGCAGAAGGTCCTGCTGAAACCCAACCTGCTTTCCGACCATGCGCCGGAGGAAGCCGTCACCACGCACCCCGAGGTGGTCCGCGCCCTGATCCGCCTGGTCAGAGGGGCAGGCGCACAGCCGACCGTGGCCGACAGCGCGGCCAGCGCGATCAAGCTCGAGCGGGTCTGGGAAAACACGGGCTTCCGGGCCATGTGCGAGGAGGAACAGGCACCGCTGTTGAACCTTGAAAAAGCCGGCTCGCGGCGTTTCGAGCACAACGGGGTGTCATTTTCGGTGGCCAACGCCGTGCTGAAAGCCGACGTGGTCATCAGTGTGCCCAAGCTGAAAACCCACACGCTAACCGTGCTCACCAACGCCGTCAAGAACATGTACGGCGCCATCCCGGGCTACCAGAAAACCATGCTGCACAAGCAGTTTCCCGACGCGCTGTCCTTCGGCAGGTTCTTAGCACTGCTCTATGGCGTGGCCCGCCCCACCCTGACCGTGACCGACGCCGTCGTGGCCATGGAGGGCAGCGGTCCCCTGGCGGGCATGCCGGCGCCCCTGGGCATCCTGGCCGCCTCGCGCGATGGTGTGGCCCTGGACGCGGCCCTCTGCCGCCTGCTGGGCATCAACCCGAATCGCGTGCCCTATCTCGACGCGCTCCAGAAGGCCGGCACCGGAACCACACGCCCTGAAGACATCGAGTTGACAGGCGACCCGCCGGGGCAACTCGGCCTGCGGCCCCTGCGTCTGCCGAAGGGGATGTCCGGCAAAGTGGTGCCGGACTGGCTGTATCCCCTGGTCTGGCCCCTACTCTGGATCCGGCCGGAAATCACGGCACGCTGCCAGTCCTGCGGTCTGTGCGTCAAGGCCTGTCCAAGCGCCGCGCTCATCCAGGAGCCGGGCAAGCCGCCAGTTCTCAATCCCAAGCTGTGCATCCAGTGCTGCTGCTGCCACGAGATCTGCCCGGCGCGGGCGATCGACATCCGGCAAAGCCCGCTGTTCGCCATCCGTGAATTTGCCCTCCTGGCCCTCATGCACAGCCGGGCGGCGTTCAAGAAAGTAATTCGTCCGAGGCGTTCCCGATGCTGATCCGTGCCGAGCGCGCCGTCAATGATCAGTTCGTGATTTATTAGTTTGATTTCCAGGAAAAGATCTGCCAAGATTTTCTCTCTCAAACTCCCTGAACCCTGAACCCTGAACCCTGAACCCTGAACCCTGAACCCTGAACCCTGA
>CAZVVD010000169.1:0-5269 GCA_964630555.1 uncultured Verrucomicrobiota bacterium | reverse complement strand
CCAGCAGCCGGTCTCCTCGCTGTAGACCGCCAGATCGGAGACCCCGCTGTCGTCGAAATCGCCGAGCACCGGCCGGTAGCCGGGCGCACCCCACCACTCGCCGTAAAGGATGCTCGCCCCCGCCAGGGTCCGGATATACCACAGGCCGCTGGGCTCGTGGTAGACCGCCAGGTCGGAAATCCCGTCGCCGTCGTAGTCGTTGAGCACCGTCGCGGCCGCCTTGGCCGCGCCGATGCGGATCACCTGGCCCAGGCGGGCGGCAATGTTGTTGGCGGGCACGGGGTCGAACCAGGTGGACGGCAGGCAATGGCTGACATGCGCAAAAATGTGATACACCCCCGCCGGCAGGCCCGGGATCGCCAACTGCGCCCGCTCGGCCGCCGACAACACCACGCCCAGGCTGGTCCGCACCGCCAGCGGCACGCTGCGGGTGACCGATCCGAAGCACACATCGCCGGCGTCGCCCAGAACCGCGTTGGTGGAAAGGTAAAAATCGCACCGCACCCAGTCGCGGTTGGGCTCGGTCATGGCGTTTTCACCGTAATTGGCGATGCGCAGCGACACCGCGTCGGGCCGGCTGCCGGCGGCCAGGGCGGCCGGGAGGAAGACGAAATCGGAGACGCCGATGTCCACATGGCGGTCGGCCCGGTAACCGCTGTCATAGAGGCTGAAGCGGCTGGTCAGCTCGGGGGTCTTGGACCTGATCCAGTAGTAATACACCACCCCGGCGGAGGCGGAAGAATCCAGGTAGGCGGTTTCGACGACGCTGGCCGCCAGCTTGCTGGCGGTCAGCGGATTCGAGGTCGTGTTGCGCCAGACCTCGTAGGCCACGGCGTTGGAGACCCCGGACCAGGCCACCGCCACCCAGGCGGTGGACACCCCGTCGCTGGCGGACACGCTCGCCGGTGGATCCGGCATCACCGGCGGCTCGGGCGGGTCCTGAGACCGCCAGCCGGTGTCGTAGCCCCCGAACAGGCTTTCGCCGTTTTCGTTGGCGGCCCGCACCCAGTAGTTCAGGTAGATGCCCGGCGCGGCCGTGGTGTCGTCGAAGTAGATCAGGCTGGAGCTGACGGTCCCGATGCGGACGGCGGCGGCGGGATTGGTGCCCTCGCTGCGGTAGATGTTGTAGGCCGACGCCAGGAAGGCGACGGACCAGATCACCCGGATTTTGTCGTTGAAGGCGCCGTCGCTGGCCATGACGGTGTCCGGCGGCGACGGCGGGGTGGAGCCGGCGGCGGAGGGGGTATAGGCGCTGAAGCCCCAATCGTTCCTGGCCCGGACCCAGTAATAGTAACGCTGGCCGCGGACGATCGAGTTGTCCACCCAGGCATTGGTCGTTCCCGACGGCGTCGCGCGCATCGCGGCATTGCTGACGTTGTCGGAGTCGCCGCGCCAGACCTGGTGCTGGGTCGTGTTGGAGACATCACCGATGACCCAGGCCAGGGGGATGTTGACGTAGGCATTCGTGCCGGCAGTCAGGGACGAGGGCGCCTTGAGGATCCGCCAGCCAAAATCGGATCCCGTCGGCTCCCGGGCGCCGAACTCGTTCGTCGAGCGCACCCAGTAGTAATAGGAGCGGACCGGAGTCGTCCCGTAATGATCGAAGACCGTTTCCGTGGTGGTGGTGGCAACCCCGCCGATGGCATCGCTGGTGTTGGTATACAGGATGTAGGCCGCGGCGTTGGAGGCGGCGCTCCAAGTGACGCGGATGTAGGTGTTGGAGGTCTCCTTCGGCGCCGCGATCGAGGCGGGCGCCGGGGGCGGAGTGCCGCCGTAGACCGCTTCGCTATAGGGGCTGGAACCGGATCCGTTGGTCGCCACGACGCGGTAATAGTATTTCCGGCCGAGGGCGACCGAAGCCGTGTTGGTGTAGACCAGGCTGGCGGCGACGGAGGCAAGAGTCGCGATCAGGTTGGGCGTGTTGGCGTTGGTGCCGCGGTAAATCCGGTAGCCGTCGGCCCCTTCGGGCTTGTCCCAGGTCAGGCGGATGGAGTTGGTGTAGCTCCCCTCGCCCCGGGTGGCAACAAGGCCCGTGGGCTTGAGCGGCATATTGCCCAGCCGGCCCGTTCCATAGACGGAACTCAATTCGCTGACGCCCAGGGGCGACTTGGTCTTAATCCAGTAGCCGTAACTCTGGTAACTCAGCAGATCAACATTGTCAGTGAAATTGGTTTTCCAGGTGGAGGCAATTTTGACCGCACCGCTTACATTGGTCCCCACAAGCGGTCTGTAAATTTCATAAGCCGTGGCATAGGGCACCGCGCTCCAGGAGACCACGATCTGGTCGGGATAGGTCTCGTAGCTGGCGCTGACCGAGGCCGGCGCGGCCGGGCGGTGATCAAAGCCCAGCCGGCCGTGGTTCATCATGTCGTGGTGGAACCTGGGCCAGGCCGCGTTAAAATCCATCGGCGAAGGCCCGTAGACCGCGACGAGGGTGCCGCGGTCGCCGGTGCCGATGTAGATCGTGCCGTCCATGCCGATGAGGGGCGAACTGGCCTGCACGTTGGCCGCGGCGCCCAGCGGCAGAACCCAGTTGGTGGTCGCCAGGTTGGCGCCTGGGATGTTAAACGAAAAGAGGTTGCCGCCGGCGCCGACATAGACGTTGCTGTTGGCTGCCAGGGCCGGGGCCCCCAGCACCGGGGCCCCCACCGAGCAGGGGTAGAGCACATACGGCCCCGCCACATTTATACGGTACACGGTGCCGTTTGAGGTTCCCACGTAGACATAGCTTTCGGATAACATCACCGGAGAAGCTACGGCGCCGTCCAAAACCCAGGATCCTTCTATCGCGCCGCCGTTAATCCTGTAAATCTTGTTCGAGACGGACGACCCGACGTAGGCCCGGCCGCTTTCGGACACGGCGGGCGAAGAATTGAATTGCGCGTTGCCGTCTGTGATGATGGCGTTGGTGAACCCGTTGGTGCTGTTCATGCACAGGAATTCATTAAGGGCTTCGGTGCCGACATACAAGTCACTGTTGGATCCCAGGGCCGCCGAGGAACCTTGAATATGCGCTAAGTAATAAGGAGGGATATTGGTGTTCAAGTCGGCGCCAAGACGGAACAAAGTCCATGTTGTTCCCCAAGTTCCGACGAACAGGTTGCCCTCGGCGTCAATGGCGGGGCAGGTCGAAACATCTCCGATCTTGTTGGAATGGACGATGGCGCCGTTGGCGGAGTTGACGGCGAACATGTAGTTGTCGTCGCTGCCCATGTAGACCAGGCCATTGGTGCCGACCGCCGGCGAGGCCTGGGGACTGGAATCCAGCAGGGCCATGGGGGCGGTCCAGCGCACGGCGCCGGCGGGCGTGACCGCGCACAGCCCCTCCCGGCCCGCCCCGATGTAAAGGGTACCGTCCGGCCCCATGGAAGGCGAGGAATGGACCGCACCGCCTTGCAGGTGGGTCTCCCATTTCAGGGTGCCGTAGGTCAAGCTGGCGGCCAGGCGGGTGATGAACCCGTCGTAGGTGCGTTTGGTGCCGCCGGCGTTGCGGGTGCTGAAGGCAGTGTCCGAAACCGGGAAGTTGGAGGAAACCGTGGCGCCCGCGATCAGGATGCTGTCGTTATCCGGCCCGATGGCCACCGCCAGGGCGTGGTCGTTGCTGCGTCCGCCCAGGTAAGTCACGGCGAAAAAGTTGGACAGAGGCGCGCTGATGACAGCGGCAAAGGCATCCGTCCTGCCGTTGAAGGCCGTGTCGTAGGCATTGGCGGTGGCCGGGAAGTTGTCCGAGGCCGTGGAGCCCGCGATGACCAGGTTGGTGAGATTGGTGGCGATGGTCCGGCCGACCGCGAGCCCCCGGACCGCGTCGTTGGACCGGCCGCCGATGAAGGTGCCGCCGCTCCGGGCGGACAGGGAATTGGTCAGGGCGACGACGAACCCGTCGGCCAAGCCGCAGTTGGTGGACTGGGCGCCGGCGGGCATGGCCGGGATGAAGTTGGTGGAATAGGAGAGCCCGCCCACGTAGAGGTTATTGCCGGGGTCGAGCGCCAGGGCCAGGGCGCGGTCCTCGGCGGTCCCGCCCAGGTAGGTCGCGGCGGGGAGCAGGGCCAAGGTGGAATTGAAACGGGCGATGAAGGCGTCATATCCGCCGATGAACGTATCACGGTAGGGCGAACCGGGCATGGGAAAGTTGGTGGAAGTGGTGTGGCCGGCGGCGTAGACATTGCCGCCGGTGTCGAGGGCCACGGCGTTGACGGCGTCGGTGGAGGTCCCGCCGATGAAGGTTGCGTTGGTCAAAACCAGGGCGCTGTCGAACCGGGCCACGAACCCGTCGCCCCCGGGAAAATCGGCCGACCAGGTCTCGCCGGCGGCATAGACCCAGCCGAGATCCGAGACCGCCAGGGCGTGGACGGCGTCGGTCTGGCTGCCGCCGATATAGGTGGAAACCAGAGAGGAGAAGCCGGGATTCAACTTGGCCACGAACCCGTCGCGCCCGCTGGCGAGGGTGTTGAGGGCGGCCGGGAAGTTGGTGGAATCGGTATAGCCGGCCAGGAACACGTTGCCGGCGGCGTCCAGGGCCAAGGCGGTCGCGGCGTCGTTGCTGGAGCCGCCCAGGTAGGTGGCGGCCAGCAGGTTGGTCATATCGTAGTCGAACCGGGCCACGAACACGTCCTGGGTGCCGCTCCGGTTGACGTAAAGGGCGTTGGTGAGGGGGAAGTTGAGGGACGTCGTGTAGCCGGCCGCGATGAGGTTGCTGCTCGAAGCCTCCACCGCCAGGGCCAGGACCTGCTCGTGCCCGGCGCCGCCGACGAGGGTGGAGGCCAGGAGGGGGTCAATCATCAGGGGGCGGGCGGGATCGTAGGGTCCGAGCTCGAACCCGAACCCGTCGCCGGCCACGGCATAGGCCACGGCGACCGGGATCTGGCGGCCGCCGGGTTCGTCCTGCCAGGCCACCGGCGCGCTGAACTGCACCGGCCCCAGGGCAGTGCCGGCCACCAGCTCGCCGAGCGCGTTGACCGAGAGCGAATCGGTTCCGGCCAGGCGCACCCGGATGGCGCCGGGATCGGCGCCGGGCGCCACCGTGAACACCTTTTCCACGCTGTAGGCCCGCGCCTTCAACTCCAAGGCGATGCCCTCGGCAATCTCGCCGAGGGACAGGGTCTCGAAGGCCGGCAGGCCCGCGCGCCAGCGGGCCGGATCGCCGTTCAGAAAACTGCTGACCCGCGTGACCGCCCGGCGTCCGCCGGCGGGCGCCGGGACCGGGCCGGTTCCGAACGTCTCGGTGAGCACGGCCAACCGCGGAGATTGCTGATTGCCGATTGCGGATTGC
>CAZVVD010000168.1:0-5567 GCA_964630555.1 uncultured Verrucomicrobiota bacterium | reverse complement strand
GGAGCTCTGCTCCAGAACCTCATCGTCAAGAACGCGGGTGCGGGCCACGTTCAGCTTCCATGTGGCGCCGTCAAAGCAGGCCATGCCAATCGTCCGTGTCGGGAACCGCGCTTCGAGAATCCAGCGGTCATCCAGGATCCGGACCGCGTGGCCCTCCCGCAGCAGCCGATCCACGGTGTGCGACCCGATGAAGCCTGCCCCGCCCGTTACCAGGATGGTTTTCATGTCGGCATCTCCCGGACCAGGTCCGCGGCGGGCCGCGGCCGCTTACAGGGGCGCTTCCCCGCTGTGCGCCAGGCGGTCCAGCAGCGCTTCGGCCTTGGCCAGTTGCCGGGCCTTGTTTCGCGCAGGGGAAAGGCCGCCCCGCGCGAAGCGGCGCCGAGCCGCGTCCGCCGGCAGGAAATCGTTGAGCACTATACAGCACCACTTGATTTGATAAAGCGGAAACAGGAGCCGGATCCGGTCCCGGAGCGCCCGCGCGTCGGCCGGGGCCTGGTCGGAGAGCAGCAGCGTGGCAAAGCGCGCCATGTGCCGCCACGGCGCCGGCACGGCCACCTGACAGAAGAAATCGCAGACGGTCTTGGCGGGGTCGTCCCAGCCGGCGTATTCGAAGTCGATGAAACGCAGGGCCCGGCCGCGGACAAGCAGGGCGTTGTGGAAGCCGAAATCGGAAGGCGAAATCCGGCGGACGCCCGGCGGCAGAGGCCGGGCGCAGTCTGGCGCCGGGCGGCGCTCGACCCGGCGCCGGGCGGCTTCCCAGGCGGGCGCCAGCCGGCCGGCCACCAGCCGGGCCGCCTGCCGGTCCCAGCGCTCCCGGCCGCCGATCTGCCCGAGCCGGGCCACCCGCCGCGCCACGCAATCCAGGTGGGCGGCGAGGGAGAAGCAGGCCTCCGAGGCCGGCGGCAGGCGGCGGGCCCCCGGCGTGTCGCGGTGTTCATTCAGCCGCCGGAAGAACGCCGCGGCCTGCCCGACGCGGCCGGCCGTGACATCGGCGGCGGACAGGCGCCGGCCCGGGATGAACTCGTAAAGCGCCGCGCGGTCCACGGGACTGGCCGCGTAGGGGCGGGGGACGCAGGCGAGGCCGTGTCCGAAGGCGAACTGCAGGAACCCGTACTCGGCCCCCAGACGGTCACGGGGGTCGCCGGGATGCCGGAAATAGACCTTGAGCAGGAAAGGGCCCGCCGGGTGGCGCACCAGCGCCACCCGGTTGTTGGCGCCTCCCGCCAGGGGCGCCACCTCAGGCGCGCCCGCGAAGCCCGCCCGGGCCAGAAGGCGCCCGGCGATCCTCGCCGCGCCCGGCCAGGTTGCCGATGAGGGTTGCATACTCGCTCCACGATCCAATTTTCCGATACCGCGTGTCGCGCGGATAAATGTGTTTTGGATCGAACAGGAACCGAAAAACGCCTTCCGGAAATCCCGGCTCGAGCAGGAACTCGGGCAGGTCGTCCAGGAAGGCGCCGCAGCGCGACCGGGCGATGCGCCGCAGCTTGGCCTCCTTGCTCAACTCGAAAAACACGTTCCGCCGCGGCAGGCCGATGCGCCCGCGGTCGAAAAAGCCCTGTGCGCGCATCCAGTCCAGGGCCGCCCGGTGCAGGTCGCGCCGCGGGCCGAGGTAGGGGAAGCGGGTCTTGTGGCTGATGACCACCACCGGCAGGCGCCAGGCCCGGCAGGCGGCGAAAAACTCCCGGACGTCGGGAAATAATTCGGCGCCCGCCATCCGCTCGCCGTAGACCAGGCCTTGCAGGCGTGTCCAGTCCGCCTCGCGTCCCCGGCGGCGCAGGTAGTCCCGAACCCGCGATTTGACTGGCGGCAGGCCCGCGGGAATGATACCCTGCTCCCGCGCCACCCGGGCAAAGAGGCGGTCGTAATCAACAAGGGTATTGTCAAAATCCAGGCCGATGCGCAAGGTCATGGTGCGGACGCCGCGTTGCCGGCATGGAACCTGCCGGGATGGTCATTCGATCCGGGGCGATGTGTAGCGTCGAAAGGCGCCTGAAGCAAGGCCAAAAAAACGCCATGTGTATTTCCGCCGTGAGCACCCGGACCGCGACAATCGTGTTGCTGGTCCTGCTGACCGCCGC
Source organism: uncultured Verrucomicrobiota bacterium (assembly GCA_964630555.1). Taxonomy (GTDB): domain Bacteria; phylum Verrucomicrobiota; class Kiritimatiellia; order JAAZAB01; family JAAZAB01; genus JAHIJO01. Next base: position 3,486 of record CAZVVD010000168.1, on the reverse strand, counting down.
CGGGGCGGCCCTCAGGCTCTATCGCCTGGGGGAGACCGACACCCGTGGGGACGAGGTGGAGCTGTTGATCCCTCCGATTTCCGAGTACGGTCCCCTGGAAAATTGTAAGCGTGATTTCCATGCGTTCAAGTCTGGCCGTATCCTGGTTTTGCCGCGCATGACCACCAGTGCTCTGGTCAAAGGATTCGGTCTACCGAGTACTAGGTCCAACGTGCGTCTGACGTATGCCATCTTCGGGTTCCTTACCATTCCGGCCCTTTTCCTGCTGGGCCTGAAGCTGGGAGACCGGCGCCTAGCCTGGATCCTGGCCTTCCTGGGAACCATCAACCCCTACCTGGTGTTCTATTCGCGCTACGCGCACGTCTATGCCTTTCCCCTGCTGTTCAACGCCCTGACCGCGGCGTTCGCCGCCGGCGTCCTGCTGGCGCTGGCGGCGGCCCGGCCGCCGCGACGGGCGGACGTGATCGGGTTGGGCGTGGCCGCGACCCTGGCCTGCCATTCGCACATGTCGTCCTGGCCGTTCGCCGGCCTGGTGTGGGGCCTGGTGGCGCTTCTGCTGTGGATGCGGCGCGGGTGTCCCTGGTTCCGGGGTGCGGCCCACGCCTTGGCTGCGTCCTTCGCGGCCTGGTTGCTGACGCTACTACCGTGGATTACACTGTTCGTCTCCGCCATGTTCACGGCGCAGGAGTCGTTTATCCAGGGCGGATTCGGACCGCATTCCTTTCCGGCCATGTGGCGCCTGCCGTTCGTGATGACGTGGGGCGGGGGCCTGCCGTGGCTCGCGGTGACGGTGATCCTTCTGTTGACGGGCGTTGCCGGCGGCCTGGCCAGCGCCCGCTGGCGGAAGGTCGTGCTCGTTGCCCTGGGCATGGGGATCGTCCTGTTCGCGGCCATGTCCCTGGTGATGTATAAAGGTGCGAAATTTTTCAACCTCCGCTATTACACGCCCCTGTGGGTGGTGTTCAACCTGCTGGGCGGGTTGGGGGTGTTGTTGGCGTCGGAATGGATCGCGGCGCGGGTCCGCGCCGCCACGGGCCGCGCCTGCCCGGCCGGTCCCGTGGCTGCGGTCGGCTGCGGAGTCGTGGCCGCCTTCATGGCCATGCCGCTTTGGTGGATTGTGCATCTTCCCGGAAATCCCACCCCCTACACCCTGGTCTGCCGCTGGCTGGACGAGCACCTGCCCAAGGGCACGCCGGTCGTCGTGGACCGCTGGTTCGAGCCGTGGAACGAACTGCGCTACCACGCGCCGACCAGCGTCGTGGCCACCTTCACGGTGCCAGCCGAACCGCCCGACACTTTCATAAGGAACAACTGGCGGCAAACGGTGAAACAGTTCTTCGCAAAGTATCCCGACGCCGCCTACCTGGAGCTGACCAAGTCGTTTTGGGAACACCCGGATATCGGGCCCTGGGATTGGCCGCGGCAGCATTTCGCCCGGCATGTAGCCATCACCAATCAGCAGGCCCTGGCCCTGCGCCGGGCCGTCCTGGTCCCGGACGAGGCCTACTATACCCGCACCCACGGCCGGGCGATCGTGGATATTTTTTACAACACGCGGGAGGACGCAGTCAGCCAAGCGCGGGCGGCGGGGACCAACGCCTTGGTGCTCTACGGGCCGGGATGGGGCTATATCAAGCTCTGGCAACAGCTCGGCGATTTCCGCGACTGGCGGGTCCTGGAGGACAAGGCTGCCTTGGATATCTACAATTTGACGCCGCAGACAAATGCCGTTGATCTTGTCATCCGCGGCATGGCGGTCAATGGGGCCAAGCGGGTGGTCTGCGAATCCCTTGGCCAGGCCGATTTCCAGCACCTGAAGCTGGCGGAATGGCGGCTGACGCGCGTTGCGCTGGCGCCCGGATTGAACCGGCTGATCCTGTCGGACCCGATCTGGTCCCTGGCGCGGATTCCCTGGTTGGTGGATCAGGTGGAGGTGGCCGGCGGGCGGTGAGCAGCCCGCAGGGGGAGGGCAGGCACTCCGCTGGCTGGTTGGAGTCACGCCGGGTGCCGATTCGAGGAGCCGTTGCATGCCGTGGTGGACGAAGGTCATCTTTGCGCTCGTGCTCGCTGCCCTGGTCGCCTTGACCGCGGAAGGCTTGGGCGCCCTGGCGATGACGCCGGCCTGCCAGATCGGCCGGCGCATTCTGCTGGGGCGCGAAAACGAGCAGCTGGTCCGTGAGCAGAACGGGATCGGGCAGGCTTATCTGCTCTACATCTGCGCCCCGAATTACCACTACCCCAGGGACGTGCGCCAGCACAACGCGGAGGGCTATCGCGGCAAGCTGGTGCCCCTGGACCGCCGGCCGGGGGTCTTGCGCGTGCTCTGCCTGGGCGGTTCGACGACCTACGGCTCGACTGTGCCCTTGCCGAGCCAGACCTGGCCGGCCGTGCTCGAAGAGCTCCTGCGTTCCCGGCTGCCGGCCGGCTGGAGCGACGTCGAGGTGCTGAACGGCGGGCTGTCGTATGGGACCTCGGCCGAGCTCCTCACGCACTACCATTTCAAGTACCATTACTACCGCCCCGACGTGGTGATCGTCAATGAAGGCGGCAACGACGCCGAGGGCCATACCCGGGCCTACTACCATCCGGACAACAGCAACTGGCGCTTTCCGGTGATCAATCTGCGCCCGTTGCCGCCGCGCCTGCGTTGGCTGGCCCGGTCGCGGTTCATGAGCTACGTCATGCTGAACGTATTTTACGCGGACCAGCTTGCCGGCGGGCACCTGGTGGATAAGGATGGCGTCATCCCGCCGGCGCCCTGGTTCAAGATCAACGGCCGGCTGGCCCATGACTGCGAGGAAATCCCTTATGACCAACTGGCTTTCGCCCACAACATGGAAACCCTGGTCCGGGAGGCCCTGTTTGACGGCGCGCGCGTGCTGCTGGTGCCTTTTCGCGCCGCCCCGGGCGCATACGAGGCGCAGCGCAAACATTTTGAGCTGGGCCAAATCCTGCGCAATGAACGGATTTTCAAGGATTTTGCGGACAAATACAAGCTGGGCTTCGCGCCCTTCCCGGCCGACGTCATTTCGTCCAACAACTGGACCGACCACTGCCACCTGAACGTCGAGGGCGAGCGGCAGAAGGCGGCCCATATCGCTCCCTATGTCCTGGCGCTATGTCCCGCGCCCGCCCCGGTGACGCGTTAGCGTCTTACGCAAAAATTAGCACCCGAATTTTGCACACTCTGCGTGCAACATTCGACTCTGGAATCGTTCTGCATTCGCGTCAATTTGTGTTCATTCGTGGTTCTCTACGGCCGAATCAAGGTTTGTTAGGTTTTTTTGGGTTTGCATCTCGGACGGAGGCGTTATAGTATTTGCTGCTTTGTGCTCTCCTCTTTGCGGCGCGGGAGACCCGGGGAGTGGCTTGGGCCGCGACCGGCGGGGCATGCAGCGGTCGGGCTGGCGGAAAAATCCGCGGTTACGAATCAGATTAAAGTTGATGTGGCGAGATAGCTCAGTTGGTAGAGCAGCGGACTGTCAC
>CAZVVD010000167.1:0-5622 GCA_964630555.1 uncultured Verrucomicrobiota bacterium | reverse complement strand
TGCGCCGGTCGCAGACCCAGAGGTTGTTGTCCTTGTCGAAGGCGATCCCCTGCGGGTCCAGGAACTCGCCCGGCGCGCTGCCGCCCTGCGTGCCATGGGTGTTGCGCTTGCCGAGGAACGTCTCGAGCGGGGCATCCTTGCCCCAGCGGACGCGGCAGACGGCGTTATAGAAGGTCTCTTTCCGTCCGGGCGTGGGATCCATCTCGACCCCGCTTTCAGGCCCCCCGCCATCCAGGCGGTGGCACTCCTTCAGACCGCTCAGGACAATCACATCCTCATCCAGGGGGTCGAGCGCGAAATGAAAGCGCTTGATATAGACGTCGTAATACACCAGCCAGTTGATATCCTTGATGTAGGGGCCGATGAAATCCTCCGGCAGGCTGCCGTCGGCGTTGATCTTGTAGAAGCGCGCCGGGCCGCCCTGGTACTCGCAGCCGGCAAAGATGAGCTGTCCCTTGCTGTTGACCAGCAGCGTCTGCGGATATGGCTGCTCCAGGTGGGGCATGGTCTCCGCCAACTCCCGGCCGCCGAACCGCGCCTGGCCGTCCGGGCCGAAATCGATGATGTTCAGGCCTTTGAGCTTCTCCACCGGCACGTCCGCCGGCGGCGGCAGCAGCATGGACGCGAACTTGCCGTTGCGATCGTATTTGTTGATGCGCGACCACTGGTCGAGGTGCCCCTCGTAGGTATAGACGAAGCCCTTGGCGTCCGCGGCGATGGCGTTGATCTGATGCGGCGAGTCGTTGCGCCCGATCTCCTTGTCCAGGGCGGCCTTGGACCCCACCCCCACCTTGACCTTGTAGGCCCCGGCAGGCACTTTCTTGCCGACATCGTCCAAGAAGTCCCATTTCAGGCTCTGCTTGAGCGTGTTCTTCTGCAAGGGCGCCGGCGCGTTCGACCCGAGCATCCCCGCCGCCAGGTGCCGCACCCGCTCGCCCTTGGCGTCCTCGATCCACACGGCCACGTCCGTTCTCGTATTCACCTCGAAGCCGATCTTCCCCCCCTTGACCTCCGGGCCCGACACCAGGGCGGGCATTTTCTCGGGGATCAGCGACGGGTTGGCCTGGGCCTTGATGACCCGGTCGTTGATTTTCAGCTGTGGTGAGCGGAACAGGCCCGGCTCGTTCGTCTTGATCGATGCTCCCTTCAGACCCCGCGCCTCACCGAACTTATGGGGGAAATGAAACCCCTCCGAGTGACCCGGCGACCACGCGGCAACACCCGCATACCCGTAGATGGCATCCACCCGGTGCACGTTCAGCCCGAAGTTTTCGTAAACCGTCTTAGTAAAGTTAAAGGCGGCCAGCGGAATCCCGTATTCGATCGTCCACTCCTTCTCCGTCCACTTGCTCTTGACCTGGTATTTGGGCTCCCAGCGCAATTCCGGATCGCGCGGCTCGTTGTTGTAAATGTCGCCTGTGACGTCGAACGGAGTGAGGACGAACTGATAATAACCGGGCGAGTCCGCGTTGTCGGGGTCCATGAACATCTCGATATTCTCCCCGTTCCAGAGAGCGCCGTCGTGCGCGATGCCCCCGCCGGTTTTCTTGCCGCCCTTCTCGTCGTAGGCGGCCCGGATGGCCACGTAGATGACGTCGTCTTTCTGGCAGATCTTGAACGTGGTCTTGAGCTTGACCGGGAAGGAGTATTCGTCGGTGAAGACCTGCGATTCCTGAGCCTTGGCCCAGCAGGGGTCGTCCAGGACGCCGTCCACCACCGGCGCCTTCTCCGCCTGCAGGATCGAGATCGAGGGCAGCAACGGCTCCGCCGGACCCCGCGCCGGGGACGGGTGGATAACGGCGGACAATGGTGCTGCGGCGGCCGGGCCGGCGGCAGCCATGGCGGCGCCCAAACCAACCGCGAGCAGGGAAAACCAGCGGGACTGTTGTTTCATCATATATCGATCCTCGTGTTAAGGGCACAATTTCTCCTGGCGCCTGATTGGCGAACAGGATATTGCCCAAGCTCCGGATTTAAGCCTATTATGAAACGATGGGCAAGAGGATAGCGTTGCTATTTCGAGGATTTTATTGGACGTCGGAAGGGGGCATCAACGTTCACGCCGTGATCCCGGCCCAATCGTCGGTCCGGAACGGCGACGCCGGCAGATCCGATGCGTTGTACAGATTGCCATCGGGATTATTGGCCCAGGCATAGCGCACAGCCACGGGACTGGCCACTTGCGGGCTGGCCGCCACGACGCTGTGGCCGTCAATCCGCGCGTCAGCCCAGACGAACTTGCGATCCGCGCCGGCCACGGCGAAGCCCCGCAAGTCTCCGCCGCGGGCCACCAGCCCCGCGCCCACGTGGTCGAACTTGACCCGCATGACCGGGCCCTCCACCCGCGCCGACTGGTACAACGGGCCGGAATGGACCAGGTCCTTGAAGCCATAGGTCTTGGCCAGCGCCGCCAAGGCCAGGCGCCGTCCCACATCCCGCTTATTGCGCGGATGGATATCGAGGGCATCCCCGATATCCACGGTCACGGCCATGCCCGTATTCGGCAGCGCCAGCGTCAGCAACTGCGCCTCGCGCAATTCGGCCCACGGGCTGTCGCCGGGATTCCTGGCCCGCGCCATGAAATTGGCGAGCTGGACAAACAGGAACGGGAACTCGCCCTGCCCCCAGGCGTTGCGCCAGTTCCGGATCAGCAGCGGGAACAGGACGCGATAGCGGCGCGCCTGCCCCGCATTCGACTCGCCCTGGTACCAAATGACCCCGCGGATCGCATAAGGCAGCAGCGGCCGGATCATGTTGTTATACAGCATGGCGGGCGAATTCGGATTCCCCTCCCCGCGCAGTCCCTCTTCCGACGGAGGCGGCGGAACCAGACCGAAACTCCGCTCGACCTGATATCGCCAGGCGCCCGCCAGGGGCAGCGCCGGCGCGGACCCGTTGCCGAGGCAGAGCTGCATATCCGCCGGTTGGCCGCCAAATCCGCCCGCGTTGAAATGGCTGAAGACCCGCACGGCGACCACATTCCGCCCGGCCTTGACCAGCGCGCCGGGAACCGAATAGCGCCGTGGGGTACACCAGGAATCCCTCCGCTCCTCGAAGCTCAAGCCGCCCACCCGGACGCCGTTGAAATAGGTTGCATCCGACTTGTCCACCGGCCCCAGGCTCAGCTGGAGGTCGCGCCCGGCCCAGGCTTCGGGAAGCTCCACGCTCTTGCGAAACCAGAAAACACCGCTGTAATTATAACCCAGGTTCTGCCACAGGGCGGGCAAGGCCATCTCCTCCCAATCGCCGTCGGCCCAGGCGGGTGAGGCCCACCCCAGGGCTTCCCCGCGATTGCCTTCATCCTTGAGCTTGAACTGTTGCTCCCAGGCGGCCCGCCGGGACAGGCGCAGGCGCTGCGCTGCTTCCGGGTTGCGCAATTCGAGTTCATACTCCTCCACCATGCTCCGGTAGAAAGGCTCGGCCATGAGCGCGTCCCGGCTCGTCCAGGCTTCGGCAATGGTGCCGCCCCACGAGGAGTCGATCAGCCCCACGGGCACCCCGATGGCGCGCTGGATTTCACGGCCGAAATAATACGCCACCGCCGACGCATTGCCGGCCGTCTCCGGCGCACAGCGGCGCCACTCGCCCTGGGTATCCGCCCGGGGCGCCACCCTGGCGGCGCGGTTGACCGTGAAATACCGGATGTTGGGATAATCCGCCGCCGCCACCGCGTGTTCATGGTTTTCCGAAGACGAAAGCAGGAACTGCATATTGGACTGGCCGGAACATACCCAGACTTCCCCCAGCATCACATCCCGAAACGCAACCGTTGAGGAACCGCTCGCGGTCAACACGAACGGGCCGCCGGCCGCCAGGGGCGGCAGGGTGGCCCGCCAGCTTCCATCCGCCAGCGCCGTGACGGAGACGCTCTGCCCGGCCAGTTCCACGGTAATCTTTTCGCCGGCCGCCGCCCAGCCCCAGACGGGAATGGGAATACCCCGCTGCAACACCATGTGATCCGAAAATATACCCGCCAGTTTAAGCGTCATGTCGCATCGCCTCCCTGGTTAATGGCCGCCTTCATGCCATGCCGGCAAGACAGCGCCGCGGCCTTCCGCCCCGCCATCCATACGCCGGCGAATGGCCGCGCTCAGGCCTTGCCGCCCTGCACAATCTCGACCGCCAAATGCTCTTTCTTAACATCCATCTTGATCTGCGCGCCCTCGCTGACGCCGCTGGAGAGGAGCGCCCGGGCGATCGGGGTCTCAATGTCCTGCTGGATGAACCGCTTCAGCGGGCGGGCGCCGAACACGGGGTCGAACCCGTGGCGGGCCGTGAATTGCTTGGCGGCGGCCGTCAGGCTGATGGTGAGCCGCTGCTCCGCGAGCCGCTGGCCCAATTCCCCGATCTGCAGGTCGACGATCTTGACGATCTCGTCAAAGGTCAGGGGCTTGAAGAGCACGATGTCGTCCACCCGGTTGAGGAACTCGGGGCGGAACTGGGACCGTAAGGACTGCATGACCTGCCGGCGGACCGCCTCGGGAATCTGCCCCTGGGCGTCGATGCCCTCGAAGAGCAGTTGCGAGCCGATGTTGCTGGTCATGATGATGACCGTGTTCTTGAAGTTCACGGTGCGCCCGTGGGAATCCGTGAGGCGCCCCTCGTCCAGGAGCTGGAGCAGGATGTTGAACACGTCCGGGTGCGCCTTCTCGATCTCGTCGAACAGGATCACGGCGTAGGGCTTGCGGCGGACGGCTTCGGTCAGCTGGCCGCCCTCCTCGCCGATGTAGCCCGGCGGCGACCCGACCATGCGGGACACGGAGTGCTTCTCCATGTATTCGCTCATGTCGATGCGGACCATGTTTTCCTCGGTATCGAACAAGCTCATGGCCAGGGCCTTGGCCAGCTCGGTCTTGCCGACCCCCGTGGGGCCCAGGAAGATAAAGGAGCCGATCGGGCGCTGGGGGTTCTTGATCCCGGCGCGGGCGCGGAGCACGGCGTCCGAGACCGCCTGCACGGCCTCGTCCTGCCCGATCACGCGCTCGTGGAGCACGCTGTCCAGGCGGAGCAGCTTCTCGCGCTCGCCCTCCAGCAGGCGGGTCAGCGGGATTTTCGTCCAGCGCGCGACGACCTCGGCGATCTCCTCCTCGGTGACCTCCTCCCGCAGGAGGGCCGGCAGTTTGCCGCTTTCCTTCGCATCGAGGGCCTTCATCTGTTTCTCCAGCCCGGGCAGGATGCCGTGGCGGATTTCGGCGGCCTTCTCTAGCCGGTAGTCGCGCTCGGCCTCCTCGCACTCGCGGCGGGACTTCTCGATCTTTTCCCGCAGGGCCTGCTTCCTGACCAGGAGGCTCTTTTCACTCTCCCAGCGGGCCCGCATGGCAGTGGCGTCGGACTTCAGGCCGGCCAGCTCCTTTCGCAGGTCGGCCAGGCGGCGGGCGCTGGCCGGGTCCTTCTCCTTTTTCAGGGCCGCTTCCTCGATTTCCAGGCGCATGACTTTCCGGGTAATCTCGTCCAGCTCGGCCGGCATGGAGTCGATCTCAGTGCGGATCGAGGCGCAGGCCTCGTCCATCAGGTCGATGGCCTTGTCCGGCAGGAAACGGTCCTGGATATAGCGGTCGGAGAGCACTGCCGCCGAGACCAGCGCGGCGTCCTGGATGCGCACGTTGTGGTGGCGCTCGAAAC
>CAZVVD010000166.1:0-5629 GCA_964630555.1 uncultured Verrucomicrobiota bacterium | reverse complement strand
GGGGCGCAGCCGGGGCGCAGGCTGGAGGCGGCCCTCGAGCCCGGCACGCTCCTGCTCACCGTCAGCGGCGCGGCCGATCTGACCCTCGAAACCCATAGCCTGCAGGACAAGGGGGCCCTGTTCGAGCAGGTCTACGGCCTGCGCGTGGTCCTGCGGGCCGGCGATGCGAAATAGGATGCAGACCATGTCGTCACGTGCCGCCATCAACCGCGAGCTGAGCTGGCTGGAATTCAACCGCCGGGTGCTGGGCGAAGCCCTGGACGACTCGAACCCGCTGCTCGAACGCCTGAATTTCCTGGCCATCACGGCGTCCAACCTGGATGAGTTTTTCATGGTCCGGGTCGGCGGCCTGGAATTGCTGCGGGACAACCAGGTGGACACGGTGGACGCGTCCGGCCTGACGTTGGCCGCGCAGCTCAAGCGTGTCCGGGCCGCCTGCCGCGAGATGGCCTCCGCCCAGTACCGTTGCTTCCGCGAGCAGCTTGGGCCGGCCCTGGCCCGCGAGGGGATCGGGCTGGCGGACCTGGCGCGGCTGACGCCCGAGCAGGCGCGGCATGTCGAACGGTATTTCCGCGAGGACATGTTCCCGGTTTTCACGCCCATGCGGGTGGACGCGGCGGAATTCCCGGCCTTGCCAAACCTGGGCCTGAACGTCCTCGTGCGGTTTAAGCCGGCCGAGGGCGACTCCCGGCCCGCCTATGCCGTGGTGCCCCTTGGCCGACCCGCGACGCGGTTCGTGCCTCTGCCCGGAGGGGAACTGTTCCGCTGCGTCCCGGTCGAGAGCCTGGTGCATCGCTTCCTGGACCTGTATTTTCCCGGTAAGCCGGTGGCGGAGGCGGCCACCTTCCGGATCACCCGCAACGCCGATTTTGTCCTGCACGAAGAATTGGCCACCGATTTTCTCCAGGAAATGGAAGAGGCGGTCAGCCGGCGCAAAGAAGGCATGTGCGTCCGGCTGGAACTGGACCGCCCGGTTTCCAAGACCCTGATGGGATTCCTGGAACGCGCCTTAAAGCTGACCGCGGACCGGGTGGGCCAGGCCAGGGGGCCGCTGGACCTGGCCGCCTTCCGGGAGTTCACGGGGATTGAGGGGATCCCGCGGCTGAAGTTCGAGCCCTGGCCGCCGCAGCCCTCTCCGGACATCGATCCCCGCAACAGCATGTTCGACGAGATCCGCAAAAAGGATATCCTCCTGAGCCATCCCTACGACAGCTTCGACCCCGTGATCCGGTTCGTGCAGGACGCCGCCGACGATCCCGGCGTGCTGGCGATCAAGCAGACGCTCTATCGCCTCAGCCGGAACAGCCCCGTCGTGGCGGCCTTGCGCCAGGCCGCCGAGCGCGGCAAGAACGTCACCGCCCTGGTGGAGCTCAAGGCCCGCTTCGACGAGGAAAGCAACATCGAGTGGGCCCGCGCCCTGGAACGGGCCGGGGTCCAGGTGATCTATGGGGTCAAGAACCTGAAGACCCACGCCAAGCTGTGCGTGGTGGTGCGCCGCGAGCCGCGGGGGCTCGCGCGCTACGTGCACCTCGGCACCGGCAACTACAACGAGCGCACCGCCCGGCAGTATGCGGATGTCGGCCTGTTCACCTGCGACCCGGACCTGGGCAGCGATGCCTCGGCGTTTTTCAACGCCATCAGCGGCTACTCCGAGCCGCCGCGTTTCCTGAAGCTCTTTGCCGCCCCGATCGGGCTGAAGGAAAAGCTCCTGGCGTTCATCGCGGGCGAGGCCCAGCGCAGCCGGGAGGGGCGCCCGGCCGGGATCGCCGCGAAACTGAACTCCCTGGTCGACGCCGATCTCATCAAGGCGCTCTACAAGGCGTCCCAGGCCGGCGTGCGGGTGCGCCTCTGCGTGCGCGGCATCTGCTGCCTGCGGCCGGGCGTCAAGGGGCTGAGCGAGTCCATTGCCGTGGTCAGCATCGTGGACCGCTTCCTGGAGCACAGCCGGATCTTCCACTTCTGCGAGGGGGGCGCCGACCGCGTCTTCATCTCCAGCGCCGACTGGATGCCGCGCAACCTGGAGCGGCGGGTCGAGCTCATGGCCCCGGTGGAGGACGCAGCCTGCAAACAGCGGCTGTTGGCGCTGTTGGAAAACTGCTTCCGGGATGACGTCCGCGCCTGGCGGCTCGAGGCGGACGGCAGCTACACCCGGCTGGGGGACGGGAAGCGGAAGGGATTCCGCCTGCAGGAGGCGCTCTACAAGGAGGCCTGCCTGCGGGCGCAACGGGCGGGGGCGGCGGTGCCGCGGGTGTTCGAGCCGCATAAGCCGCCCGGGACGGAGGTGTGAACGGCGATGCCGCGCCGGCTGTCAGAGATCGAGCTGGGCCAGGCCTACGGCGGCGAAACCGCCCATGGCGAACACGTGGCCCGGCTGGCCTTGCGGCTGTTTGGCCGCCTGCGGGCGACGCTCAGCCTGCCCCGGGATGAGGCCGTTCTGCTGCAGGCCGTCTGCCGCCTCCATGACATCGGCTTTGCCTCCGCTCCCCGCGACCACGCGCGCCGCGGCGCGTGGATCCTGCTCCATCGCTGGGGGCCGTCGGTGCCGGCGCGGCGCCGGCGGATCGCGGCGGCCGCCGTGCTGCTCCACCCCGGCCCGGCCTGCCGGGTGCCGCGGACGCTGTCCGCCGCCGGAGTGGACGCCTTCCTGGCAGGGAGCGGCCTGGTCCCGCGCCGCGGGCGGGGGGCGTCGGCCTGCGCCGCCGGGGACGCGCGGGCGGCGCTGAGGCTGGCGGCGTTTCTCAGGGTGGCCGACGGGCTGGATCACACCCATGCGCAGACGGCGTCCATCGCGGACCTTCGGGTGGGGCGCGGCGCCATCACGGCGCGCGTGCGCGACGGCGTGTCCGGCGCCTGCGCCCGCGCGGCGGCCGCCAAGGCGGACCTGTGGCCGCGCGTCTTCGGCCGCCGGCTGCGGATCGCCTGGAAGCCCCCGGCGGTCCCGAGCGCGGCGCGTTTCGGCCGGTTGCTGCGTCGCGGCGACGGCGCCCTGGAATGCGCCCGGAAGCTGACCGGCGTGCTCCACCGCCAGGCGGCCGACAACCTCTCGGGCAGCCTCCGGGGCGGCGACGAAAAACCCCTGCACGACCTGCGGGTCGCGGTCCGGCGCCTGCGCGGCGTGTTGCGGTTTTTCCGGCCGATCCTGGGAGGCCGTCGGGAGCGGCGCATGGATGCCGCCATCCGCCGGCTCTGCCGCCGCCTCGGTCCGCCGCGCGATGCCCAGGTCCGGCTGGCCCTGCTCGGGGAGGTCGGGCGCCGGCGGCGGCTGGGGCGCCGGCCCGCCTGGCGCGGTTTCCTGCGCAGCCAGGCGCAGCGGAACGCGGCCAGCCTGGCCGGGCTGACCCGGATTTTGCGCGGCGGCCGTTTCCGCCGGCTGCTCGACGAGTCCGCCTACGTCGCCCGGGCCGTGCTGCCGCGCCGGATCCTCGCGGGCGCTGGGCCGGAGATGCGGGGGTTCGCCGCCCGGCGGTTGTCCAGGCTGTGCCGCCGGGCGTTCAAGGCGGGCGGCCGGATCGAGGCCCTGAGCCCGGAGGCCCTGCACGAACTGCGGAAGATGTGCCGGCGGGCGCGCTACGGCGCCGAGTTCTCGGCGCCCGTCCTCGGCCCCGCCGTCCTCGAGCTCGAGCGGCGGCTCAAGGCCGTGACCGACGCGTTGGGCAGGGTGCACGACCTGGATGTCCTGCTGGCCGAGGCCCGGCGCCTGCGCGGCGCGGCCGGCGCCTTGCCGCGGGACGTCCTGGAGGCGGAACGACGCCGGGCCCTGCCGGCCGGCCGGCGGGCTCTGAAGCGGCTTCAGAAGAAACGGTTCCGGCGGGAGTTGTCGGCCTGCCTCGGGTCGGCGAAAGCATCCGGGAAAAAAGGAGCGGCGTGAACCCTATGCGGCTCTACGTCATGCGGCATGCCCAGGCCGCCGAGATCGGCGCGTGCGGGATTGCGCGCGACGCGGACCGGCCGTTGACGGCCAGGGGCCGCCGGCAGGCGCGGCTCATGGCCGCCTTCCTGCGCCGCCACGGGTGCCGGCCGGACGGGATCCTGACCAGCCCCCTGGCGCGGGCGGTCGAGACGGCCCGCATCGTCGCCGCCCGGCTGGACCTGGCGCGCGCGGTGGCCGTGTGCCGCGCGCTCCAGCCCGGCGGGAACCCGGGCGCGCTGATCCGGCGCCTGGCGCGCCGGGGCGGCGGCGCGCTCCTGCTGGTCGGGCACATGCCGGAGCTCGCCCGACTGGCGGCCCGCTGTGCCGGCGGCGGCGGGGCGGACCTGGAGTTGAAGAAGGCGGGCCTCTGCTGCCTGGCCTTCAGGGGCGCCGCCGCGGAAGGGCAGGGCGAGCTCAAGTGGCTGGTGGCGCCAAAACTGCCGCGGGGCATCCTCCGCCGCCGGCCGGCAACGGGGCCGGGAAGATGGCGTCGGCTCCCCGGCGGGCGGCTGCCGGCGCGCCAGGCGCTGGAAGCGCGCACCGTCTAATGCCGGCGGCGGGCCGGCGATGGCAGCGGCTGGACCGCCCCGGACCGGTCACACCAGGCCCTGGGCCAGCATGGCGTTGGCGACCTTGCGGAAGCCGGCGATGTTGGCGCCCTTGACGTAGTTGATGAAGCCCTTTTCGGCGCCCGCCCGCGCGCACGACTCGTGGATGGCATGCATGATCTGGGCCAGCCGCTGGTCGACTTCCTCCCGCGGCCAGCTCAGGTGCATGGCGTTCTGAGACATTTCCAGCCCGGACGTGGCCACCCCGCCGGCGTTGGCCGCCTTGCCGGGCCCGTACAGGATTTGCGCCTGAAGGAAAACGTTCACCCCCTCCGGCTCCGTCGGCATGTTGGCGCCCTCGCAGACGCAGTAACACCCGTTCTTCACCAGGGTCCGGGCGTCCTCGGCCGAGATCTCGTTCTGCGTGGCCGAGGGAAAGGCCAGCTGGCAGGGCGCCGACCAGGGCCGCCGGCCGGGGTGATAGCGCGCGCCCGGATACTTGGCGGCATATTCCTGGATGCGGCCGCGGCGCTCGTTCTTCAGCTCCATGACCCAGGCCAGCTTGTCCTCGTTAATACCCGCCTCGTCCACGATCGTGCCCCCGGAATCCGACAGGGTCACGACCCTGGCGCCGAGCTGCAACAGCTTGGCCGCCGTGTACTGAGCGACATTGCCGGACCCGGACACCGCGGCCGTCTTGCCCGCCAGCGTCTGCTGGCGCGTCGCCAGCATGTCCTGGGCAAAATACACCGCCCCGTAACCGGTGGCCTCCGGCCGCATGAGCGATCCGCCCCAGTTGACCCCCTTGCCCGTCAGAACGCCCGTGAACTCGTTGCGCAGCTTTTTGTATTGCCCGAACAAAAAGCCGATCTCCCGGCCGCCGACGCCGATATCGCCCGCCGGCACGTCCGTATTGGGTCCGATGTGGCGCTGCAGCTCGTTCATGAACGACTGGCAGAAGCGCATGACCTCCATGTCGCTTTTGCCCTTGGGATCGAAATCGGAGCCCCCTTTGCCGCCGCCCATGGGCAGGGTCGTCAGCGCGTTCTTGAAGCACTGCTCGAAGGCCAGGAACTTCATGATGCTGAGCGTCACCGAGGCATGGAACCGCAGCCCGCCCTTGTAGGGGCCGAGGGCCGAATTCATTTCGACGCGGTACCCGCGATTCACC
>CAZVVD010000165.1:2038-5770 GCA_964630555.1 uncultured Verrucomicrobiota bacterium | reverse complement strand
ACGCCCCGGTTCAGCCTGAGCCGGTAGGCGATAGGCTGCGACCGGTGGTTGGCAGTCTGAATGGAGGCGAAGCGTGATAACTGTAGCAGAGTTGAAGGGGCTGGCCGCGAACAAGGCGCTGAGCATCGGGGATGCGTGGAATGCATTGGATGAAGCTACGGACAGGATCGAAGCTCTGGAGCGCGAACGGCTGTCAATCTGCGACGTGTGCGAGGCGTTGCAGGATTCGCCGCGTTCATTCCTACAGCAAATGACGGCATGGACGGCGAGAGTCCGTACTGCCAACGTATTCTCGATAAACATTTAGAATTGCCGGGAAGGTGGATCGAGAACTACCCCCAAGCAAGGGCTTGTTGGCTGTTTTCATCTCTTTTTACACAAATTCCTTTGTATAATATCGTTGACAACATGTTATACAAAGGTTTACATAACTATGAGTTTTTTCGTGCAAGGTGTCAATTTTAATATGTTTTCTCTTTGCCTTTGCCTGGTATTCGGATGTTATACAAAGGTTTATATATCGTAGTTGGGCGGTCTATATCATTAAATATGAATAATTTCGGGCTGTTGGAGGGTTGATATGAGTGAGCAAAACATCGAGCAGTTGCTCGCCGGCTTCGGAGATTACCTTCTGAAATCGCGCATGGCCGATGAAAGACATGCCAGGTTTTTCGTCATTTGGATACGCCGGTTCTTGAAAATGACGCCCGTGATCCCCCAGGCAACCCCCGAGGAATCGGCCGCCCTGTTCCTCGAAAGTCTTCAGAAAACCCAAACCGCGGACTGGCAAATCGAGCAGGCCCGTCAAGCCATCCATGCCTGGCTGGGCTGGCGGCAAAACGCGCCCGCCACCCCGCCAAAAATCAGTCTCCATCCTGATGGAACACTTGATTATCACGATGCCTTGAAAGTTGTCGAGCAAATTTTGCGCGTGCGTCATTATTCTTATCGCACCGAGCAGACTTACCTGGACTGGATCCGGCGATTCTTCAACTACCTGCGCGAGATCGGCGCTACGATCGCGGACCGGCCGATCATTACCACGGAGCACTTCCGTAATTTTATCTCGCAACTGGCCACCCGCGGACGGGTAGCGGCGAAGACCCAGAACCAGGCCTTCGCGGCCCTGCTGTTCCTCTACCGCGAGGCGCTTGGCTTGGACATCGGCGACCTCAGTCGCACCGTACGCGCCCGCGAAGGGCAACGGTTGCCGACGGTGCTCTCGGTCGAGGAGGTCCGTCGCCTGCTCGCCCACCTGGAAGGCACTCCCCGCCTGATGGCGGAATTGATCTATGGCGGCGGACTGCGGGTCTCCGAGTGTTGCCGACTACGCATACAGGACGTTGATTTCGACAACAAGCTGTTGCGCGTCCGGGCCGGCAAAGGCGATAAAGATCGGACGACCCTACTACCGGAGAGCGTCAAGCCGGCGCTGAAAATCCATATCGAACGGGTCCGCGCGTTGTTCGATCAGGACCGCGCGGCGGAAGTGGCCGGAGTCCATCTCCCGGATGCGCTGGAGCGAAAACTGCCGAAAGCCGGCGTGGAGTGGCCGTGGTTCTGGGTTTTCCCCAGTCGGGGCCTGGCGCTCGATCCCCGCGCCAACCTCGTGCGCCGACATCATGTCAGCGAGGTGGCGGTGCAGAAACCGGTGGCCGAGGCGGCGCGTCAGGCCGACATTCCCAAGCGCGTTTCCGTGCACACGTTGCGGCATTCCTTCGCCACCCATCTCCTGCTTCAGAACACCGACATCCGCCAGATCCAGGAACTGCTCGGCCATGCGCATGTAGAGACCACCATGATTTACACGCATGTTCTGAAGGACCTGCGCCATGCGCCGCGTAGTCCTTTGGATGCGCTATAACCGGGTCATCGTCGCAAAACCGACTGCCACTTTGATCTCATCCGTGATCCGTGGTTAACTCTGAGCAGGTGCAATGTAACTATGACACTTCACGAGCAACGCATGGAGCAGTTTCGCCGGGCCGGGCTGTACCTGGTCACCTCCCAGGGCCTCTCGCGCGGCCGGACTACCCCCGACATCCTCCGGGCGGCGCTGGCCGGCGGCGTGCGCCTGGTGCAGCTCCGCGAAAAGGACATGCCCCTGCCCGCCTTCTTCCGCCTGGCGGAGCTGGCCCGCCGCCTGACCGCCGACGCCGGGGCCTTGCTCTTGATCAACGACCGGCTGGACGTGGCCCTGGGCGTCGGGGCCGACGGGGTGCATCTCGGCCAGGCCGATTTCCCGGTGGCCGTGGCCCGGGCACTGGCCCCGCAGCTCATTATCGGGGCCTCGACCCACAGCGTCGCGGAGGCCGGGGCCGCCCAAGCCGCCGGGGCCTCCTACGTCAACATCGGGCCCCTGTTCCCGACGGCAACAAAGCCAAACGCCGGCGAATTCCTGGGGCTGGAAGGGCTGCGCAAGATCGCGCCGCACGTTGCCATCCCCTTCACCGTCATGGGCGGGATCAAGAAGGAGCACATTCCGGAGCTGCGACGGGCCGGGGCGCGAACCGTGGCGGTCGTCACCGCCGTCACCGCCGCCGACGACCCCGAGGCCGCCGTCCGCGAACTGCTCGGCCTGATCGAAGGACGGACGGCGCCACGTTAGACCCTTTCCCGTGAACATACACGCTTTTGCCTGTATGTTTTGGGAGGGCTTGCGTGCCGCCGGCCGCCATCGGCGCACAACCTGCGCGCCCTCCCTGGGTTGCGGGCGCAAGCCCGCAGCGCGCCTCGACGGTGTGCGCGGATTCCCTGGAACTGACTGTTTTGACACGCCCCAGGCGTTGTCCTATACTGCGGTCATGGGATGCGATTCCCGGAGACCGGTCCGGCGCCGGGAAGGCGCCGGACTTCCGGAGGAGATACTTCCGATGAACCCCCGCCCTGCCGCGGGCCGCTGGCTCCCGCTCCTGGCCGCCGCCGGCCTGGCCGCCGCGCTGGCGCCCGTCCCCGCCCCGGCGCTCCAGGCGCTCGAGGGCCCCAACGCCGCGGCCGTCACCACCGACGTGGTGTCGGCCTCGCTGCGGCTGTCCGCGGGCTGGCTCAACGGCAAGGCCCATGAAACCGTTTACGACCAGCTGCGCGGCCAGAGGGTCAAGATCAGCGAGCTGACCTGGGACCTGAAAAACCTGGCCATGCTCGGAGGCGAAGCCTCCCTGCGCATCATTGACCGCTTCCGGATCAACGCGGGGCTCTGGGGCGCCGTCAGCCGGGGCAACGGGCAAATGAACGACACCGACTGGCTGCTTCCGGGGGGGGATACCGCCCCCTGGACGGACTGGTCGCTGAGCGAGGTGGATGTCACCCGCGCCCTGCTTTTCGATCTCAACGCCTCGGCCGAATTCCTGCGTTTTGACCCCCTGGCCCTGCGCGTCATGCTGGGCTACAAGGAGAACCGTTGGTCCTGGGAAGACCGCGGCCTGCGCTATATCTACTCCAGCGACCCCGCCAGCCCGGGAGGCTTCCGCGACCAGGCCAATGAGCTCAACGGCGAAAACATGATCAACTACGAGCAGACCCTGCGGATCCCCTACGCCGGGCTGGGGGCGGACCTGAGGGCATCCCGCGTGGACGTTGATCTCTACGTCAATTACAGCCCGTTCGTCCAGGCCACGGACAGGGACGAGCACGTGCTGCGCGAGGTCTGGTTCGAGGAAACCTTCCGGAACGGCGACTACTTCGGCGCCGGCCTGCGCGCCAGCTACACCTTCCCCTGCCGCATTTTCCTTT
>CAZVVD010000165.1:0-2028 GCA_964630555.1 uncultured Verrucomicrobiota bacterium | reverse complement strand
CGACTACCAGGTGATCCCGGAAATCATCGGCGACACCGAGATGTGGGGCGCCGAGGGCCGCTACTCCGGCCGGGACGACGCCGGGCTCGACAACGAGTGCTGGATGTGCTCGATCGAGGGCGGGTATTCATTCTAACGCGGGCTGAGGCCCACAACCGAAATTTTCTACGGATCAAGAGGAAATGGCCATTGTGAAAAAACGACAACCCCGCCTGCGGCTGGACGCGCCGGTTTTCGCGGCCATTGACTTCGAAACCGCGGACTACGGACCGGACAGCGCCTGCGCCGTCGCCGTGGTCCGGGTCGAGCGGGATGCCGTGGTTGAACGCGCCTGCTATTTCATCCGCCCGCCGCGCCGGCACTTCGTCTTCTCGTATTTGCACGGCATCTCCTGGGCTGACGTCGCGGACGCGCCGACCTTCCGGCAACTTTGGCCGGTTCTCAGCGGGAAGCTCGCCGGCGCCACGTTTATTGCGGCGCACAACGCCGCTTTCGACCGCTCCGTCCTGAACACGTGCTGTGAACAGGC
The DNA here is from genome assembly GCA_964630555.1 of uncultured Verrucomicrobiota bacterium. Lineage (GTDB taxonomy): Bacteria > Verrucomicrobiota > Kiritimatiellia > JAAZAB01 > JAAZAB01 > JAHIJO01. Next base: position 1,499 of record CAZVVD010000165.1, on the reverse strand, counting down.
GGAAATCAGGGCGCCGGCGTACCCGTTTGAATGCACGGTCCGGATCGCCCGGGCGGTCTGGAATATCCGCCCCACACGGCTGCCGAATGTCTGCCGCCACCTGGGCATCCCCCTCCGCCACCACGAAGCCGTATCGGATGCCGAGGCCTGCGCCAGGATTGTCATCGCGGCCAAAGCGAGGATGATTTCCAGGTGTTCATCTCCACGATCGCCGCTGGACAACACCGTTCCGCCCGACGCCCGGAAATGAAAAGTTTCTCAAAAGACCCATGCGGCTGACAGGGGATTTCCCGCGCGACGGCCCGCCCACCTGCCCGAGCGTCGCCAGGAAGCGCGCGAGCTCCTTCGATCGTCCGCATCGGGCAGGCCGTGCGAAAACCGCGCGGCCTTCAGCCCAGGCCGCGGGTGGCGTCCGACGGCGGCTCCGTCAGGCGCCCCAGGGCCTCGTCGATCTTGTCCAGGGCTTTGCGCACGGCCGCGACCTGGAGCCTGATGTCGGGCAGCCAGCGGGCGGCAGCCGCCACCTGCTTTTCGAGATGGCGCCGACGGAAGCGGAGCTCTTCCAGCTCCGTGATCATTTGATCCACTCCGCCCCTGCGGGCCGATGGGCTCTCCGGCACCGACTCCGCGGACTGCACCTCCACCCGCACGGCGTCAAGCTGGTCAATATCGGAAAGATCCACCCCCTCCGGAATGGGCACGGAGATGTCTCCCCCGCAGTCCGGACACCGGAGAGCCAGGCCGGCGCCCTGCTTATCGATCACCAGGCTCTTGCCGCAGAACTGGCACTCGAACACGATGTCGTCCGCGCCGCCCTTTTCCTCTCCGTCCGGCTTGTGTGACATGACGGCCCCCTCCCTTGGTTCACCGCACGGCCCAAGCTGACAACGAGAGTATAAGACCGCCGTTTCGCAACCGCAATCTTTTTTTACAAATATCGGTTTGACATCCCGTTCCCCGCCCCGTATACGAAGGGGAAGCACACCCCCGGCCGAGCCAACGACGCCGGGGCGGATCAACCAATCCGTGGCCGCAACAAGGGGACACCATGATCGTCAGCACCGACCAGCTCTTCAAGCACGCCTACGGCAAGTACGCCGTCGGCGCCTACAACATCAACAACCTGGAACAGGCCATGGGCCTGTTCCGCGGCAACCTGGACAGCCGCGCGCCGTTCATCATCCAGATCTCCAAGGGCGCGCGCTCCTACACCGACAAGCGCATGCTCGAGGCCATGATCCGCGCGGCCGACGGCATCTTCCCGGACGCGATTTTCGCGGTGCACCTGGACCACGGCGACGAAGAGGCTGCCATGGACTGCATCCGGAGCGGCTTCTACAGCTCCGTCATGATCGACGCCAGCATGAAGCCCTACGAGGAGAACATCGCCATCACCCGCCGGGTCGTCCAGGCCGCCCACGCCCGCAAGATCTCGGTCGAGGCCGAGCTCGGCCAGCTCGGCGGCGTCGAGGAGCACATCTCGGTTTCCGAGGACCAGG
>CAZVVD010000164.1:0-5774 GCA_964630555.1 uncultured Verrucomicrobiota bacterium | reverse complement strand
TCACGTGGCGGCCCTTCGGGTGGATTTTGCACGCTGGCGTGCAAAATCCAGGTAGGAAAATGGAGGGTCGCGCTTTGTCGCGACCGTCTTCAGATCATTTTTTCACACCTTCTCAGTCACGCGGGGGCGGGGTGGACAAGGCGCCCGCCGGCGGCGTGATCCGGCTTGACAGGGCCGGCCGGTTGGGCCAATCTTCTCCGCCGTGGCTGCGGCTTGATGCGCATCGAAAGGTTTTTTATGAAACACCGGGTGTTCGGCGATGGCGGGCGCTGGCGGATGATAACCGGCGGGGTGGTCACGGCCCTGGCCCTGGCCGGCTGCGAGGGCGGCGGCGGGGGCGGCAAGTGGGATGATTTCGATTTCGGCGCCAATAACAAGGCCGTCTGCGTGGCCCTCGGCGACAGCATCACCGCCGGGAGCGTCTTGGACAGTTACGCCCAGTGCTACGTGCCCAAGCTGGCCGGCATGCTCCAGAAGACCATTATCAACCTCGCCTATCCCGGATCGGAAACCAGCTACGGCGTGGATATCGTGCACTCCGCGCTCGATGCCAACCGTCCCGGTTTCCTCATCATCCTCTACGGGGTCAACGACCTGATCATGGGCTACAGCGAGACCGAGGCCATCCAAAACCTGCGCACCATGGTCCGGGCGGCCAAGGAAAACAAGACCGTGCCCATCATCGCCACCCTGACGCCGGTCAAGGGCAGCTACATCGGCCTGGCCAGCGGCATCCGCCGGATGAACGCCGCCATCCGCCAGATGGCGGCGGAGGAGGGCGTCACCGTTGCCGATCTCGACGAGGCCCTGAACTGGGATCCGGCCTACATCCTCTCCGACGGGCTCCATCCCAATGCCGTGGGCAACGACGTCATGGCCGCGACCTTCAACGACGTCATGCAATAGCCCGATGTTTCCTCCCGAAACCGCCGACATCGAAACCTCCTCGGACGGTTATGCCGCCCGCTTCGCCGGCCCGACCGGCGCCTGGATGCTCCGGGTCCAGGAGGCCCTCGTCCTGGACCTGCTGCGCGCCCCCGGCGTCCGCACCGTGCTGGACGTCGGCGGCGGACACGGCCAGCTGGCGGCCCCGCTCTGCCGCCGGGGCTTCGAAGTCACGGTCGCGGCCAGCGCGGAGTCCTGTCGCCGGCGGATCGCCCCGCTGGTCGAGAGCGGCCGGTGCCGTTTCGTGGTCGGCGACCTCCTGGGGCTTCCCTTCGCCGACCGGTCGTTCGACGCCGTGTTCTGCTTCCGGCTGGCCACGCACTGCGGGCGCTGGCCCGAGCTGATTGCCGAGCTCTGCCGCTTGGCGCGCCGGGCGGTGATCCTGGATTACCCCACCGGCCAGAGCCTGAACCGCGTGGCGCCGCGGCTCTTCGGGGTCAAGAAACGACTGGAGGGGAACACCCGGACCTTCCGGCTGTTCCGGCATGCCGAGATCGAGGCGGCCTTCCGCGCGCACGGGTTCCGGCCCGGGCGGCGCGCCGGCCAGTTCCTGCTGCCGATGGTGCTGCATCGCGTCGCGCGCTGCCAGCCCCTCTCGGCGGGGCTGGAAGCCGCCTTCCGGTCCGCCGGCCTGGCCCGCCGCTGGGGCTCGCCCGTGATCGCCGAGATGCTCAGAGAAGGTGGCGAGGGCGCGGAGTTCAGCTAAGAGGGCCGCGGAAAGCAGCAACCGGAGGCGGAGCACCGCGTGGTCCTATGGACCAGCCCCATATCAACCAGGAACGTTAAAGAAAAACCAGCAATGATTGGGGACAATGCATCGCTGGATTGCGGGCATAGCCCGCAGGGGAAAGAATGGCAGGAAGACGCATCGGTGCTTGCGGTGTTCCTGAACCCTGAACCCTGAACCCTGAACCCTGAACCCTGAACTCTGAGCCCTGGGTCGGGCAGAGATGGGCAAGGTTGGCGCATGATGTCTGATCCGCAATACCAGATTTCCCCCGGCGCCCCCGTCCTGGTCACCGGCGCAACCGGGTTCACCGGGGCGCGCCTGGTCCGCCGGCTGGTCGCGGCCGGCGCGCGCGTGGCCGCCATCGCCCGGGCATCGTCCGACCTCTCCCCGCTCCGGGACCTGGAGATCCGCTGGGTCCGCGGCGAGGTGTTCGACCCCGCCGCCGTGTCCGCCGCCGCCGCCGGCGCCGAGTACATTTTCCACGTCGCCGCCGCCTACCGGGAGGCCAGGCACGCGGACGCGATGTACCGGCGCGTGCACGTCGAGAGCACGCGTCTGCTGGCCGAGGCCGCGCTGCAGACCCCGGGCTTCAGGCGGTTCGTCCACGTCTCCACCGTGGGGGTCCTGGGGCACATCGCCAACCCGCCGGCCGACGAGAATGCCCCCATGAATCCGGGCGATGTCTACCAGGCCACCAAGGCGGAGGCCGAGCTGTGGCTGCGCGACTTCGCCCCGCGGCGCGGCCTGCCGTTCACGGTCATCCGGCCGGCCGCGATCTACGGGCCCGGCGATACCCGCCTGCTGAAGTTTTTCAGGATGGCAGCCCGCCGCCGGCTGTTCCTGGTCGGCCGCAGCCGCGGCCTCTACCACCTGGTCCACGTGGACGACCTCGTCGAGGTCCTCCTGCTGGCGGCGGTGCACCCGGCGGCCGAGGGGGAGGTGTTCATTTGCGGCAGCCCGGAGTGCGTGACCCTGGAGCAGATCGCCCGGATCGTCGCCGGCGAGCTGGGCACGCGCTTCAGCGTTGTCCGCCTGCCGGCGGCCCCGCTCTTCCTGGCCGCCGACGCCTGCGAGTGGGTCTGCCGCCGGCTGGGGGTCGAGCCGCCGATCCACCGGCGGCGCCTGGCGTTCTTCACCAAGGACCGCTCCTTCGATACCCGCAAGCTCCGCGAACGGCTGGGCTACGTCATGCGCCACTCCGACGCCGAGGGCCTCGCCGCCACCGCCCGCTGGTACCGCGGCCAGGGCTGGATCGCGGGAAAATAGCAGGGGAGCAGCGGCGCCGCTGAGGTCAGAGCCTCAGACTATCAAGAGCCGTTGAACCACGAATGGACGCCAATGAACGCGAATACCCAACTGTTCATGGTCCTGGGGAGGTTTCCGTTCTGAGCGCAGCGCCCGCCGCGAGGCGCTCCAGCGCCAGGGCTAGGTGCCGCCGGATGTCCTCCGGGGCGTGCAGGGAGACGGCAGGGTCCGGGATGGGGACGAGCCGCCCGGTGGCCGGATCGAAATCCACGGCGCCATAGCGCGCGGGCCGGCCCGACCCGGCCAATGCCTCGGCATAGGCGTCGCCCTGGCTGAAATGCCAGAACTCGGAGGGATAGGCCCTGAACCCGTGGCGTTGCATGAGGGCCTCGATCTCCGCCCGGTTGCGGGCCGCTTCGCCGGAAATGAAAGGCGAGCCCATGGGCGTCAGCTCGGAGAGTTCGAGGTAGGGTCCGCCGCGGTCGATTTCCGACCGGTCCGACGCCCGCAGCACCGAAAGGTCAAGGGCGCTGCCCGACATGTGCGTGCCGATTTTCGGGCGCGTGGCCACCAGGCAGCTCAGCCGCCGGAACAACAGGTCCGGCCCGGGAACGCTCCCGCCGTTTTCCCAGATCACCTTGCCCAGCACGGCGTCGAGGATTCCGGGGTGCAGGGCCAGGTCCCGCTGCATGGCCACGGAACGGAACCCGTCTTCCACCTTGAGCACCCAGCCCCGCGCGTTCATGGCCTCCGCCGCCGACAGGAAACGGGGGACCAGTCCCGATCGCAACCGGAAACAGCGCGCGTGGCGTCCGGCCAGCAGGCTGGACGAGAAGGCGACGGTTAGCCCCGCGGCCGCCACGGCCTCCGGCAGCGGCGTCAGCGGTTCGCCGCATTCCCGGACCGGGTAGGCGAGGATGCGGTCCATGAAGCTGTGGGCGCGCTCCATCTCCTCGGTCCAGTAGGCGCGCCGGGCGGCGGCGGTGGGGGTGGCGTCGTTCATGGGAGCGGTTTTTCGCTGCGGGTGTCCCGAATTTCGGGCGCCGGGCCGGCCGGAACACCGCGGTCGCAGAGGTAAATCAGCCCGCCGACGGCGCTGGTGAGGGTGGTGAGGATCGAGACGGCGAATGAGACCGTGAAGGCATCGGCGGCGGGGACGCCGACCACGGCGAAAAACGCCACAAAACTGCCTTCGCGGATGCCGATCCCGCCGAAGGAAAACGGCAGCATGATCAGCACCGTGATCAGGGGGATGAACAGGAAGTAATAGGCCAGCGGCGCCTGGACCCCGAACCCCGCCGCCGTCGCGTAAAAAACCAGGACCCGCAGGCCCTGCATGAGGAGGGAAAGCGCAAACGCCAGCGCCAGGCGCGCGGGCTGCCGCCGGTACTCCAGGCAGGAGGCCGCCCAGTCCCGCAGGCGTCCGAGCTGCCGTTCCAGCCGGCGCGGCGCGAGCCGGCGGCACCCGGCGTCCAGCCGGCGCAAAAACTCAGGCCGGAACAGGAGCGCGGCCGCCGCCGCCGCCAGCGCCAGCAGTCCGAGCATCGCAGCGCGGTGGTGGACGAGTCCGAACCGGTCGCCGGCCAGCCAGGCGCCCGCTCCCGCCAGGCAGACCAGGGCCAGGCCCGACAGGATCCGGTCCGCCAGCATGGAACTCACGGTGTTGCCCAGGCCGGCCGCGGTGCGCGCGAGGTAATAGCCGCGGACAATGTCAGCGCTGACGCTGGAGGGCAGCACCAGGCCCCAGAACCCCCCGACGTAGTTGATGATGAACAGGCGTCCGAAGGACACCGAGGTCTCCCGGGCCCGCAGCAGCAGGAGCCACTTGGCCACGCTGACCACGCGCTCCAGGGTGAGCAGCGCCACCGCCAGGAGCATCAGGCCCGGATTGGCCCGCGGCGCCAGGGCCAGGACCTGGCGCCAGTCCACCAGGCACAGGAGCCAGGCCAGCAGGCCCAGGCTGACGGCGATTTTGAGCGCCGGCTTGACGAACGCGATGATCCGTGACACCCCTGACCTCCCCGGCCAAAGACCATATCCCCCCGGACCCCCCGCCGCAAGAACGGAGTAGGGGGCGGATGGCGCTCACCTGCCCCAGCGCGTTTTGCGCCTTCCGCCCGAATCGGCCCGGGATTCCAGCCAGACCACAAAAATCACTGTTCCCTTCCGGAAGCAGAACCCGCCTGCAAGGGAAGCCGCGGAGGGAGCAAAGAAGGGGGGGGTGCTATCGACGTGGATCCGCGGTGGGCGCTTTTGCCAACAGCGTGGGCTGTCGCGCTTCGATTGCGCTGGCGCAAAATACCAAGAATCTCGGACCCTTTTCTCCTTTTCACCCTTTTCACCGCCCTTGGCGCATCAAGACTGCCGCTGCCTTCACCGACCGCGAGCAAGCCCTTGCCTTTGAGCGCTATCTGAAGTCGCCATCCGGCCGGGTATTCGCCAAGAAGCGGCTGTAGTCTATGCCACCAGGCATTGCCGCGTGGCTATGAACGGCTGCAACGGACCGTCGGTGGCCGTCATGATCGGCTCGGCCAGCCGGGGGGAAGGTTCAAACGAGCGCCAGTCGCCCCGATTTTGCGTTGGGATTGTGAACCCGCGGATTCCCAGCCACCTCGTTGGTCTTCTGGCGAGCGCTTCAAGAAGGCGACACCCGGAGATTAATCAATACCGTTTCGCTGCGTTCTTACTTGCCGGGGTCTTGATGCTTTTCGGGCCTGCGTCTGGCGAAGCCGGGAGGCGAAGGGGCTCCGTGATTTTCGACAGTATTGCCTGTCCCAAAGTGGCGACAAATAATCCATAATTGGCTAGTGTTTTATCTGGACAACCAGGAGGGTTGGCCGCAATTTCATTTGCG
>CAZVVD010000163.1:0-5844 GCA_964630555.1 uncultured Verrucomicrobiota bacterium | reverse complement strand
TAGACGTCGCCGGAGGTGTTGGTGTCGTTGACGTAGTAGGCGATGGCCCCGTTGCGCAGGGCGAAATGGATGTCCGTGGCGCTCAGGATATTCGTCTCGGCCTCGCACAGCACCCGCCACCGCCCTGCCGCCGAGGCCCCCGCCGGGGTGGTGTCCCAGGCGCACTCCCCGTTCGTGGCCGGCAGGTTGCTGGCGATCAGCGACCAGCCCGCCCCCCCGTTGGTCGAGTACTCCAGGCGCACGGTGTCCCCGGCATTGGTCAGGTTCCCCTGGACCCAGTAGAGGGTCGCGGTTCCCGCCAGCCAGCCGCCGTCGTTGCAGGTCAGGACCTGCAGCCAGCCGTTGGTGTTCGACTTGCTGGCCTCCGCCGTGTTCCCGTACACGCCCAGGTTCAGGCGCCCCCCGTTGGGCGCCGGCTCGTTCGTCCACTCCGCCGCCGGGTCCCCGAGGTCCAGGGCCGGCGAAAATGACGCGTCGGTCACCCAGACCCCGTTGCTCCACCGGCCCTCCGCGCTGTTCACGTGAAAATCGTTGCTCGCCGCGAACAGGGGGTCCTTTCCGCCCAGGCTGTGCAGGTCCCGCCCGGCCCGGGCCCAGACCCCGAGGGTCTCGAAATCCGCGTGGACCCCTGCCCCGCCGGTGCGGTAGACCAGGTTGAAATCGCCGACGATATTGGTGCTTTCAAAAATCCGGCGGTTGACGCCCCCCGCGTGCAGGATGCAGTTGCTGACGGCGAACAAGCCGGACAGGTTGTAATCCGCCGGCGTCCCGTAGACCACGCAGTGGTCCAAAGGCAAGCGGTCGGCGGGGTCATCCTTGTCCCAAATGATCGCGCGCTTGGAATTGTTGGCGAAAACGCAGTGCAGGAACCGGTTGCCGCTCCCCACGCAAAGACGATCCCTGAGATTGAAACCGTACTCGGAATTGTCGCGTACGACCAGGTTCTCGAACAGGTTGCTCCTGATCCAGCCGCTTTGCAGGCCACTGTCGTGCCAGATCCGCAGGGCGGTGCCGGCGCGGCGCAGGGTCATGTCCTTCAGGGCCAGGAAATGGATCGGGGCATTCGAGGTGACACGAATATAAAAGACGTAGTCGCCGCCGCCCCGGTCCAGGACGGTGCCCCCGGCAGCGGCGTTGGTGCTGCCCTGGAAGGTCAGCAGGCTGGCCGGGGAACTGCCCACGTCGTCGGGGGTGATATAGACGTAATTGGTCAGGGCATAGCTGCCGGTGTCCACGTAGACGGTGTCCCCGCCCGTGAGCGCGAAGTTCGCCACGATGGCCTGGATGCCGGCCTTGGGCGCCGCCGGGTTGGTGCCGGGATTGGCGTCGCTCCCCACGGCCGTGCAGTAGACGTCCCCGTTGGTGAAGCCGTCGTTGACGTAGTAGTCGGCGGCCAAAGCCGGGGCGGCAGCTAGCAGGAATGCCGCCAGCGCTCCTCGCCCCGCGGCCTCCGGCTTCTTTCGCAGCACCCTGGATGGAGTCATCCGATTATCCCCGCCGCATCCAGATCAGGCCGATTGCAGGTCAATCTCAATCATGCGCTTGCCGTCTTTGATCGCTGCTTGCATGGGGATCCTTTCCGTTCGTGAATGATGCCGCCGCGCGCATCACCGGTGTGTTGAACATACCAGGGGAGGTCCCGGAAAACCAGACAAATCGCCTGTCCGCCGCCCGATCGATTTTTTTCGCTTGCGTCCGGGGGGATGGAATGACGTATAGTGCCGTTTCATTGCTTTTCGAGGAGGATGGCGGACTTGTCCCGCGACCGCGGGACTAAGTCCGACAGACTCTTAAGGCGGGCTGTGCACTCAACCCAATGAAAGAAAGAATACAACCACGGAGGCACGGAGACCCTGCTTCGCCAAGGCGCTTCGCAGGGCAGGCAACAAGAGGAGCCTTTTTCAAATTTAGGATAGGCGGAACGCCAATCCTAAATTTGAAAACATGGGTTCACTTTGGAGTCGGATGGGAGATGGGCAGACTCCCTTCCTGCTCCAAAATAAACGTGGCTTGAAATCTGTGTTTTGCTTTGCAAAAACACGATTTCAAGCCATCTCTTCTTCTCCGTGCCTCCGTGGTTAATCCTTTTCTTGCTTCTGATCGCGGTTCACGTCCGACCGGTCCCGCATGCGGGACCAGCTCCAAAACATGCACGCAAACGCGTGTATGTTTAAGGGAAAGGGTCTAACGGAAGGAAGTGCAGCCATGCGCAGCAGCGACATTTTCGCCTTCGCCCGCGACGGGCGGGAACTCTGGTGCAACACCCCGGAGCCGCCCCGCCGGTTCGACAACCTGCTCTTCAACGAGCGCTACTTCTCGATGGTCGACCAGGGCATGTGGGGCTACAGCCTGCACATGACCCCGGAGGGCTACCTCGCCACCGTGGTGGCCGAGGAGCGGATCGTCTACGTGCGGGACGACGCCAGCGGCGATTTCTTCTCGATCGGATTCGTTCCCACCTGCAAGCCCTGCCGGAGCTACCGCTGCGGCTCGGGCCTGGGCTACCAAATCGTTGAAAACGAGACCGCGGGCCTGAAAGTCACCTGGCGCCTCTACATCCCCGCCGGGTTCGATCCGGTGGAGGTCTGGGACGTCCGCGTCGAGAACCGCTCGGGCCGGAAGCGCCGCCTGAGCCTGTTCACCGAGGCCGGCATCTCGCTGGCCGGCATGGACCTCTATTACGGGATCATCTACCGGCGCGCGGACTACCGGCCCGGCGTCAACGCCATCCTGGTCCGACAGGACGCCGAGAAGCATACCCAGATTGACTTCCCGAACCACAACGGTTTTCTCACCGCCGACCGGCGAGCGGTTTCCTGGACCACGCACCGGGCCAAATTCCTCGGCCGGCGCGGCAACCTGGCCCGTCCCGAAGCGCTCTCAAACCCCGCGGCCATGCGCCAGCCGACGGACCGCTTCACGCCGACCGCCACGCTGCAGTTCTCCTTCGCGCTGCCGCCCGGCGGCCGGGCCGACACCCGCCTGCTGGCCGGCGCCTGCGACGCCGAGCCCGGCATCGCCCGCTGGCGGCGGAAATACCTCGCCGGCAACCTCGACGCCGACCGCCACTTCGACGCGCTCTCCCGCGATCGGCAACGGATGGCGGCCAACATCCAGATCGAGTCCCCGGACAAATCCATCGAGCCGCTCTTCAACCTCTGGCTCAAGCAATTGATCCAGTTCGGCGCCATCCACACCCGCGAGGGCTACAAGGGCTTCCGCGACATCGTCCAGCAGGCCCAGGGCGTCTTGACCCAGGACCCGCGGCGCGCGCGGGAGATCCTGCTCAAGGCCTGCCGGCACCAGTACCGCGACGGCTTCGCCCTGCGGGGCTGGCATCCCACGGACCCCATGCGCTACGCCGATTCCGCCCAGTGGATGGTCTCGTCGGCCACGGAATACGTCAAGGAAACCGGCGATTTCAGTTTGCTCAAAGAGCGGACGCCCTTTTTCGACCGCGGGGCCGACACGGTCTACGGCCACCTCCTGCGGGCCATGCGGCGGCTGCGGCTCGACCGGGGCGCCCACGGGCTGAACCTGATCCACTTCGGCGACTGGAACGACTCGCTGACCGGCGTCGGCCGCAAAGGGCGCGGCGAGAGCGTCTGGCTCTCGATGGCCTTCTGCCGCGACTGCCTCCTGATGGAGGAGCTGGCCCTGCGCCTCGGCAGGCGGGCCGACGCCCGGCTCATGCGGCGCTGGCACCAGGACATGCAGACCGCCCTCAACCGCCATGCCTGGGACGGCGCCTGGTATCTCTGCGCCCTGGACGACGATGGCCGGCCGGTGGGATCCAAATCCAACCCCGCCGGGAAGATTTTCCTCAACATGCAGAGCTGGGCGCAGCTCGGGCGGGTCTGCAGTCCGGCGCGTTGGGAACAAAGCTGGGCGAACGTCCGGCGCCGGCTGGACACCGGCTGGGGCCTGATGCTGAACCATCCGACCTACACCAAGCCGGTCGCGAACGTCGGGCGCCTGAGCTACCTGCGCCCGGGCATCTGCGAGAACGGGTCGGTCTATACCCACGGCAACGCCTTCATGCTCCTGGCGCTCCTGGAGCGGGGCCTGGCGGACGAGGCCTGGCGCCTGCTGAAAGCGATCCATCCGGCCAACCCGCGGCGGCCGATGGTCAACCAGGTCAACACCTACTTCAACGGATTCTTCGGACCCGACGCCATCTGCGGACCCGGCCACGGCGAGCACGCCTGGTGTACGGGGTCCGCGGCCTGGCTGTTCCTGGCAGTGACCGAATACCTCTTCGGCCTCCGCCGGACCTATGACGGCCTGGTGGTCCGGCCGTGCCTGCCCTCGGGCTGGAAGCGGGCGTCCATCACCCGGACGTTCCGGGGGACGACCTACGCGGTGACCCTGCTCAACCCCGGCGGCCGGGCGAATGCGCCGGTCAGATCCATCGAGATCGACGGGCGGGCGCACCCGGCCCAGGCGCCGCTGCCGATGGACGGCAAGCTCCACCGGGTGAACGTGCGGCTGGGGTAACCGCCCGGAGTAGAAGCGGCGCCCCCGCCGCTTCATGACGGCGTCGGTGAAGCGACGGGGGCGTCGCTTCCACTGCAGCCGGCGTGTGCTACTCTGCGAAGTGGCGAAGCCCCTTCGCTGCGAAGCGCGAGCCCACACGCCGGGACGGGGGCGCCGCTTCCACGCTCACACCTTGAAACGGCCCACCTCGTTCTGCAGGTTCCGGGCGGACTCGTTGAGCTGCTCGGAGGCCTGGTTGAACTTGAGGATGGACTCCGAGGTGGCCTGCGCGCCCGCGCTCAGGCGGGAAATCGCCTCCTTGATGCGGCCGGCGCCCTCGGCCTGGGCGCGCATGCCGTCGTTGACGGTCTCGAACCGGGGCGCCAGGATTCTAACCTGCTCCAGGATCATCCCCATCTGCCGGCTGATCCCGCCCACCACCTCCACGCCGGCGCGCATGGCCCGGCTGAAGGCGTCCATCTCCGTGACCCCGGCGGCCACCGAGGCCTGCATCTGGTTCACGGTCCGCTCGATGTCCACGGTGGCCGCGCCGGTCTGGTCCGCCAGCCGGCGGATTTCACGCGCCACCACCGCGAAGCCCGCCCCCACCTTGGTGTTCCACGGAAAGCATGGGCCGGCGTGAAAGCCGGCCGGCGCTGTTCACGGCTGCTGACCCGCCGTGGCGCACATTGTCCCCTTGACATCCTCCCGCTTCCTGATTTAATCCGCCGCATTCATCATTAGGACGCGAGGATAAGACCGCATGACCCGCAACCAACGCCTGCTGGCCTGGGTGAACGAAATCACCGCCCTCTGCGCGCCCGAGCGCGTGCACTGGTGCGACGGCTCCCAGGCGGAATACGCCGCGCTATGCGACGGCATGGTCCGCAGCGGCACGTTCGTCCGCCTGGACGACCGCAAGCGCCCCAACAGTTTCCTCTGCCGCTCGAATCCGGCCGACGTGGCGCGCACGGAGGACCGGACCTACATCTGCGCCCGGACCCGGGAGGACGCCGGCCCGACCAACAACTGGCGCGACCCGGCCGAGATGAAATCGCTGCTCACCGGCCTGTTCCGCGGCTGCATGCGCGGGCGCACGCTCTACGTGATCCCCTTCAGCATGGGCCCGCTGGGGTCGGACATCGCCCAGATCGGGATCGAAATCACGGATTCCCCCTACGTGGTCGCCAACATGCGCATCATGACCCGCATGGGCCGGCCCGTGCTCGACGTCCTTAAGGACGGCCGCTTTGTGCCCTGCCTGCACTCGGTGGGCGCGCCGCTGGCGCCCGGGGAACGCGACGTCCCCTGGCCCTGTAACTCCGACAACAAGTACATCGTCCATTTCCCCGAGGAGCGCGCCATCTG
>CAZVVD010000162.1:0-5919 GCA_964630555.1 uncultured Verrucomicrobiota bacterium | reverse complement strand
TTCCAGCGAATTCTGGGACAACCAGGGCAGCAAGGGCGGCGGGACGCTCTACCTGATGTCCTGTAGCAACATGGTGATGGATGGTTGCACGCTGGATGCCGGCGGTATTTCCGCCGGAAAGGCGCCGGAGCTGGTGTACATCAGCGGAAGCGGGAGCGCATGGTTTTTGAACTCAACCCTGCGGAACAACAACGCGGGACATGGAATCAACGTCGCCGGCAGCGCCGGTTCAATTGTGGCGCTAACCAATTGCCTGCTGGCGGGGCACAGCGGGAACGGTTTGAACTATCTGGGCGCGACCAATTCAACGTTAGCGTTGACCAACTGCCTGGTGCTGGAGAATAAGGCGAATGGCCTGGCGTTTTCGAAGGGCAACGCGGCGCTGTTCAACTGCCTGCTGGCGCTGAATACCAAGGACGGGATGGTGTGGTCTGCCGGAACAGTGACCGTGGCCAACTGTACCCTGGCGGACAATGGCGGGTGGGGGCTGAATCGCTCAGGGGGGGGCGGGACGGTGCTCAACAGCATTGCCTGGGGAAACGCCGCCGGCGGAATCCTGAGCAACGAGAGTCTGTGGGTGGATTACTCCTGCTTGCCGGCGCCGGCTTATGGCGGCGCAAACAATCTCACCAACGATCCTTTGTTCGCGAATGTGCCGGATTGCTACTACTTATCCTCGAATGGATTGCCGGGCCAGGCGGTCAGCAGCCCGTGCATCGACGCGGGGAGCGGCGCCGCCGAGGCGTTGGGGCTGAACACGCGCACGACCTGCACGTCCGGGACGAATGATACGGACATCGTGGACCTGGGCTATCATTATGCCGAGGGCAGCGAATGGGTTTTGACGAATACCACCGTCTATGTGGACGCAGTGAATGGGAGCAACGTCTGGGATGGGCTGAGCTGGGCTTCGGCCTGGCAGACGCTGACCCACGCCTTGAGCAATGTGGCGGCTAACGCCACGATCCACGTGGGAACTGGGAGATACGATGCCGCCAGCGGGGAAGCGTTTCCCCTGGTAGTGCGGATGCCCAACCTGACACTGGCGGCGACGAACGCGGATCCGGCGCTGACCGTGGTGGACAACGGGGGGACGAACGGCCAACGGATTTTGCAGGCTATTGGCAAGGGCGCGGTGTTTTTGCAGGGATTGACGTTCCAGGGAGGGCGGTTCGACACGGGCGAGAACTACGGCGCGGGCTTGTTGTTCCAGGGGTGTGCGGTGACCTTATCGAACTGCGTGGTGCGGGACAACACGAATACCTGCACCACCGGGCCGGCGTACGGGGGCGGGGTGTACGCGGCGGGCGGGTCGCTGACGGTGGTGGACAGCGTCTTCCAGAACAATGCCCTGCGGAACACGGGGCAGGCCAATTATGGGGCCGGGTTGGCCGCTGTCGGGTGCGCGGTGAATGTGTATGGCACCAACACCGTGTTCAGTAATAATACGGTGTCCGGCAGCGGGTCTCCCTATGGCGGGGCGATCTATGTCACCAATGGGGCGTTGACGTTGGAGGATGCGACCCTGGTCGGGAATTGGCTGAGCGACGGATGGAGTACGCCTGGCGGCGGTGGCGGAGCTGTTTGCCACGAGGGAAGCGGGAAGGCGGCAACGATTACCGGATGCCGGTTCGAGACCAATTCGGTTAAAAATGGCGGCTATCAAAGCAGCGCGGCCGGCGGCGGGGCGATCTACCTGGGCGGCGCCACGGGCGTGATCGAAAACTGTGTATTCGCCAACAATTCCACGACCCCGAATCATAAAGATAGCCAACCGAAAGGAGGCGCAATTTTCGCGAAGAACCTGCAATCGCTGGAGGTGATTTCCAGCGAATTCTGGGACAACCAGGGCAGCAAGGGCGGCGGGACGCTCTACCTGTCGGATTGCAGCAACGTGGTGGTGAACGCCTGCGTGTTGGATGCGAACGGAGTGGCCGCGGGAAGGGCGCCGCAATTGGTGTACATAACCGGGGGCGGCATCGCGCGGTTCCTGAAATCAGTTCTGAACAATAATCAAGCGGGTGGGGCGCTATATTATTCCGCGATCTCTTCCGAATTGGGCCTGACCAATTGTGTATTAGCCGATAACGAAGGTTACGGTGTCTACCTGAATGCGGGTTCAGCCAGCCTGCTCAACTGTACGTTTGCGCACAACGCGGGCTGGGGGATTGCCCGGCCGACCTCGGCGGCCCTGGCTGTCAGGGGCTCGATCTTCTGGGGCAACGGCATCGGCGGCATCGGACACAATCACAACCTCACCATGGCCTACAGCGACGCGCAGGATTTCTGGGCGCCGGGGATGGGCGCCGGCAACTTCAGCGCGGATCCGCTCTTCGTCAATCCTGCCGCCGGGGATTTTCATCTCCAGAGCACCGCCGGCTCGTGGCATGATGGCGCCTGGACGCCGGACGCCCGCCTCAGCCCGTGCATTGACGCGGGCGACCCGGCGTCGGACTGGAGCTTGGAACCCAAGCCCAGCGGCGGCCGGGTCAACCTGGGGGCCTACGGGAACACGCCGGAAGCGTCGAAATCGGTTCGGGGGACAGTGTTCTGGGCGCGGTAGCATCTGAAGAGGTGGAGGGTGGAAGGTGGAGGGAAGAGCCACAGAGGTCAGAAGGACAGATGTCAACGGACGACGGACAACGGACGAATGACCCTTACCTGTCCGCGGTGGCCCAGACTTTGGCCGCCTGGCGCGCGAAGCGGCGAACCAGGCCGGAGAGGCTGAAGTCCCGCCGGCCGTCCAGGTAAGTGATCGCCTTGTCGTGGAACCTGCGGGTCCAGTGGCGCGGGATGCCGCGCGCCCCGACGATGGCGCCCGCGATGCTGCCGGCGCTGGCCGCCGTGCAGTCGTTGTCCAGGCCCATGGCCACGGTCTGGGAGAGCACTTTCGTGACGTCGGTGCCGCCGATCATGAGGCCGAACACGGTCAGGCAGGCGTTGTTGTTGGTATGGACCGGCGACATGCCCTTGAAACGCTTGTCTACGGCCAGCCGGGCGTCTTCATGATTCCGGATGTTCCTGCCGGCGGCCAGCGCCCAGCGGAGGTCGTCCGCCAACCGGCAGCGGGCCGGGATCTGGCCCAGGCCGATCCGCAGGGCCTCCACGGGATCGTCCACGGCGAAGGCGGCGGCCTGGGCGGCCGCGAAGAACATCGAGCCGTAAATGCCGTTGCGTCGGTGCGACAGCCAGGCGTCGCGATGGGCCATCTCCGCCGCCCGCTCCGGCCAGCCGGGCGCCGCGTAGGCCCAGGGGTCCGAGCGGATGTCCGCGCCGATCCACTCGAGGTAGGGGTTGCCGGGCACCGCGGCGCGCGCGGCCGGGATGCCCCGTTTTAGATTCTTGAGGGCCACGTCCTCGGCGGTGCAGGCGATCGGCAAATGCCGCACCCAGGCCCGGCCGACGTCGGCCGTCGTGAACTTCGGCCCGGACTCCTCGAGAATCAGCAGTCCCAAGATGGTGTAAGTTACGTCGTCGTCGGCGGGGACGCCATCCATACCGGAGCGGGTGTAATCGGCCAGGCGGCTCACGTTATAGCGGGGGGTCTCCGGGTTCTCCGGCGTCACTGGCCAGTAGTCCACGGGCGGGAAGGCGCCCCCCGTGTAGCGCGCGAAGGTGCGCATGTTGAGAACCGGCCAGCCCTCGACGAGGGCGCCCAGGGTGCAGCCGGCGAAGCGCGCCAGCATAGCCCCCGCGACCTGGTCACGGTAACGATACGGATCGAACGCGGTCCACAGCCGGTCGCGATGCCCCGTCGGACGCTGCCGCCGGATTTCGGCCAGGCGGTCCGGCTCGCGCGCTGCCAGGCGCGGGTCCGCGGGAAGACGTTCCAGGTCGCGGATCGCCGCCCGCAGAGCGCGCACGGCGCGGTCGCAGGCTCGCGCCAAGCCGGGGGCGCGCTGCTCGGATTTCAGGAGGGCATACTGGCGCAGGGTGTCGGCCAGGGAGGCGAAGTTGGGCATGGTTGCTGCTGGCATGGTGGCATTCTGTTTGGATGGGGGGTGAACACGATTGTTTTAGGGCGCCGACCGCGCTCCGCGGCCGCCGTTGAGCATGTAACGCACCGTGACGATGGCGGCGGCGTAGCTGCGGTCCGAAGCGCGCGCGAAATCGCCCGGATTGATCCAATAGCCGCCGCGGGCGCCGGCGCCGACCGCGCCGGTCACCTCGCCGTCCGACAGGCCCGGCCAGGCCGCCGCGTCGGCGTATCCGTTGGCGCTCAGCGCGCCGTCGCCGTGCAGGCCGGTGAAGGCCCGGCCCGCCGAATTGCCCACGCTGACAGTCCGTTCCCAGAGGTTGCCCGACAGGTCCAGGGCGCCGCAGTGTCCGGCCCCGGTGTTCGTCCGACCGGCGCCGGCGTCCGCGTAGCTGCCGCAGCGAAACGGACCGATCCGGTATTGTCCCACGTTGGCACTGCCGCCGGTGGGCGTTTCAGCGGCCGTGTCGGGGTTGACCAGGGCCACGTTGGCGATCTTGTTCAACGCGGCGCTGCCCCAGGCGTATTCGTTGGCCACCGGCGCCGCTGGGCCGCGGCAGGCCTTCTCGAACTCCAGTTCCGTCATCGGGCGCAGGGCGGCCCAGTCCAGGTAGGCGGCCAGGTCCATCCAGGACATCCAGTTGCAGGCCACCCACTCGCCGTCGTTGGCCTCGTTCATTTTTGCGGGATTAGCCTGAGGGGCGGGGCCGGCGTTGTCGTTGGCGTCGCAGCCGAAGAACGCGGGGCTTCCGGCCGTTTTCTTGATGAAGTTTCGCGAGACCAGGTTGTTGTCAATCACGCCGAAATGGAGCTTGGCGTCGTGGCGGCTGTTCTGCTGTTTTGCCGTCAGCGTGTTGAGAAAGTCGCAATACTGCCGCTGCGACAGCTCGGTTTTCATCAGGTAAAAAGACTTGAAGCCCTTGGGAAAAGCCGCCGGCAGGACGCCGGGCGGACCGATCCAGTTTTCATAGACCGAGCCCGAGCCCCACAGCTTCCCCGGGGCGTTGGAGATCGCGATGGCCCCTTCGCTTTTGACCAGGAAAGGCGTGTTGGAGTTGGCGCCGTCGTGGAAGCGGCCGGATTCGCTTCCGCCGGGCGTTCCCAGGTGGAAAGCGCCACCGGCCGCGTGGACCATTTCAAGGGCGAACACCCTGACCAGCGCCTTGGCCGAGGGCTGGTCGCGGCCGCCGGCTGCCAGCGGTAGAACCATCCCGGCGGCCGCCACCGCGCCGGTTCCCGCTTCCGCCCGCCGGATGAACGCGCCTTTTTTATCCGCCGGCACCACGATTTCCAGCTTTACGCCCTCACCGGCGCTGCATCCCGGAGGATTGATCCCGGCGGCCGCCAGGTCGGCGTGGCGCCAGGTCGCGCCCTGGTCGGTGGAAAACTTCACGAACACCCAACAGGCGTCATGGCCGGCGGCGTCCCGCCACGATTTATCCCAGGACAGGTCGAAGCGCGCCGCCGGTTTGCCGCCCGCGGCCTCGACCAGGGCGGCGTTGGTCACCATGGCCTGGCCGGCGAGGGATGGACCGATGCCCGCCAGCAGAACAGAAAACGCCAATCCAAAAGCCGGCGATCGGTTGCTTCCCGTGTTCATACGCTCTCCTTTTTGATGAACCTGCGCTCCGCTGAAAAACCGCTTGCCGCCGACAACGGCCGGACGGGAGGACGGGCATGATGCCCGCCGCGGATCCCGCGGGCGCAATCCTTGCCGCCGCGCGATCACTTCACGCTGACCTCGCCGCTCGCCTCATCCTCGTAGCCCAGCTTGATCCGCAGGATGCGGCCGATGCGCGCTTCGACCGCGTAGAGATAACGCTTCGACAGCGCCGTGGCGGTGGGGAAGCGCAGGGGGATGTTCGGCTCCTTGAGCCGCTGGCCCGGCCCGGAATCCAGGTTGCCGTAGCGCCCGATGCGCAGGACCTCGTTGCCGGCGGTGT
>CAZVVD010000161.1:0-6150 GCA_964630555.1 uncultured Verrucomicrobiota bacterium | reverse complement strand
CTCCGACAGCGGATTGGTCTGATCCATGAACTGGCTCAGCTGGCTGCGGGCGAAGAAATCCTGGACCGAGGCCGAGAGGGACTTGGAATTGATCAGGCGCTGGGGCGTGATCTTCTCGACCGCCGAATCGATGAACACCATGCGCTCCCGCAGCGTCTTCTGGGTGCGGGCCAGGCCCATGCGGCAGGCGTTTTCGACCAACTCGCCGACCGTCCGCAGCCGGCGGCTGCCCAGGTGGTCAATATCATCCACCGTGCCCCGGCCGCGTTTGAGATCGATCAGGTAGCGGATGGCCTTGACGAGGTCCTCGTTATCCAGAGCGCGAAGCTCCTTGGCGTTACCGAGTTGAAGCTTCTGATTGATCTTGTAACGCCCCACGCACCCCAGGTCGAAGCGCTTGGGCTCGAAAAAGAGGTTCTTGAGCATCAACCGGGCGTTGGTGGCCGTCGGCGGATCGCCGGGCCGGAGCTTCTTGAAAATGTCCTTGAGGGCGTCCTCCTCCGAACGCGAAGTGTCCTTCTGGACATTCTTCAGAAAAATACCCTCGTCCCAGGACACGTCCACGGCGTCCAGCGCCTCAAACTTGGCCACCTGCATCTGCTTGAGCAGGCCGCGGGTGACCGGTTCGTAGCGACGGCCCAAAATTGCCTGGGAATCCACGTCGATGACGTCGTCCTTGAGGACCCGGAACTTCAGCTGCTCCTCGCCCACGTTTTCGTGCAGGGCGATTTTCTCGAACCGATAGTAAAGGGCCAGCAGCTCCTCGTCGCTGCCGTAACCGACGGCCCGCAGGAACGTCGAGGCCAGGAACTTGCGCCGGCGGTGCTGCCGATCCAGGTAGATATGGATCAGATCGTTGGCGTCGAACTGCACCTCGACCCAGGATCCGTGATCCGGGATCAGGCGGAAGGAATAAATGGTGGAGCCGTTGGAGTGGATCGCCTTTTCGTAGCAAATGCCCGGCGAGCGGTGCAACTGGCTGACGATGACCCGGTCGGCCCCATTGACCACAAAGTTGCCGCTCTCGGTGATCATGGGGATTTCGCCCATGTACACCTCTTCCTCGCAGACGTCGTCGCCGTTTTTCAGGCGGAAGGTCACAAACAGGGTCGCGGTGTAGGACTCGCCGTCCCGCAGACACTGATCCGGGCTGCGCTTGGGCGGCTTGAGGTCGTACTTGACGAAGTCCAGGATAAAGCGGCCGTCATAGCTCTCGATCGGGAACACCGCCTTGAAGACCCCCTGCAACCCGGCATTCTTGCGCTTCAGAGGATCCTTGGCATCCATCTGCAGAAAGTCGTGGTAGGACCGGGTCTGGATCTCGATCAGGTCCGGAGGCTCGATGATGTCCTTCAGCTGGCCGTAATGGGTTCGTGCAAGCATTCGGCACCTTTCGTCTGGAACGTTGGACGCCTGACCGGATAGGCGGCCGGGAAACGCTTTACGGGCAACAAAACGCACCGGCAGGCCGGCGGCCCGGGGGGCCGCCGGATCGTGCCATCGCGGACGGGGCGGCTACTTGACTTCCACTTTGGCGCCCGCCTTTTCGAGCTGCTCCTTGAGCTTGGCCGCCTCGTCCTTGGAGACGCCTTCCTTGACCGTCTTGGGGGCGCCCTCAACCAGGTCCTTGGATTCCTTCAGGCCCAAACCGGTGATGGCCCGGATTTCCTTGATGACCTGGATTTTCTGGGCGCCGGCGGCGGCCAGCACGACGGTGAACTCGGTTTGGGCCTCGGCGGCTTTGCCGCCGCCCTGGCCCGCGCCGGCGGCCGCCGGCATCGCCATCATGGGCGCCGCCGCCGAAACTCCCAGGCGCTGCTCCAGGGCTTTGACCAGCTGCGAGAGTTCCAAAACGCTGATCGTTTCGATCCAACTCACGAACTCCGCCATTTTGCCTTCCAACTTGGGTTCCGCTCCCTGGGCCGGGGCGGCCGTTGATTCCGTGGTCGCTGCTTCTACCATGGTTTGTCTCCTCAACTGTCCCTTGCCTCTACTGCGCCGGATTCTTCTTTGCCTGCACGGCTTTGAGCACGTACAGCAGACTCAACACTTTTTGGCTCAAGACGCCGACCATCCGCGTCATGGGCGCCGCCACCGTTCCGGCCAGCAGGGCGTACAAAACCGGCCGGCCCGGGAGCTGCACGATGGACGCCATATCGGCGGGCGCAAAACAACGCCCCTCAAAACGCCCCAACTTGAGCCGCGGCAAGCGCTGCTCCTGGGTAAAGGCCCACAGCAGCTTGGCGGCTTCCACCGCGTCGCCGGTACCCGTGATCACCGCGGTCGGCCCGGAGAAAGCCCCGGCCGGCAGGTCCCAGTGCAAATCGGCCATCACCCGCCGGCACAAGCGGTTCGGCACGACCTGCATCCCGGCCCGAATGCCTGCCAAGCGCCGCCGCAAATCGTTGAGCTGCCGAACCCGCATGCCGTGGTAATCCGCGATCAGGACATAGGCCGAGCCGGACAGGCGCGCGCGGATCTCGGCGCAGATGGATGTTTTTTCCGGCCTCATGGTCACTTCCTGTGGTCCCGGCCGCCGGATCAGGCGGCCTGCTCCCCAATACGCACCTGCAACCCCACGCCCATGGTGGAGCTGACAACGCAACGCTTGATAAACACGCCCTTGGCCGTCGCCGGCCGGGACGCCAGGACGGCCTGGATCACCGCCTGGGCATTCTCCAGTAATTGTGCCGCCGCAAAGGACCGTTTGCCGAACGGCACCATCAGGTTGCCGTGCCGATCCATACGGAACTCGACCCGCCCGGCCTGGAACTGTTTGACGGCGCCGGCGACGTCGTCGGTGACGGTGCCGGTTTTGGGATTGGGCATCAGCCCGCGCGGCCCCAGGAATTTCCCGAGCTTGCGGACCTCTTTCATGGCGTCGGTCGTCGCGACCGCCACGTCAAAACCGGTGTAACCGCCCTGGATTTTGGCGATCAGGTCCTCGTAACCGACCTCGGCGGCTCCGGCCGCCCGCGCGGCCTCGGCGGCCGCCCCGGTGGCAAAAACCAGCACCCGCACGGTCTTGCCCGTGCCGTGCGGCAGGACTACCGTCCCCCGGACCGTCTGCTCGGACTTCTTAAAATCGATTCCCAGGCGAAAAGCGATGTCCAGGGTCTCGTTGAACTTGGCCCCCGGGTTGTCCTTGATAAAACTGATGGCCTCCTCGAGGGCATAGACCTTGGCCGCCGCCTTGTCCTGGATACTGCGATAACGTTTACCGCGCTTGATCATAGCCTAATCCACCACTTCGACGCCCATGTTTCTGGCGGTGCCCTCGATAATGCGCATGGCCGCATCCTCCCGGGTCGTATTCAAATCGTTGAGTTTGGCCCGGGCGATCTCCCGGATCTGCGCGCGCGTCACCTTGCCGACCTTGTCGCGGTTCGGAACGGCCGACCCTTTGGCCAGGCCGGCCGCCTGCTTGAGCAGGGCGGCGGCAGGCGGGCTCTTGGTGATGAAGCTGAACGACTTGTCCTGGTACACGGTGATCACCACCGGGATCACCATGCCGGCCTGCGCCTGGGTCTGGGCGTTGAACTCCTTGCAAAACGCCATGATGTTGACGCCCTGCTGGCCCAAGGCGGGCCCCACCGGCGGCGCCGGATTGGCCTGCCCGGCGGGAATCTGCAGCTTGATCACCGCGGTAACTTTTTTGGCCATGCCCTGTTCCTTGCCGGCGGTCGTCGCCTCACACGTGCTCGACCTGCCAATACTCCAACTCGACCGGCGCCGTCCGCCCAAAGATCGACACCAGCACCTTCAACTTGCCCCGCTCCGGGTCCACCTCCTCGATCACCCCGTTAAAATTCAGGAACGGACCATCGTTGACCTTGATAGTCTCCCCGGGCTCGAAGGCGACCTTGGGCTTGACCTTCTCCTTCTTGTCGCTGATCTGGTAGAGAATCGCCTCTACCTCGTTCGGCCTCAGCGGCGCGGGCCGGTCTCCTCCGGCAAACCCGATCACCCCCGGGGTGTCGTTGACGAAATACCAGGCGCGCTCGTTCAGCTTGCCGTCGTCCCCGTAAAGGCGCAGCTGAATCAGCACATAACCGGGGTAAAACATGCGTGTGGCCGTGGTCTTTTTTCCCCGCTTGACCTCCGACACCTTCTCGGCCGGAATCGACACCTCCCCCACATCCTCGCCCATCTCCTCGGTCTTGGAGCGCCGCTCCAGGCTCTCCTTGACCTTAGATTCCTTGCCGGTCATCGCGTGTATGACGAACCACTGCTTCTCCATAAACACTCCCGGCTTTCCGCCCGGCGCGTCACAGAATCAAAGCCAAGACCTTCATGAGCACGTAGTCGCTGACGGCGACAAACAGCGCCAGGGCCGCGACGGACAAGATCACAACTTGGGTGGAATCCATCAACTCGGAACGGGTCGGCCAGCTGGATTTTTTCAGCTCCTCGCCCACCTCGCCGAAAAAAGCCAGCAACCGCGCGATGAACGCCTTGATCTTACCCACAGCCGCTCTCCTCCACGCCACCCCACCCCCAGCACGCCACAAGACCCGCGGCCGCTGGCAGGCCAGGGGGGATTTGAACCCTCAACACCCGGTTTTGGAGACCGGTACTCTGCCAATTGAGCTACTGGCCTTTCCCCGGAAAGGTCAACGGGTTTCGCGGTGCAGCGTCTGCTTGCGGTCGAAACGGCAGAACTTTTTCAGTTCGAGCCGGTCGGGAGTGCGCTTCTTGTCCTTGGTCGTCGTGTAATTTCGCCGCTTGCACTCGCTGCAGGCAAGCGTGATGATTTCCCTGACCATGACAACAGCCCCCTCCCGCGCCGCGGCCCTGCCGGTCCGAGCCCGCCCGTTACTTGATGACTTCGGTCACCTGACCCGCGCCCACGGTCCGCCCACCCTCGCGGATCGCGAAACGCACGCCCTTTTCCATGGCGATCGGCACGATCAGCTTGACCTCGATTTCCACATTGTCGCCCGGCATCACCATTTCCACGTTCGGCGGCAGAATCACCTCGCCGGTCACGTCCGTGGTCCGGAAATAAAACTGCGGACGGTACCCCTTGATAAAGGAGGTGTGCCGGCCGCCCTCTTCCTTGGTCAGGATGTAGACCTGCCCCTTGAAATGGGTGTGCGGCGTGATCGTGCCCGGCTTGGCCAGCACCTGGCCGCGCTCGACATCCTCCTTGCGGGTGCCCCGCAGCAGGCAGCCGATGTTGTCGCCGGCCTGTCCCTGGTCCAGCAGCTTGCGGAACATTTCCACCCCGGTCACCACCGTTTTCTGAGTGTCCCGCAGGCCGACAATTTCCACGTCTTCGCTGACCTTAATGACCCCGCGCTCCACGCGCCCGGTGACCACCGTGCCCCGGCCTTCAATGGAAAACACGTCCTCGATCGGCATCAGGAACGCCTGGTCCATGATGCGGACCGGCTCCTGGATGTAATTATCCAGGGCATCCATCAGCTCCTGGATGCACTTGACCTCGGGGGCGTCCAGCGAGGCCGCTTCCATGGCCTTCAAGGCGCTGCCGCGGATGATCGGCGTCTTGTCTCCGGGGAACTGGTAGCTGGTCAAGAGGTCGCGGATTTCCAGTTCGACCAGATCCAGCAGCTCCTTGTCGTCCACGGTGTCCACTTTGTTTAAGAACACGACGATCGACGGCACCCCCACCTGGCGGGCCAGGAGGATGTGTTCCCGCGTTTGCGGCATCGGGCCGTCGGACGCGCTCACGACCAGGATGGCCCCGTCCATCTGGGCGGCGCCGGTGATCATATTCTTGACATAGTCGGCGTGGCCCGGGCAGTCCACGTGCGCGTAATGGCGTTTGTCACTGGAATACTCCACGTGGGAGGTGGCGATCGTCAGGATTTTCGTCGGATCGCGCCGGCCCTGGGATTCGGACGCCTTGGCAACCTGGTCGTAGCTGATGAAATCGCTGAGCTTTTTCATCGACTGCACCTTGGTGATGGCGGCCGTCAAGGTGGTCTTGCCATGATCCACGTGGCCGATGGTGCCCACGTTCACATGCGGCTTGGTGCGATCGAATTTTTCTTTTGCCATGACCCAGTCTCCTTCCCCTTGCCTTTGTCTTGCGATTGCCGTTCCGTCTTCCCCAGCCTCAAGCCGCAGCCGGAGCCCACGAACGGGATCGAACCGTCGACCTCATCCTTACCAAGGATGTGCTCT
>CAZVVD010000160.1:0-6218 GCA_964630555.1 uncultured Verrucomicrobiota bacterium | reverse complement strand
TTCTTCTCCGTGCCTCCGTGGTTAATCCTTTTCTTGCTTCTGATCGCGGTTCACGATGGTTAAGGGATTAAGGCGGGCACTGCCGGCTGGTCTCCGCGATATTTCCCAAATCGGCGCTTGACGCCGGCGGCTTCGCCCGCTAGAGTACTTAAGTTATTGATTACGGGAGCTTGCATTCGTGGCCATCGAGGCCGTGAACGCGGACATGTAAGAGGAGGGAAACCCCATGCAGAACGCGACCCTGACCGGAAACGAGAAGATCTCCGAGGCCCTCAAACTGTTGGAGGAGGCCGCGCGGGACAAGAAGGACGAACTGCGCAACCTCATGACCAACAAGTACGCCAACCTGAAGGCCGCGGTCTCCGACACCGAGCACGACATCAAGGAATCCCTGGCGATCGCCCGGCAGCGCGCCGCCGAAGCCCTGGCCAAGGCCAAGGAAGTCGGCGGGGCCAAGGCCAAGGAGCTCGCGGGCGACGTGGATGAAAACGTGCGCAAGTATCCCTGGCCCTACATCGGCGGCACGGCCCTGGCCGCGCTCCTGATCGGCTACATCCTCGGCCGGAACAAGTAGAACTTGTTCGAAAAGCTCACAAGTTCTTATATTAGATTCTACTTCATAGAATCTAATCCCGGAACGGATGACTGATGCACAGGATCCTCAAGGCGCTGATGATGTCCTTCGGGATGGGGTTGCTGAACTCCTACCGGCGGGTCTCCCTTGACCTGCTGAAAATCCAGGCCGCGATGGCCTATCTCAAGGGTGTGCAAACCGCGCGCCGGGTCTGGATCGGCGTGCTCCTGCTGGCCGGGGTGCTGATGCTCCTGGCGGCGGGGTTCATCCTGCTCCACGTGGGGTTCTTCCTCTGGGCGCCGTGGTCGCCGGCGGCCAAGGGGCTGATCCTGCTATGCCTGGGCCTGCTCTACCTGACGGCGGCCCTGGTGGTTCTCTTCAAGACCTGCTCCGAGAAGGCTTGGATGGACGGCTCCCGGGCCCGCCAGTTGCTCGACGAAGCCACGCGGAAGCAGTGACCACCGGCGTTCGTTTTGAACCGGACACCCAGCCGGTGGCGCCCGTCGTTGCCGCGCGAGCCATCCCGGTGACGCGTTTCCCGCCTCAATCCCAGCGCCCTGCTTCCACGAGACGCAGGGTCATCCGCTCAATAGTTTCGCGCAACTGCCCGCCCCGGCTCTTTTCCCCGTCACCAGTTTTTGAATGGCGGATTGCAGTGCCGCCCGAAACTGCTCCCGGCCGGGATGGAAATAGTGCTTCACCACCCCGGCGCCCTGGCCGGGGGCAAGCCGATGCGGCTGAAGCCGGCCAACGAACTGGCCGTCCCCTGTCTCGGGAGCTGGCGCGGAGCGGCGACGGACAAGGGCCAGGTCCGGTCCGGAAGCTGTCCGGGGCGTTCCAGCCCTCTCCTGTCGCCGCCGGCTATTTCTGCAGTGCTTCGGAAAGCCGGCGGACGATTTCGACGCCGCCCTTGGCCTTCACGAATTCGAGAATGATAGGCACGAACTGCGCGATCGTGCCGCTATCGAGCTTGAGTTGCGAGAAGCCGCCGATGAGGCTGGCCAGGCCCTGCGCCTTGCCGCCCATCGCCCCCCCCAGCAGACCCCCGACCAGCTTGGCCGCGCCGCCGGCCTGGGGAGCGGACGAAATCAGGCTGTCGATTCCGGGCACGGCGGCGGCCAGCTTCGGGAAGTCGCCGCCCAGCTTGTCCTTCGCCAGCTTGAAGAGCAGTCCCGCGCCGCCCTTGGCCTGCCCTTCCTGGATCCCGAGCTTCGACACCAACTGGCCGATCAATTCCTCCATGGCTGCTTCCCTCCCTGGTTTGTTTCCCGCGCTGGGGTTCATTACGTTAATTTTGCATCGCGTCAGTTTGGCGCAGATGCAAGGCGCGCGGGGTGCCGCTGTATAAGCATACTGCAAACCCCGCACAACAAAGCAGATGCGCAAAAATGACGTGACCGGCTTCTCCGGCGAACATCAGCGTTTCTGCGGCTTGTCTTCATAACCCATTGGGTTTCCGCCTCGGCGGATCCGCATTGGCGGAAAAACATAAAGCGGTGCAAAAAACAATTTGCATCCTATCTTTGTTGAAAAAATCATCGCAAAGCTGATGTTCGTGCAAAATTAAGGTATCAACTGGCCCGCGTTTCCGTTCCATCCGCCGCCGGCCGCCACGGGACCCAGCATAGGCCCACGGCGCCGATGGAGATATCCGACTTGCGCGGACGGATCGGCGTGATCTGCAGCTCCACGCCGGCGGGATTCATGCCCGCCTGGATCCCGGCGGCCTCGCGCTCGAACTCGGCCTGCAGCGCCGCGAGCCGTTCCTGCAGCACGGCGGCGCTTTCAACGGCCTGTCGCACGTCGGCCGCCTCCTTGCCGATCCTGCTCACGCTCTTGGTGGCGCTGGCGGCCCGGCCCACGGTGCCGACCCCCAGGCCGCGGCCGAGGAACGCGCCCAGCAGGGTGGCCCCGATATTCACCGCGGCCGCCAGCTTCTGGTGCCCGGCCTGGGATTTTTCCCGGGCCACGCGCTCCTGGGTGCGGCGCAAGCGGTCGTTCAAGGCCAGGAGCTTGGGCTCATATCTGGCCTTGAGCCTGGAGACCTCCAGGTCGCGCTTCTCCCGGAAGGCCTGGGCGATGCGCGCGCGGAAATCGCCCTCGGTCTCCTCCGGCGTCGAGACCAGCTTCAGCTCCGGATACTGCCTGAGGTCGAGCGTGGCCTGCTGGTAGAGGTGGTCCGCCAAGGCCTGCCGCCAGGCCGTGGCGCTCTTCGCGTTGGCGGCCCCGGGCGGCAGCGGCGCGAACGCCGCTCCGGATGCCGGCTGCGGGTCGAGGGCGGCTTTCAGATCGCCGTGCGTTTCCGCTTCCTCCCACAGTGCGGCGCGCCCGTCGTCCGATAGCGGCGCGAGCAGGGTGCGGGTCACCCAGGTGTCGAGCCTGGCCTTGGAATCCACGAAGTGGAGCTTGGCCACCCCGATGACGTTCGGGCGGTAGGCGATGGCGCCGGTCCCGGTTCGCGGCCGGAGAAAATATTCCGGGATGGCCGGCGGCAGCACGGGCCGCGCCGGACCGGGCGCGGCGGCCGAGGCCGGCGCGGGGGCGGGTGGGGGCGCAACCGCCGCCGGCGGCGATTCCCGGGCGGCGTCCGGGGGCGCCAGCTTTTGAATCTGCGGGAGGGTGAGGGGTCCCCGCAGGTAGCTCATCGCCCACCGGGTCTGAAACACCACGGCATCGTTCTCGTGGACGTTGCGCATCAGGAAAACACGGTTGCCGAGGCCGGCCAGGGTGCGCTCCATCTGCGCCCGGTC
Organism: uncultured Verrucomicrobiota bacterium; assembly: GCA_964630555.1. Taxonomy (GTDB): domain Bacteria; phylum Verrucomicrobiota; class Kiritimatiellia; order JAAZAB01; family JAAZAB01; genus JAHIJO01. Next base: position 2,894 of record CAZVVD010000160.1, on the reverse strand, counting down.
GAACCCGCCGCCCGCGCCGGCGGCGGCGCCTTCCAGCCCCTCGATCACCCGCAGCTTGTCGCGCTCGGTCTGCAGGCGGCCGATGAACCAGGTGCCGCAGTTGGACAGGCCCTTGTAATCGAGGTCCACCGGGTTCTGGGTGGACAGCACCACGCCGAGGCCGAACGCCCGCGCCTGCTTGAGCAGGGTCAGCATCGGCAGCTTGGAGGGCGGGTTGGCCGTCGGCGGGAAGTAGCCGAAGATCTCGTCCATGTAGAGCAGGGCGCGCAGGCTCCCGGTCCCGGGCTGCGCGCGCATCCAGGACAGCACCTCGGTGAGCAGCAGGGTCACGAAGAACATGCGCTCGGCGTCGGAGAGGTGGGCGAGGTAGAGCACCGTGACCCGCGGCTTGCCGTCGGGCGTGAAGAACAGTCGCTGGGCGTCCAGCGGATCGCCTTCCATCCAGGCGGAGAAGCCGGGCGAAGCCAGCAGGTTGTTCAGGCTCATCGCGAGCTTGAAGCGGTCTTTCTCCGGGTAAAACGATTCCATGTCGAACACGCCGATCTTCTCGAAGGGCGGCTTCTGGATTTCCCGGATGAGGCTCGCGATGTCCAGGTCGCGGCCGTCCTGCCACGCGCCGGCGAGGATCCTGGAAATCAGGATGTGTTCCCGGCTTTGGACGGGATCGGCCTCGATGCCCAGCAGGCCGAGCAAGCCTGAAACGGCGGAGAGGATGCGGTCGCGCAGCGCCGAGGTGTCCTGGGCCACGGCGGGCGGCGGGGCCGCGAAGGAGCGGAGGATCTGCAGGGGCCTGCCCGCCGTGTTCCCGGGCGTGTAGACGGTCATGGCGACCGCGTCCTTCAGGCGCTGGATCCGTTCGGGGCCCTGGCCCCACTGGGCCAGCCCGTGCCGCCAGGTTTCGGCGGTCTTGGCGGCGAAGGTGTCGGGGTCCATGCCTTTGCGCGCCGCGTCCGCCTCGTCCACCCAGGGGCGGAAGTCCGCGGGCCGCAGGCCTGGGAACTGGAGGAGGAGATTGCCCAGGTCGCCCTTGGGATCGATCAGGATCGAGGGGATGCCGTCGACGGCGGCCTCCTCGATCAGGGCCAGGGCCAGGCCGGTCTTGCCGCTGCCGGTCATGCCGAGCAGCACCGCGTGGGTCGTCAGGTCCTTGGCGTCGTAAAGGATGAGATTGTCGGTGGGCGCGCCGGTGGCGGGGTCAACGGCTTTGCCAAGGTAGAACACGCCCAGCTTCTCGAAGTCCTGCATGGCCACCTCCTGGATCGCCGCCGGCACACCGGGAGCAAAAGGTACAGGTTCGCCGCGAGCGATGCCTGCGAGAATATCATCCGGGCGCGGCGGGGGTCAAGAGATCATCCGGCGGCGCGCTCCCCCCGGCAGGCGGACGGAGCCCGGGCGGCGAAGACTCCGCCCGCCTGGCGGCTGGCCGCCAGGGAAGGCGCGATGCTCACAGCACGGCGAAAACGCCCGCGCCGCTCTTCAGCTTGAGCGCAGCCTGGCCGTTGGCGTCGAACCGGACCGTTTGCGACGAGGTCTCGCGGTGCAGCGTGCAGGCCCGCCCCGGGGCGGCGGTGAGCGTGACGGCCGCCGTCGCCGCGGCGTCGAAGGGGTCGTGGGTGTTGACCAGCATCAGGGCGCGCCGGGTTCCGTTCCGCTCGGCGAAGACGCCCGCCACGATCGCCTTGTCCGAGGCCACCTCGCAAATGCCGGCCAAGGCCGGCGTTTGCTCTTGCGCCTTCAGGTATTCCAGCTGCGGGCGCAGGCGCGGGTGGGCCGAGGCGAGATCGCCGCGGACGGCCACGCCCAGTGGCCGGAAGCGCAGGAATTCGCCGCCGAGCGCGTGGAGCTCCGCGTTGACCCGCTGGGCGTAGGCGTAGGTCGCGTTCTGCTCGCCGGCCTCGTTGATGCACGCTGTGGTGGCGTCCCACCAGCCCTTGGAGTAACTGGCGTGCATGATGCAGGTGGCGCCGAACGCTAGGCACAGGTTCGCCTGCCAGCGGATCTGGAACTCCTGCAGGAGTTCCTCGGCCTTCCAGGCGCCGGTCTGGATGATCACCCACATCTCGCGCCGCGCGTCGCGGCAGGCCCGGGACACGATCTCGAAGTTCTCGAAGTAGGAGTCGAAGGCCGGCCCGCCGAAGGGGTAGAAATCGAAGCAGAGATAGGGCAGGTCGACCGCCCGGACGAAGCTCGCGATGTGCTCGGCATAGGTGGCCGTGCCGAGCTGGGAGACGGTCTCCTCCGCCGTGTTCTTCGGCAGGCTCGCGTAGTTGGGATACAGGTTGACGAACGGCAGGCTGCCGGGGAAAAGTTCGCGGTAGCGCGCGACGACCGCCTGGATGTGCTTGAAATCCTTGACGTGGGGCTCATCCACGCAGTAGTCGCCCCAGAGCGCGGCGCTCCGGGGATAGTTGGCCCTGGCCTCCGCGAGTTTTTCCAGCGGGTAGGCGGCGGCATACTGTCCCGCTTTTTCGCCGTTGCCGCCCCACCAGAGCGGGATGTTTTCGGAGGCGATGAGGCCGATGCCGTATTTCTCACACAGGGCGAGCAGGGCCTGGTCGGCCGGCACGGAGACGAGGAAATCGACCCCCATGTCGCGGAGCTGCGCCATGCCGGCGTCGGTCCACGACTCCTTCCTGAAATAATACGCGCCGACCGGATACCGGTCGCCCAGCCATTTTCTCATCGCCTGCCGCCTCCTGTCCTGCGCCGGCCGTGTGTCTCACAATCTCGCCACCCGGTCAAGGCTTTCCCGCGCGGGGCGGGGCGGGTGGACCGCCGGCCGGGAATGGGTGTTGACCCCGCCTGCACTTCGTGATATTTCTTGGCCTGCTTTGTTCCCCATCGGGGCGTAGCGCAGACTGGTAGCGCGTTTGCTTGGGGTGCAAAAGGTCAGC
>CAZVVD010000159.1:0-6221 GCA_964630555.1 uncultured Verrucomicrobiota bacterium | reverse complement strand
ACCGCACGCACGGTTTGATGAGGGGCGGGTGGCAATCCCACCTGCCTACTCTACCTACTGTCCTACTAGATGAAGTTGCCGACCCTGTGGTCATAAGGGGAAGGCCAGAGTCCGCGAAGCGACCAAAGACGGACAACAGCGCGCGGGAACTTCCGGGGTAGCAGGGGCGGCATGCGGTGGAAGATCGGGATCGTAGTGCTGGAGACCCGTGGCGGTGCGCCCGGAGGCGGGCGCAACAGGGCCGTATAAGGCAACGAAGTCGGCGCTTGGCCGGTGCGGGAGTCGGAGGGGTTCATAGTACCGAAGATGGGCAAGACAGCATAACTTGACCGGAGGGAAGGGACCCTGCTTTGTTCGAGCGACTGAAGCAGAGGAAGATGGGGGCCAATGCCGTGAGGCTAACAACCCCGGACAACATCAGGACGCTGCACACAGAATAGGGGTCAACCCTTAATAATTAAGATTTACATTGTATTTTGTGGAAGGAAAAAGAGGTCAGTCCGAGAGTTTTGGTATTATTCCCCTGATTTGCAGGCGAAGAGCGGAGTCAGGATTAGAAATTCAGCCTATTCAAGATGCCTGGGAAGATTAGGGTCCGGATAGGACATTAGGCCGTACGAAGATCGGGGCCTGTCGCGCCGTGAAAAGCCCGAGTCGCAGGCGGTGTCCGCGCAACACAACCGTCGTGATCCAACTCCACCGGGCGTCGTTCCGGCTTCCCCGCCCGAAGTAGGATTTTCTTACTTCGGGTTCCCGCGGATCATTTGTCTGCTGGACGGCCGGGGCAGGCGAGGGGGCGGCCCGGGTTGTCCCCAGTGTCCACCCTCCGATTCTCCTTCCCCGTCCCAGGTAAGAAAATCTTACTTCCTGCATAAAGTAAGAATTTCTTACTTCCGTCCCCTGTGCACGCGCACGAGCGGCTTCAGGCCGACCGGCCGCCCTGTACCCGCTCCCGTCCGCTCTTCCGTCGCCGGCAATCCATATCAACGTTCCGTTAAGCCTTGCTTGCCTCTCCACATGAAGTAAGAAATTCTTCCTTCCGGTCACGCGCAACCGACCATCGACGCCCAACCCGCCTCGACGACATTCTCGCAGTCTGCAGACTGCAAGAATGTTTCGCTGTTCATTGGCGTGGATTTCAGTAGAGTTCTAAACACGGTTGGGGTTTACCTCACCGGGAGACACATGTGCCATAATGGGGGGGGCGTCATGAAAATGCAGGCTGTGATTCAGGCAGTCCGGACCCGGATATCGGCGGGGGGTGCGGCGATGGGGGTTGCCGGCCTGCTGTTGTGCTGCGGTTGTGCCTCGGCCGGATCCGGGCCGGGGCAGGAGCGGGGGGCGGCGACCCCGAAACCGCCGCAGACGCTGAACCCGATGCTTGAGCCCTATCTCGCGCGCTATGGGCTGCCGGCGCTCGGGGCCGCGGTGGTGCGAAACGGGGAGATCATTGCCGCCGGCGCGGTCGGCACTCGCAAGGCCGGGGCGTCGATTCCCGTGACCGTCAACGACCGGTTCCACCTGGGATCGGACACCAAGGCCTTGACCGCGCTGCTCGCCGCCATGTTGGTCGAGGAGGACAAGCTGCGGTGGAACTCGACCGTCGGCGAGGTGTTTCCCGAACTGGCCGCGAAGATGAGCCCCGGCCTGGACAAGGTCACGCTCGTGCAACTGCTTTCGCACACGAGCGGGATGCCCGGCGATAACGAACGCTTCGGCGAGCTCCTGGGCAAGAGCATGCAGGCGGACGGCAACCTGGACGAACTGCGCTACGGGCTTGTGGCGTTGTGGGTGGGCGAGCCGCTGGCGAATGAGCCCGGGAAGACTTTTGCGTACGCGAACATGGGCTACATCCTGGCCGGCGCCATGATCGAGCGCGTCGGGGGGAAAACGTGGGAAGAGCTCGTGACCGAGCGCATCTTCCTGCCCCTCGGATTGGCCTCCGCGGGGTTCGGGCCCCAGGCGACGCTGGGGCGGATCGATGCGCCCCTAGGACACGCGATCATGGCGGACGGCAAACTCAAACCCATGCTGGCGGGTCCCGATGGCGACAATCCGCCGCTTCTCGGGCCGGCCGGAACCGTCCACATGTCCGTCCTGGACTTTGCCGCCTGGGCCGCATGGAATGCCGGCGAGGGCAAGCGCGGACCGGCCCTCGTCCGGCCCGAAACGCTGAAGAAACTGCATGCCCCGGTCGTTTCCATGCCGGATAAGAAGGACGCGGCGCCGGGCACCCCGGCCCGCGGAAAATATGCGCTGGGCTGGGGCGAGATGGGATGCGACTGGGCCGGCGAACCCTTCCTTTACCACGGCGGATCCAACAATCGGAACCTGGCGCATATTCTCCTGCTGCCCCAACGCGATTTCGGGATGGTCATCGTGGCCAACGTCAGCGGCACGAAAGCCGACCAGGCTTTCCTCGCCTTGGAGGAAGCGCTCTATCGCCAGTTCATTCAGGGCGAGTGATCGGGCAGCGGTGCAGGTGTTCGCAATGTGCCCCTTTCCCCGTAACCCTGCGTGCCGTTGGATCGTCAGGCCGGGGCCAGGCCTGTTCGCGCTGTGAAAAGTCCGGAGACGAATGCGGCGCCAGGGCAACACCCCCGGCTTGATCCCGCTCCGGCGGATGACAGTCCGGCTTCCCCGCCTCAAGTAAGAGTTTCTTACTTTCCATCCGTGCGCCCATTTCGAGGGCATCTTCGGCCTTGATGCCCCCGCGTCCCGGATCCGGCTCGCTCGCCGGGTTCGATCTCACAATGGGCCGTCTGGCTTAAAGTAAGATGATCTTCGTTCCTGTCGGTCCCAAGGGGTGAGGGGAGACTGCCGCCGGCGGGGCAGACGCCAGGGACGAAAAATTGCGCTGCTCGGGTCAATGATGGCCGTGCGTCGCCGTGCGGGGCTAGGCCCGGGGCAGGGTCCTGGCCCGTTTCGCCAGGCGGCGGGCCTCCTGGGCCAGCTGCTGGTAGGCGGGGACGTCGGGCGCGTCAAGGATCTTCAGCAGGATGTCCCGGCCATCGGTCAGCAGGGCCAGCTTGGTTCCAGCCTTCAAGCCCAGTATTTTCCGCACCTGCACGGGGATCACCAACTGGCCTTTCGACGACAGCCGGATGACATCAAATTTCATAGTTTCCTCGCGAGGTAAGAATATCTTACTTGATGCGGCGACGATAAATGGCCGGCTGACCGATGTCAACATGTTCCTGCCGGCATGTTCCTGCCAGCCGCATATTTCACCGGGATAGGTGCGAGGGCCGCCGGTCATGGGGCGAGGGAATCGAGGGCGGCGCGGGCCTCGGCGAGGCCCTGGCTAGCGGCCTTGGCATACCACTCGGCGCCCGGGCCGAATCCCGGGGGACGCCTCGTCCGTGTCGGTAGCAGTTGCCGAGATTACATTGCGCCAGAGCCAGCCCCTGGTCCGCCGCTTTCCGGTACCACGCCGCGGCCCAGGCGTGAATCAACAGCAAGAGAGACTGCCCGGCACTCCGGTGTTCACGCGGGCGGATGACCTCTCCGCCCGGCGCGCCCGCTTATCCGTCCCGGAACATCCGCCGGCGCCGGAACCCGGCCATGTGGTCCGCGGCATGGCCTTCCGTGTTGGCGATCGCTGATTTTTAGACTGGCAGGTGAACCGGCATCGGCCTGGCTTCCGCCTGCGCGTTCTCGCTCACCCGCGGCCGACCCGGGCCATCCGGCGCGGCGGCAGCATCAGTTCAGCTTTCAGCAAGTTCTAACCCGAAGAATCCTGGAGTTTTTTCCAGGCTTTCAAGCGCTGGTCGTTCATCCAGTTGACACCCCGGGCCATCATGGCGGGGTGGTCCATCGTTTTGACGTTGATAAACGTGATCGCCCCCGTGAGGGAGTCGAGATCGGCGAAAGGCTTCAGGCAGTCCGGAATCCCGGGATAGTCGGGATGGGCCGCCAATTCCGGGGACGGCATGAAATCCGGCATCTCGAACAGGTCGTGGATTCCGTCGCGGATGTCTTCCGCCGTCCCGATCCCTTCCAGGCGGCGCACCCGTTGCATACGCTCCAGGACGTCGAACGTGGGAAAGCAGGCCACTTCGCGCTCGGCGCAAATGGGGTCCCGGCGGTCATGCGCCGAGAACAGGGCGGGCTGGTATGCCTGCAACACGCGCTGCGCGTCGGCCGGCAGGCTCGCGCTCCGGGAGTCGTCGCCGTCGAGGTAGAGGGCGAAAGTGACGTCGGGGGAGCCTCCCAGGGGCTCGCCGCGAAACAGGGACTCGGCCCGGACAGCATCCGGGGTCAGCCCGGGAAACAGGCCGGAATGGCGGTACGCGTCCGCCGCGCGATGCGCCGGCTGGAAACTGATGGCGGCGATTTTGCCGGCGCCGTCGCCCTTGATTTCGGCCTGCTGGGTGATTCGCCCCAGCCCGGGCCGTCCGTAATCGCTGTCGCGCTGGTGGATCAGCAGGATTGGGCGGCCCCCGGGCGGTGCCGTGACCAGTTCGGCGCGGGTCAGGCGCCGGGAGCCGTAGTGATGAATGTTTTCCAGGACCGTCACCAGCCGCCGCCCCGCCGTTTCGAACCCGGTCAGCGTCGTGCCGTGGCGGTGGGAGGTATAGGCGATGGCGTTGGACAGCAGGGGACACATCATGCGTGCGTCCGTCCGGTTGATGGCGGCCGCGAACCGGACGCACAGCCCGGCGTCCTCCGGGTGGTCGGTGGCCAGCGCCCAGCGGCTTTCGGCTTCGGCGGGATCGTAGTGAACCGCCTCGGGATACAGGCGGGCGAGGCGGTATTCCCCGGCGTCCATTTCGATGAGCACCTTGGCGCCGGCGCCGGGATCGTCATCGGACTTGGCGTAGGCGACCCGGTAATCATCGCCGAGTTCCTGCTTGAGCCGGCGCGTCAGCGCCAAGCCCTCCCGGTTGAACGCCTCCCAGTCGAACTCGGGTGGCGGGCCGCCATACCTCGTGGCGCGGCGATACTTCGCAAGCCGGATGGCCCATTTGGCCAGCCCAATTTCGAGCGCGTAAGAAATGTTCGGCAGTTCCAGGCCGAGCAGGTGATCGCCGATACTGACCCCCACCGACCCGGCGATCTCATCCGGGGATGAGTTGAGCCACGCGAAATAGACCCGCTCCATGATCGAGACGGCCTTGATGGTGATGTCTGGTATGGATTTCATAGGGAAGACAGCTTCCGCATCATCTCCGGGATATCCTGCCGGCGCCGGAGCTGGTCCTGGACGTCGTTGCGCTCCCGCACGATCCAGGCGAGAACCTGGGCGAGGTCATATGCGTTCGACGACCGCGCGGGGCAGCCGGGCACCATTCGGGGATTGACGAGGCGGGCATGGACCGGGCTGGAGCCGTCGAAGGGCGGCACCACCCGCCCGTCGCGGCCGGTCTGCGCGATGGCGTACACCCGCGCCGCGGACTTGTAGCCCCACGCCTTGCGGAGCGGCTCTTCGACCCAGCGCCGGAGACGTTCTTCCGGCACGGGTTCCGCCCGCCAGCGCTCGAACTGGCGCTTGTCGCGCCCCGCTTCCCTCAGCCCGTTGCGCAGGACGGCCTCGATCTTGTCCAGGGTCATGTCCGACACGTGCCGGCGGCGGTAGCGGGTGGTGGCGACGCCGACGACGAGCCCGTTGCTGCAGACCAGCCGGAACCATCCGATCAGCGCGCGGAAACGGGTGCTCCCGTCCACCGAGTTCACGAGTTCCAGGCGCATGCGGCTGACCTGGCCGTCGCCGGGGTCGAAATCGTATAGGGGCGGGAAGAACAGGCTCAGGGCCATGCGCTCGCCGGACTCGGTGAGGCGCAGTTCCGCGGTCACCTCGGCGGGCGGGATATGCGCGCCCTCCAGGGCCCGCACAGCTCTCTCCAGCCCCCGGGCGTGCGGGATCAGCGCGTAGTCGTGGGACACAATACCCACGGGCACGAAGTCGGCATCGCCCGCCACCGGCTGCCGGACAATTTGGTCCAGCCGCCCGTGCGCCCGGATTTTCCGCCCATCCGGCTGGACCAGCGCGAACGGGCGCCGCTCGAATTCCGGAAGGCGCCCGGCGATCTCCGCGATGCCCCCGGTGAACTTGCGCACCGGCGAGTTGAGCCATTTCGGGGACGTCCGCCTGGCCGGGCCGGCTCCGGAGATAAGGGGCTGGGACAGGTCGATGCTCATGGCCGCCTCCTGGTTGTGTCCGCCGTTGGGCGGACCGCTTTCTTTTTCGCCCCCTATTCTACACACCCGGTAGGACAAAT
>CAZVVD010000158.1:0-6300 GCA_964630555.1 uncultured Verrucomicrobiota bacterium | reverse complement strand
CTGGCGTGCGGGGCCGACCTGAAAAACGTCATCTGCCTGACCCGGGCAAACGAGGCCTTTCTTTCCCAACACCTCGGCGACCTGGAGGACCATGCAACGCTGCGTTTTTTCCGCGAGACGATCGCGGACCTGGCCAAGCTGCTGAAGATCCGGCCGGCGCTTATCGCGCACGACCTGCACCCGGATTACCATGCCACCCGCTTCGCGCTCTCCGCCGAGGCCGGCCCCGGACGGCGGGTGGCGGTCCAGCACCACCACGCCCATATCGCCGCCTGCCTGGCCGAACACGGGCTCGCCGAAAAAGTCATCGGCGTGGCGCTCGACGGCACCGGCTACGGGCCCGATGGCACGATCTGGGGCGGCGAATTCCTGGTCGCCGATCTCGCCGGCTACCGCCGGGCCGGTCATTTCAAGACCTATCGCCTGCCCGGCGGGGAGGAAGCCATCCGGCATCCCGAGCGGATGGCCTTCAGTATGCTCACGGCTGAAAATCTGGCGGACGCCGCCGAGCGGCTTCCCGGCCTGGACGCCGGCCGGCGAAAGGTCTTGGCCGCCATGCTGGCACGGGGCCTCCACGCCCCGCTCACCTCCAGCGCCGGACGCCTGTTCGACGCCGTCGCCGCCCTGCTGGGCCTGGGCGACGATGTGTCCTACGAGGCCCGGGCCGCGATCCGCCTGCAGGCCATGGCGGACGGCGCGGCGGACGAGCCCTACCCGTTCGCGATTTTGGACGCCCGGCGATCTTCCGATTGCAGGGCGGAAACGCCCCCGCCCGACCAGGAATGGGTCCTCTCGTTCGGGCCCATGTTGCGCGCGCTGGTGGCTGACCTGCGGGGTGGCGTCTGCCGCCCGGTCCTGGCCGGCCGCTTCCACGCCACGGTGGCGGCGGGCGTGGCGGCCATGTGCCGGCGGATCCGGGCGGCGGAGGGGCTGGACCGGGTGGCGCTTTCCGGGGGGGTGTTCCAGAACGAACTCCTGCTCCGGCATACCACAAAAGCATTGCACGCGGCCGGATTCCGGGTTTACAGTCACCGACTCGTGCCGCCCAACGACGCCTGCATCGCCCTCGGCCAGGCCGCGGCGGCCCTGCACTGCCCCGACGTTGAATGAAAACAGTCCGCATCCAGCAAACCCGGGTCCAGCAACCCGCGCTGAAGCCGCCGCCCGACCTGGCCTCTCCCGGCCCATGCCCGCCGGCGCCCGCGCGCGCCGTCCGCATCCCCGTCCTGGAGCGCATCCGCATCGTGCTGGTCCGTCCGATCTACGGGGGCAATGTCGGCTCGGTCTGCCGGGCCATGGCCAACATGGGCCTTGCGGACCTGGCGCTGGCCGGCGCCAACCCGGCCCTCGATCTCAGCCAGGCCCGGAAAATGGCCTGCTGGGCCGGGCCGATCCTGGATCGGCGCCGGAACTGCGCCACGCTGGCTGAGGCGGTGGCCGATTGCGCGCTGGTCATGGGCGCCACCGTCCGCGAGGGCCTCTACCGTCAGCATTCCCTGACCCCGCGCGCCTGGAGTCCGCGCATCCTGGAGGCCGCCCAAGCTGGCCCGGTCGCGCTGGTTTTCGGACCCGAGGATAACGGCTTGAGCAACGAGGACCTGGAACTGTGCTCCAACCTGATCCGGATTCCCTCCTCGGACGGATATCGCTCCCTGAACCTCGCCCAGGCGGTGATGCTTTGCGCCTACGAGCTGTTTGTGGCCGCCGGCCAATTCGAGCCGGCCCTGGAAAAGTCGCCGGAAGCCGCCTCGGCCATGAAGGAGCGCATGTTCGCCATGTGGGAGCAGGCCCTGCTGGAGATCGGGTTTATGGAGGCAGACAAGGCCCGGCACATGATGCTGGGCGTACGGCGCATTTTTTCGCGGGGCAAGTTGAGCGAGGACGACGTCCGCATCCTGATGGGCATCGCCCGGCAAACCCGCTGGTGCGCCTCCCAGCGGGGCGGGCAGGCGGCGGCGCCCCCCCCGGGAGGGGGCGTGATCGCAGGCGACAGCAGGATTCCCGGGGAAGCATGAAAGAAACCGGCGCTATTTTCGTCAGCTTGCTGACCCTCGCCTTGCTGGGTCTGTTTCTCATCTGGCCGCTGGTCCAGACCATCAAGGGCTGTTTCGTGGTTGAGGGTCAGCCGACCCTGGCCTTCCTGCTCGAGGTTTTCCGAAATCCGATTTATGTCGAAGGCCTCTGGAACGGCCTGGCCCTGGCGGTGGTGACGACCCTCCTGGTGGTCGCCGCCGGGCTGCCCCTGGCGATGCTGGCGGCCCGCTGCGATTTCCCGGGCAAGACCCTGCTCTCCGGCCTGATCCTCGCGCCGATGATCCTGCCGCCCTTCGTCGGCGCCATCGGCATCCGCCAGCTCCTGGGCCAATACGGGGCGCTGAACGCCGTCCTGGTCCACCTGGGGCTCATGGACTGGCCCCAGGCCGTCAACTGGCTGGGCGCCGGCCGGTTCTGGGCGGTGGCCGCGACCGAGGCCCTGCACCTGTACCCGATTTTTTACCTCAACGCCGTGGCCGCCATCGCCAACCTGGACCCGGCGCTGGAGGAGGCGGCCGAGAACCTGGGCTGCAGCGGCTGGCACCGCTTCCGCCGCGTCACCCTGCCCCTGATCATGCCGGGCCTGTTCGCCGGGGGAATCATCGTGTTCATCTGGTCGTTCACCGAACTCGGCGCCCCCCTGATGCTGGACTATCCCCGCGTCACCGCGGTCCAGATTTTCGACGGCATCAAGGACATCGGGGCCAACCCCTTTCCCTACGCCCTGGTCGTCATTCTCCTGGCGGCTTCGACCGGGCTCTACCTGGCCGGCAAGTCGCTGCTGGGCCGGAGCGGCCCCGCCGTGGCCGCCAAGAGCGGGCCGGCGGCCGCGGCGCTCCGGCTGACCGGCCTGCGGGCCTGGCTGGCGGCGGCGGCTTTCGGCGCCGTCTTCCTGCTGGCCGTCATGCCCCACCTGGGCGTCGTCCTCACCAGCGTCAGCCAGGCCTGGTATCGCACGGTCCTGCCGGGGCTCTGGACCGGGGATCATTACCTCCAGGCCCTGGGCCACGGCCTGACCCTGCCCAGCATCCAGAACAGCCTGCGATACTCGGCGTTGGCGATGCTGGCGGACCTGGCCCTCGGCATCGCCATCGCCTACGTCGTCGTGCGCAGCGCCCTGCGCTGGCGCGGCGCGCTGGACGCCCTGGCCATGCTGCCCCTGGCGGTCCCCGGGATCATCGTGGCCTTCGGCTACATCGCCATGAGCCAGCCGGGACGCTGGCTGGCGTTCCTGAACCCGACCGACAACCCCGTGCCGCTCCTGGTCATCGCCTATGCCGTCCGCCGCCTGCCCTACGTCGTCCGCTCCGCCGTGGCCGGCTTCCAGCAGACGCCGGTGGCGCTGGAGGAAGCCGCCCGCAACCTGGGCTGTCCCCCGCTGCGGACGCTGCTCCGGATCAGCGTGCCGCTGATCGGCGCCCACCTCATCGCCGGCGGACTGCTGGCGTTCAGCTTCGCCATGCTGGAGGTATCGGACTCCCTGATGCTCGCCCAGAAGCAGGCCTATTACCCCATCACCAAGGCCCTCTACGAACTCTTCCAGCTCCTGGGCGACGGCCGCTTCATCGCCTCGGCCCTCGGGACCTGGGCCATGGTCTTCCTGCTGATCACCATCCTGGCGGCCAACGCCCTGCTGGGCCGGCGCCTGGGCGCCATTTTCCGGATTTGACGCCCGCCACAGGCCGGACGGTGCGCGTCGCCCCCCGCGCGGGGGGTGGGGATTGAAACCGGGAGGGACGGCATGTTGCCGTCCTTATCTCCGTCTCCTCCCGCGTGCGCCGCCGGCTGCCCCATCGGAACTGACGTTTGACTCCCCCGCCCCGAGGCGCTAATGTATGCCCATGTTTGCGGCGCGCTGTATTGTTGTATGACAGCACGTCTAATTCGGGATTGCATGCGCCAAGCGGCAGCTTATGCTGGTTGCCATTGCTTCTTGGGTTGCCTGGTGTGCATGGTGCCTCAAATTCAGGCTGGCAAAAGCGGATGGGCATTCTTTGGAGGTTATGAAAAACGACATCTATGCGCATAGTCTGCCGGGCCAGCCACCCGATAAATGGCAACCGCTGGACGAGCATTTGAAGGCTGTTGCCGAAATAGCAAAAGAGTTTGCGTCCGCCTTCGATTCCGGCGAATGGGCATACAATGCCAGCTGGCTTCATGATTTAGGCAAGGCCCATCCAGCTTTCCAAGTCTATCTCCGGCGCGAGAACGGATTGGACGTTTCAGAATACGATGGAGGAACGGTCGATGGCCGTGTAAATCATTCCGGTGCTGGCGCCATTTTTTCCATGGAAAGATGGCCGAGCCCCGTCGCTATTGGAAAAACCATTGCCTACATTGTGGCCGGACATCATGCCGGGTTGCCGGACTGGCATGGCGGACAAGCATCGCTTTCCCACCGTTTTGAAGACGAAAAAGAATTAGCCAACACGATTCGATCCGGTGCTCAATACGAACTTAGCCATCAACCTACGATTCTTCGACCGCCGCCATTCGCCATGCAATGCCGCAATGGCAATGCCATTGCTTACCACTTTTGGGTACGCATGCTTTTTTCATGCCTCGTGGACGCGGATTTCCTCGATACGGAAATGTTCATGGACGCAGCCAGATCAAAACTTCGCCCTGTTTTTCCGCCGCTTGCGGAACTGAAGTCACGTTTCGATCAAAAGCTTGATGAGATGATGGCATCTGTCTCTCCTACCCCGGTAAACCGAATCCGCGCCGAGGTCCTTGCAGCTTGCCGCCAAGCCGCTGGTCAGTCTCCGGGAATGTTTTCTCTCACCGTCCCCACTGGTGGCGGCAAGACGTTATCCGGTACCGCTTTCGCCCTGGATCATGCCATTCGGCATGGCAAATCGCGTGTAATCTATGTCATCCCCTATACGAGCATTATTGAACAAACCGCCGATGTCCTCCGCCAATATCTCGGCCAAGATAACGTCATCGAGCATCATTCGAATCTCACTCCTGAGAAGGAAAGCCCCTCGCTCACCCTGGCCTCCGAAAATTGGGATGCTCCAATCATCGTCACCACCAACGTGCAATTCTTTGAGTCGCTTTACGCGGCCAAACCCGGCCGTTGCCGCAAACTGCACAACATCGTTGCAAGCGTCATTATCCTGGATGAGGCTCAATTATTACCCCCAGAATGGCTGCATCCTTCCGTCGAGGCGCTTAATCGTCTTGTCGCGGACTATGGCGCAACGGTGGTCCTGTCAACCGCCACGCAACCGGCTCTTCCGAATCTTTATCAGACACCGCGCGAAATTGCCCCCGATCCAGCGCACCTTTATGGCAAACTACAACGTACGAAAATTTGTTTCCCTCTGGACATCAACCAACCGCAAGATTGGCCTTCGTTAGCCGCCGAGCTATCCCAACATCAGCAAGCGCTCTGCGTCGTCAATCGCCGTAAGGATTGTCATGAATTGTGGAAGGCCATGCCGGCCGACTCCATTCATCTTTCCGCGCTCATGTGCGGCGAACACCGCTCCCGTGTCATCGCCGATATCAAGGCGAAGCTGACAGCGGGCGCCCAATGCCGCGTGATCAGCACCCAGCTTGTTGAGGCCGGTGTGGACTTGGACTTCCCCGTGGTCTACCGCGCCCTGGCCGGGCTGGACTCGATCAATCAGGCCGCCGGGCGCTGTAACCGCGAAGGTAAACTCACAGTCCTCGGCAAGGTGCATGTCTTTATTCCACCCAGACCTGCGCCCATCGGCTTGCTCTTGAAGGGCGAGCAGACGACAAGAGCGCTGGCATCGCTCCCCGCGTTTGCGCCCGATTCGCCGGCCTTTTTCCGCCGCTTTTTCGAGCAATTCTATGCCAGCGTTAATGATCACGGTGAAACGTGGCTGATGAATAGACTGGTTAGGGATGTGAATCCGGACAGCAACGCGCAGTTCCGCACAGCCGGAGAAGAGTTCCGCCTGATTAAAGATGCTTCCGTTCCGATCATCGTCCGCTATGCCAGCAACGATAAGCTGATCGAACGACTGCGTTTCGCCGGCCCGACACGCGAAATCATGCGTACGCTCCAACGTTACACCGTCACTGTTTCACCCAAAGTCGCAATCAATCTTGAACGTGAAGGTTTCGTCGAAAAACTGCACGATGGCATTCTTGTCCAAACAGATACAAAGCTGTATAAAGAAACTGTAGGGCTGGACATTTATCTCGAGTGTTATATTCCTGAAGATTTGTGCGTGTAATGGCGCCCCATTAACGAAAGGAATCCCTGCATGAAAGGATTCTGCCTTGAAG
>CAZVVD010000157.1:0-6318 GCA_964630555.1 uncultured Verrucomicrobiota bacterium | reverse complement strand
GAACCCCCGCGAGCGCCGGAAAAAAAGAGGGTGGGTGTCGTCCCGATCTTTAGAAATCGGGATCGCAGCCGGTCCGTATGAACAGGTCTCTGGGTGGCCGTCGCACTCCGTCGCGACGGATCCGTCGGCAAAACATCCCGTCCGCGAAGCGGCCGGGCCATTGTTTTCGGCAAAAGGTTCCGGATGCGACGGAGCGCGTTCCTCCTGGGGGGAGTCGACTCCTGGAGCCGGCCCGCCCCCCGGCCGGTCATAATCCTGACGATCGTCATGGGCGACTCCTTTGATCACCGAGTCGTCGCAGCGCCGCAGGATGGGCCGGTTATGGACCAGGGCGGCGTCGGCGATCGGCCCCAGGATGCGCCCGAGCTGAGCCTCGTCCATGGCGATCGGCTCGTCCGCGGCGTTCCCGCTGGTCATCACCAGCGGGCTGATTCCCGCCAGCAGGCGGTGATGCAGGGGCGAGTAGGGGAGGAAGGCGCCGAGGTCCCCCGTGTCCGGCGAGACCAGGCGCGAGAGCGACGAGCCGGCTTTGCGCCGCAAAATGACGATCGGCGCGGCGCAGCCGGTGAGCCACTCCGCCTCCGCCGCCGACACCTCCGCGTGCCGGCGGAGTTCGTCGAGCGTCGCGAACATGACGGCCAGCGACTTGTGCGGCCGGCGCTTCCGGGCGCGGAGCCGGGCCACGGCGGCGTCGCTGGCGGCGTCGCAGGCCAGGTGGTAACCGCCCAGCCCCTTTAGCGCGAGGATTCCGCCGTCCTTCAGCGCCCGCACGGCCTCCCCGATCGCCGCCTCTTGAATGGAAGGGCGGGAATGGTCCTCGACTTTCCCGCCGGGTTCGGGAACGACGGCGGGCAATCCCGGGGACGTGCCCGCCCTACAACCAGACGCTCCGATTGTAGGGCGGGAACTCCCGCATGCGGGATTCCCGCCGTGCCCTCCGCCATTTTCGTTCAATGTTGGATGTTGGGCGTTGAGCGTTGAATGTTTTCCTTGTTCCTCTGCCGGCAGGATCACCTTCACCGCTGGCCCGCACACCGGGCAGGCGTTCGGCTGGGCGTCGAACCGGCGATCCATCGGGTCAAGATATTCCTTCCGGCAGGCTGGGCAGAGGGCGAAGGAGGCCATCGAGGTGCGTTCGCGGTCGTAGGGCAGTTCCCGGATGATCGTGAAACGCGGTCCGCAGTTGACGCAGTTGATGAAGGGATAGCCATGCCGGCGGTTGGCGGGATCGAAAAGCTCGGCCCGGCACTCGCCGCAAGTGGCTAAATCCGGCGGCATCCCCGCCCGCAGGTCGCCGGACCGGCGGGAAGGCGCGATCTCGAAGCCGCCGGCGTCGGGCACGGGCGCGATGGTTTCCACGCGGAGGGCGTCAAGGCGGGCCTGGCGGGGCGGCGCCGCCCGCAGACGCTCCAGGAAGGCGACCACGGCCTCCGACGTCCCCTGGACTTCCAGGAGCACGCCGGCCGGCGTATTCTTCACGAACCCCGCCAGATCCAGCTCCCGGGCGAGGCGGCAGACCGCCGGCCGGAACCCGACCCCCTGGACTCGCCCGGAAATTTCGGCGCGCAGGCGTTTGATGGTGGTCGAAGTCGGCAACGACTCGCCATTGATTTGAGGGAGGCCGCTGACCATTGGCTGGCTTGCCCCATCATCACCCCGGGGGAGGTCACTTCGCCTTGATCTGGCTCACGTAGTGATCAAAGGCCGCCTGGTCGGTCTTGAAGGCCTTGGCCTTGTCGCCCACGCGAATGATCTCGACTTGGCGCAAGACCGTTCCCGTGGTGATGGCGTTGACGACGTCCTGCCCCCGCACGACATGCCCGAAGACGGTATGCTTGCCGTCCAACCAGGGCGTGGCGACGTGGGTGATGAAGAACTGGCTGCCGTTGGTGTCGGGGCCGGCGTTGGCCATGGAGAGAATCCCGGGCCCCGTGTGGCGCAGCGCCGGTTGGATCTCGTCCGGGAAACGATAGCCCGGGTCTCCCCGGCCCGTCCCTTCGGGGCATCCGCCCTGGATCATGAACTGGGGGATGACCCGGTGGAATTTCAGGCCGTCGTAGAAGCGCGTCCCCTTGGGCTTGTTGGAGTTCTTGGTCCCTTCGGCCAACCCGGCAAAGTTGGCGACTGTGGCCGGGCATTTCTCGAACTCCAAAACGCACAGGATCTCGCCCTTGTCCGTGACCAACTTCGCATAGAGCCCGTCCGCCATGGCCGGCGCGTTGGTTGCTCCCTGGACCGCGGTTGTTCCGGCGATCATCGCCATACCCACCCCCGTGCTGATGATTTTTTTGATGCGCGTTTGCCTGTTCATGGGACCTCCTGGTGTTAAGGCCGCCGGTGCCCGGGAACGGCGTCGGCAACACCCTATCCCGTTTTGCCTGCCATGGACAGCAAAAAACGGGAGCGGCGTCATGCCGCGAGGGTGAGGGTCAGCCTGCAGCCGCCCCCGCCGACCGCTTGGCAGGCGCCGCGCCTGCATGCGACCCGCCTGAGGTTCAGGACGGCGCTTGATAGCGTCGGCGCACCGGAGTAGCCTGCGCCGTATGAGGAATGCCGAGGCGATCGCTTCACACCGGCAGAGCGCCGTGCGCCGATCGGAGGCGCCGCCATTGATTGGGCAGACCTCTGCGCGCTACCCGGGTGTGAGTTGCGCGCCATGCCAGGAAGCGTTCGGCCACAAGGGGAGCAGGCGTGCTGGGGTTTGATGGACAGGACCGCAAGGTGCTGCGCGATCTCGCCAAAGAAGTCGCGGACCTTGCCGCGACGCCGGCGATGGCGGCACGCCGGGACCTGTGGCGGCGACATAACGCCATGGCGGAACGCACGCCCGTTGTCTATATCGATCCGCAAGGAGCCTGGGGCGAACTGGTGCCTCCGGCTGCCTTGATCTGTGAGGACGAGACCGCCCGCGGGATAGAGGAAAAATTGCGGCGGCGCATCCACCTTGCCGGCCATTTCGCCAGCGACAACGTCGTGGACTCGGAATGGATCGTCCCCAAAGTCATTCGCAATTCCGGATGGGGGCTCACGCCCGTGCGAGCGCGCAGCAATGACCCGCGCGGCGCGTTTGGCTTCCAGCCCCTGCTGGGCTCGCCCGCCGATCTGGCGAAGCTGAAGTACCCGATCGTCGCCTTCGATGAAGCGGCCACCCGGGCGGACGAGGACACCTTTCAGGACCTGTTCGGCGATCTGCTCGCTGTCCGGGTCAAGGGGGTTGCGGATCTCTCCTATCACCTGATGAACCAGTATTCCGCCCTGCGGGGGCTCCAGGAGCTCCTGGTGGACATGATCGAGAATCCTGCGATGGTGCATGAGGCGATGGCCTTTCTCGAAGAGGGCCACCACCGCATGCTGCGGCAGTACCTTGACCAGCACCTGCTGGACCTCAACAACGACAGCACCCCCATTTACACCAGCGGGCACGGGTTCACCGACGAATTGCCGGCGCCCGGATACCGTCCAGGGCACGCGCGCCCCTGTGATCTCTGGGGTTGGGCGGAGGCCCAGGAGATGGCCGCGGTCTCGCCCGAGATGCACGCGGAGTTTGCGTTCCCCTATGAGAAGCGCCTGCTGCAGCCGTTTGGGCTGAACGGGTACGGCTGCTGCGACGATGTGACCCGCAAGCTGGATTTTGTGCTCACGATTCCGAACTTGCGGCGGGTGTCCGTTTCCCCCTGGGCGGACATCGAGCAGTGCGCCCGGCGGTTGAAAGACGAGGTCATCCTGATGTGGAAGCCGCACCCGGCCCATCTGATTGGCGACTTCAACGCGGCGAAGGTCCGCCACACCCTGCGGCATGGCGTGGAGGTCGCGCGCGCCAACGGCTGCGTGCTGGAGATTGTCTTGCTGGACACGCACACCTGCGAGAATCACCCGGAACGGTTCGATGACTGGAGCAGGCTGGCCCGCGAAGCCGTCTCCGGCTAAAAGCGCGCCGCCAGCCGGGGCTCCCGGGCGAGGCGCTGACCACGACCATGCAATCCCTGGGCAGGCATGGCAACCGCGAGCCGGAAATACCGGCGCGTCACAACCCCTGAACCTGGATTCGCGTTCGAGGTTCCACTGCTCCGGATAGGCTGACCCCGTCGTTTTCCTAGTTCACCGGCAGCAGGCCGTTGAGACGGATGGTTTCCTGGCCGTCCCGCGAACGGACATACTCGATGAACTCCTTGGCGGCTCCGGCGGGGGGCCCGACAACCAGGAGGAAGACGGGCCGGACAAGCCGGTAGCGGCCGGCGGCGATGTCGGCGTCCGAGCAGGCGGCGCCATCCACGGTCAGGGCCTTGACCGTGTCGTTCAGCAGGCCGTGGGACAGGTAGCCGACGGCGTCGCGATCGGTGGCCACGGTTTCGCGGATCGTGCCGTTCGAGTCCAGGACTAGGGCCTCCGGGGCCAGGGTGAGGCCCCCGACGACGGCCTCGAAGGACGAACGCGTACCCGAGCCTTTCCCGCGCGACACGACCCGGATGGGGTGGTCGGGACCGCCGACGTCTTTCCAGTTCTTCACCGTCCCGCTGAAAATCGCACGCACCTGGGCCAGGGCGAGGTTGGTGAGGGCGTTATCCGGATGAACGACGATGGCGATCCCGTCACGGGCCACGGTGACGCCCAGGAGGTCCCGCGCTTCCGGCGGCAGTTCGACCAAATCGGCCATGCCGATCTGGGCGGCCCCCGAGCGCGCCGCCTGGATGCCTAGGGCGGAGCCGCCGCCCTGGACCGTGATGGAGACGTCGGGCCGGCCGGCCATGAACTGCTCGGCCAGTTTTTCGGCGAACGGCTGGAACGCGGTCGAGCCGGCCATGGTGATCGACCTCCCGGCCTGGCGTCCGCAGCCCAGCAGGGCCAGGCCCAGCCCGGCCGCGACCCCGGCAACCATAAAGGATCTTGCACCCCCCCTCGGAGCATGAGCATTCCGCCCATGCCTCACGGGTTCGCCCGGCGAAGCTTTCTGGACGAAGGAGGGCATCCTGGCCTCCGGGAGTCGGGATGCGCTCCGTGTTCGCAGAATGGATTTGGCCGTCGCCATTGATTTCATGGTTCCTCCCTTGGCCTGGCTTCCGGCGACCCGGCGCCGGACATCCCGCGCCGATGCGGCGCTGCCCCCCGGATCCCAAAAGTTCTTGGAGTCTACCACATCTTGGTCTGAAGGAAATATCGGTGACCACGGCCGCGGCGTTTGGAAACCAAGCCCGCTGATGTTAGAACGCGGTTAGCCCCGGACCGCGGCCAACGCCCGCGGCGACAGCACCGCCTGCGGTGGAAGCCGACCGCGTTGCGAACGGGGCGGTGACAATGGGCTTGTGTCCGGGCGACGGTTGGGATAAAAGGCTTCGCTCAACCGCGTCGCGCGCCAGCGGGGTTCGCCCGGCACGGTGTTTTTTGGGGGGACAGGTTTTTCAACCGGGGGATTCCCATGCCAAAGCGCACCGATATCCACAAGGTCATGATCATCGGGTCCGGCCCGATCATCATCGGCCAGGCCTGCGAATTCGACTATTCCGGCACCCAGGCCTGCAAGGCCCTCCGTAAGCTGGGGTACAAGGTGGTCTTGGCGAATTCCAATCCCGCCACGATCATGACCGACCCCGGCATGGCGGATGCCACCTACATCGAGCCCCTGAATCTCCAGCGCATGACGGAAATCATCGTCAAGGAACGGCCGGATGCCTTGCTGCCGAACCTGGGAGGGCAGTCCGGCCTGAACCTCTGCGCCGAGCTGGCCAAGGCCGGGGTGCTGGAGAAATACGCGGTCAAGGTCATCGGGGTCCAGGTGGACGCCATCGAGCGCGGCGAGGACCGGATCGCCTTCAAGGAAACCATGAAGCGCCTGGGGATCGACATGCCCAAAAGCGCCCCGGCCTACACCGTGGCCGAGGCCGAGAAGATCGCGGCCGATCTCAGCTACCCGGTGGTCATCCGGCCGGCCTATACCATGGGCGGCACCGGGGGCGGGTTGGTGTACAACGTCGAGGAACTGCGGTTGGTGGCCAATCGCGGGATCGCCGCCAGCCTGGTGGGGCAGATCCTGGTCGAGGAATCGGTCCTGGGCTGGGAGGAGCTCGAGCTGGAGGTCGTGCGGGACGCCAAGAACCAGATGATCACGGTCTGCTTCATCGAGAACATCGACGCCATGGGCGTCCACACCGGCGACTCCTTCTGCGCCGCGCCGATGCTGACGATCAGCCCGGAGCTCCAACAGCGGCTCCAGCAATACGCCTACGCGATCGTGGAAGCCATCCAGGTCATCGGCGGCACGAATGTCCAGATTGCCCACGATCCCAAGACCGGACGGGTGGTGATCATCGAGATCAACCCGCG
>CAZVVD010000156.1:0-6361 GCA_964630555.1 uncultured Verrucomicrobiota bacterium | reverse complement strand
AAGGGGACATTTCTAATGAGTCGAGAATGGGGACATTTCTAATAAGCTTTGACACAGGGCGCCAGGCCGTTGACAAAACGGGCCGGACAGTCTAGGGTTTCAGGACACCCCCCCGGGGAAACGCTCCTCGAAAGGATCCGGCAGCCATGGACACGCGCGGCCCCGATATTCTCTGGGAATTCACCGACTACCCCGAGGAACTCACGACCCGCGATTTCGAAGCCTGGGCGCGCACGGTCGCCGGGCATGGGGCCACCCACGTGATCGTCAGCGGCGGCTTGCCGCCGGCCCGGTGGCAGCTGCGCGACGAGCGCGATCCGCATCCGGAGTGGACCAGCTGGCCGATCTGGTCCATTCATCACCCCTCCGTGTTCAAGCTGGCGACGCCGCCGGAATTGGCGGACTGGCTGCCGGCGGGCGAAGCGGCCCGGACCCTGGCGCTTCTCAAGGAACGCTGCGCGGTCCTGCGCCGGCTGGGCCTCAAGGGCGCATTGTTCGGCAACGACCCCATGTGGCTGCCTGAGGGCGTCTACCGCGCCCACCCGGAGTGGCGCGGCGCCCAGGGCGAGCTCACCCGCATCGCCCACCTGCCCTACTTCAGCCCCTGCATCGACCAGCCCGAGGTGTTGGCCATGTACCGCCGGTCCATGGCGGTGATCGCCCGCCAGCTCCCAGAAATCGACACCTATTCGTTTTTCACCAACGACTCCTGCGGCGGGGTCTGCTGGACCAGTCCTTATCCCGGGAATAACGGACCGGATGCCTGCCGGCACCGCCCGGTGACCGACCGAATCGCAGGCTTCCTGGCGGCCATCCGCGACGGCGCCCGGGACGGAGGGGTGGAGATCGAGGTCAATCTGGACAACATCCGGCACGCGCCGGTGGATTACGCGGCACTCCCTCCTGGCCTGGCGGTGAACTCGCGCACGTCCGCCGCGATCCCCTGGAAGGCAGACCTGGCGGGCGGGCATTTTGTCGTGGACCAGGTGTTTCCCGTGGTCGGCCTGCCGCGACCCCTGCAGCTCGCCTCCCAGCTCGAAGCCGCCTTCGCCAGCGGAGCCTCCCGGATCGTGGTCGGCCGCTGGCGGCACGCGGATTCCGCGATCCTGGCCGTTTTCAGCCGCTTCCTGAACACCCCGGCGCGCGGGCCGGCCGCCCGCCTGGCGCTGCTGCGCGAGGCGGCGGCTGCGCGGGCCGGCGAGCCCCGGGCGGAAACGCTGCTGGCGGCATGGGAGGCAATCGAAAACGCCTGCGGTCACCTGCAGCACGTGCACGTCAAAGGCGCCTTCAATATCCTGCTGGTGGGCCCGGCCATGATGCGCTGGCTCCTCATGCCGCTGGTGCCGGATATCGCCCGCCTGGCGGACGGGGAAAAGGCCGGCTACGCCCGCCACCGGGTCGCCTGCAACTCGCAGGAAGCCGACAGTTACCACTGCCTGCTCGGGGAGGAAGGGGTGGTCGGCAACGCCGGGGTCTGGATGGCGCGCCATGCGATCGCGGACGCCATGGAAGATGCCGGCGCGGCCCTCGCGGCGGCTGAGCGCCTCGAAACCGGCGCGGCCGATGAGGCGCAACGCGCCGATGCCCGGCTCCTCGCCCAACGCCTCCGGGCCTGGCGCTGCCTGATGCTCACCGCCCGGAACTTCATCGATTACCAGCACACCCTGACCCTGGCCGATCCCCGGCACACCAGCCTGATCTGGCGGCGGGAACGCTTCGGTAATAATGACATCAACCAGGCGTCGCTGGAACTGCGGCAAATCGCCCGCTCCGAAGCCGACAACGCCGTAGCCCTGGCCCGCCTGGTCGAATCGGCCGCCGGCCCGCTGTTCGCCATGGCCCGCGCGCCAGAGGACGAGGATTCCTTTCATTTCCATCCCGGCCTGGCCGGCCAGCTGCGGGAAAAGGCCGCGATCATCATGGGGCATTGGCGCGACTACCTGGACCTGTACCCGCCCCAGCCCTCCGCCTGAGTTCTCATTGGGGCTTGTCCCCCGCGACCTGGTGTCGCGGGCAAGTCAGAGTGGCGGGGAAATACACGCTTTTCCCAGCCACTCGCCGGCTCCTGCCGCGCAAGGCGGCAGGAGGCCAACCCATGATGAGAATTGCCGGGGTCCGAACCTTGACAGGACATCCCGCCCGGAATATATTTTTTTCGATTTGGACTGTCCGCGGCCGGGGAGCCGCCGCCTGGGGATTCCACCATGAGCGATACGCTCGGCATCGTCAACAAGCTGTTCCTGGCCCTGCAGAATGTGCGCTTTTATCCCCCGGCCCACTCGCTGGTCCAGGGCAGCATCGGCGAGTGCTACCGGCTGCTGCAGGGGACGCTGGCCGACGGCAAGGACTTTTCCTTCGGCTTCGTCGAGCAGAAGCTGGTGATCAACGGCCAGCCGGTCGAAGCCGACCCGGCCCAGACCAAGGGCCTGGCCCGGCAGTTCGAACTGTTGCGCCTCGACAACATCACCTTCCGCCCGGGTTTGGCGACGGTTGAACTGCGCAAGTTCCTGGAATGCCTGGCCGCTAAACCCGAGGACCTCAACCGCGACGGCGGTATCATTAAGGCCCTGGCCGCCCGCAACCTCGAACACGTCCAGGCCAACGACGTCCGCTATGGCCGGATCGCGAAGGAATCCGAACCCGGCGCCAAGCCCGAGAAGGAGAAGGCCAAACCCGCGTCCACAGCGGAAGAGGAGAGCTTTCTCAAGGCCCTGCGCGGGAGCGCCGCCGGCGCGCCCGCCGGCGGCGCCGCCTTCGCCTCGCCGGAGGCCCTGGCCAGCTTGCGCCAGCCGTCGCCCACGGAGCTGCAGGACCTTTACGCGCTGCGCGACCGGTTCGAGACCGAGCTGGAGCGGCGCGTGCGTAACGCCGTCCGCCATTACGAGGACGAGAACCGGCGCCTGGCCTTCGAAAAAGAAACCATGGATTCGATCATGCGCAACGTGGGCGAAGGCATGGTGGTGGTGGGCAACGACGGCAACATCCTGATGGCCAACCCGGCCGCCGAAAAAATGCTGGGGCACACCGACGGCAACGTGGTCGGCAAATCCATCAAGGACAGCCTGCACGAGGAGCACTCCCTGGTACTCACCCGCGGTAGCCCGGAATCCGTCAAGGAAATCGAGTTGGCCGGCGAGAACGCCGAAACCCGCCGCGTCCTCCGCACCTCCAACGCCGTGATTGAGGACCAGAATGGCCGAACGATCGGCATGGTCTCGGTGCTCTCCGACATCACCAAGATGAAGGAGGTCGAGCAGCTGAAATCGGACTTCGTAGCCAACGTCTCCCACGAGCTTCGCTCGCCCCTGGCCGCCATCCAGAAAAACCTGGCGATCATCCTCGACCAGACCGCCGGCGCCATCAACGAGGACCAGAAGAGCTTCCTCTCCCTGGCCAAGGGAAACGTCGAGCGCCTGACCCGCCTGATCAACGACCTGCTGGATCTGTCGAAAATCGAGGCCGGCAAGATGGAAATCAAAAAAGCGCCCACCGACCTCACGGCCCTGATCCGCGCCACCCTGGCGAACTTCACCGGCTGGTTCCGCGAAAAGAACATCGCGGCGCGCCTCGAATTGCCCGAGCCGCCGCTGCAGCTGGAGGTGGACGCCGACAAGATCGTCCAGGTCCTCAACAACCTGCTCAGCAATGCCCTGAAATTCACCCCGGCGGAGGGGGAAATCCGGGTGCGGCTGACCCCGGGCAGCCCGGTCGAAATCGCGGTCGCCGATTCCGGCCCCGGCATCGCCCCGCAGGACATCCAGAGGATTTTCAACAAGTTTGAGCAGGTCGCCGGCCATGCCGGCAACGGCATCCACGGCACGGGCCTGGGCCTGCCCCTGGTCAAGGAAATCGTGGAGCGGCACGGCGGCGCCATCCGGGTCGAGAGCGAGGTGGGCAAGGGCAGCACCTTCGCCTTCACCCTGCCGTGCTGATGGCGTCGCCGGGCGGACAAAAACGCCTTGACTTCCGGCTGAAAGCGTGGCAGCTTTTTTATTGATTGGAGTATACGCAATGGAGCCAAAGGACATCCGCATTCTGCTGGTGGACGACGAGGACGGGTTCCGGCGGCCGATGGAGTTCTGGCTGAAGGCCAAGGGCTACCAGGTCGCCGGGGTGGCCAGCGGCGAGGAAGGCCTGGCGGCCATCGCCCGGGAACGCCCGACCCTCGTCTACCTCGACATGAAAATGCCGGGCATGAACGGCATCGAAACCCTGCGCAAAATCCGCGAAACCGACCCCAGGCTGCCGGTGATCATGATCACCGCCTACGGCACCCCGAAGGACATGAAGGAGGCCGAGTCGCTGGGCGTCTCCGGGTTTTTCAAGAAGGACGAGGACTTCGCCACGGCCGCCAAACTGATCGTGGTGGCCCTGGAAAGCAGCCAGGCCGGTTAGCCTGGATTGCTCACGGGCCAGAGACAGGCCAGGCCCTTCCCCGGCCACCCGCCTCACACATACCGCCGCCCCAGCAGTTCGGCGGCCCCGGGATCCAGCTGCTCGGCGCGCCGGATTTCATCGAAGCGCCCCAGGAGATCTTCCACCCGCAGGCGCTTTTTGGCGGCCCCGCCGATGTCGTGCACCTTGCGCCCCCGGTGCAGCATGATCAGCTGTCCGCCCAGGTTCACCGCCTGGTGCATGGAATGCGTGACCATCAGGGTCGTGATCCGCTCGCGGGTCACGAGGTCGCGCGTGAGCCCGATGACCTGGTCCGCGGTGCGGGGGTCCAGCGCCGCGGTGTGCTCGTCCAGCAGGAGCAGCTTGGGCTTGACCCAGGTGGCCATCAGCAGGGTCAGGGCCTGGCGCTGGCCGCCCGACAGGGCGCCGATTTCAGTCCCCAGGCGGTCCTCCAGGCCGACGTTCAGCTCCCGGATCCGCTCCCGCAGCTCGCGCATCAGCCGGCGGCCCAGGAGCCAGTTCAGACCGCGCCGCCGTCCGCGCCCGGCCGCCAGGGCCAGGTTCTCGGCGATGCTCATGCGCGGGGCCGTGCCGCTGAAGGGATTCTGGAACACCCGGCCGATCCAGCGCGCACGCCGGTGCTCAGGCCAGGCCGTGACGTCCACCCCGTCCAGAACCATGCGCCCGGCATCCGCCACCAGCGAACCGGCCACCAGGTTGAGCAGGGAGGACTTTCCGGACCCGTTCGAGCCGATGACCACCGTGAAGTCGCCCGCCTCCAGGCGCAGGCTGAGCCCCCTGAGGGCCCGGACCTCGTCCGGCGTGCCGGGGTTGAAGGTCTTGTGCAGGTTTTCAACCGTCAGCATGCCGTCCCCCCCACCCCTTCTCGGCGTCGGAGCCTGGCCAGCAGGCCGGGCAGGACCAGGGCCGCGAAGACAAAGACCGCCGTGATCAGCTTGAGATCGTTGGGATTCAAACCCCAGCGCAGGGCGATGGCCACCAGCAGGCGGAACAGGACCGACCCCATCACGACCCCCGCCAGGGTCAGCCCCAGGCCGCGGGTCTTGACCAGGGCTTCGCCGATGATCACGCTGGCCAGGCCCCAGACGATCATACCGATCCCCATCTGGACATCGGCAAAGCCCTGGTACTGGGCCAGCAGGGCGCCCGCGAGGGCAATCAAGCCGTTGGACAGCGCCAATCCGACCACGATCATGCGCCCGGTGTTGACCCCCAGGGCGCGGATCATCTGGGCGTTGTCGCCGGTGGCCCGCATGGCTGTGCCCAGGTTGGTCCGCAGGAAGAGGTATAACAGCATGCCGGCCGCCACGATCACAGCGGTCATGGCCGCCAGCGCCGCCGCGTCCTGGATCGCGACCTCCCACCCGAGCAGGTGGAAGCTCGCGGCGCCCTTCAGCAGCCGCTGCCCGGCGGCCTCGGCCAGGCTGGCCAGGGTGGTCTCGGAAAGCAGGGGCAGGTTGCTGCGCCCCATGATGTGCAGGTTGATCGAGTACAAGGCCGTCATCACCAGGATGCCGGAAAGCAGTCCGTGAATCTTGAAGCGGGTGTGCAGGAGCCCGGTGACCGTCCCGGCGGCGCAGCCCAGCAGCGCCCCGGCCAGGGTGGCCGCCAGGGGATGCACGTTGTGCACCAGGAGGATGGCCGCGGTCGCCGCCCCCAGGGTGATGGATCCGTCCGCGGTGATGTCCGGGAAGTCGAAAATGCGGAACGAGAGATAGACCCCCAGCGCCAGGAGCGAGAGAATCAGGCCGATGGTCAAGGATCCGATGAGCAGGTTCATGGCGCTATCTCACAAGTTCGGTCAGAAACATTGAACATTCAACAGTGATTAAACAATTGACTATTGAAAAACCGTCTATCCGCTTGTGATTTTTTATCAACCATCAACCATCAACCATCAACCATCAACCATCAACCATCAACCATCAACCATTCTTCCGAGGGG